>NZ_QHJY01000380.1 GCF_003185805.1 Caulobacter sp. D5
CGGCCGGGCGCGGCAGCACGGCGATGACGACGCTGGCGGCCGCCAGGGCCAGGGCGCCGGCGGCCACGCCGCGCCACAGGTTCACGCTGTTCCAGGCCGAGGGCTTCAGCGGCTCGACGATCAGGTTCTGGATGCGCGGCCACAGGCCTTCTGACGGCGTCGCGGAAGGAACATCGGCGGCCAGCAGCGTCAGGCGCTCCTCCCACCAGGCGACGGACCGGGCGAAGGCCGGTTCGGCCACGATGCGGCGCTCGGCCTCGGCGCGTTCGGCGGTGTCCAGCACGCCCAGCACGTACTCGCCGGCCAGGGGGCGCTCTTCACCTTCCGGCGGGATGTCGGTCGCGTCGGTCATGCTTCTAGACAGGCCCGCAGGCTGATCAGGCTGCGCCGGATCCAGCTTTTCATCGTGCCCAGCGGCACGCCTACCGCCTGGGCCAGGGCGTCATAGGTCAGGCCCTCGAAGAAGGCCTTGCGCACGGCGCCGGAATGCTTGGGATCGAGCTGGTCCAGGCACCCGTCGAGGCGCAGGCGGTCCTCGTCGGCCTCGACCCGGGCCGAGGCCAGCGGTGCGGCGTCGGGCAGGGCCTCGGCTTCCTCGACGCCGGTCATCACCCGGGTCCCCCGGGCGCGCAGCTTGTCGATGGCGCGGTTGCGGGCCAGGCTGACCAGCCAGGTGATGGGGCTGGCCTTCTCCGGATCGAACCGGTCGGCCTTGTTCCACACCGTCAGATACACGTCCTGCAGCACGTCCTCGGACTCCTCGCGATCATTCAAGATACGGAGGACGACGCCCAGCAGTTTCGCCGAGGTGTGCCGATAGACGTATTTGAGGGCGTCGTGGTCGCGGTTGGCGACGCGCGCGAGGGCTCGCGAAAGCAAGGCGCGGCTTGAGTCTGCGTCCAACCGAGGGCCCCCTGGCGCCTGAATCTGCGACGGACGGTCGCACGGGGCCGCGAGGCTGGCAACGGCTAGCGTCCGCCAAGCCGACTGGCGACGAAATAGCCCGCCGAGGCCGCGATCGTGGTGACGAAGGTCCCCCAGGCCATGTCGGCCAGGGTGATCACGGTCGACCAGGTCTTCAGCGTCGCCTGGTTGGTCAGGTCGTAGGTGGCGTAGGCGGCCAGGCCGAACAGCGCCGCGCTGGTCAGCAGCCGCGACCAGCCGCCGCCTGGCCGCAGGGCCGGGATGATCGCCAGGCCCAGAACGGCGGCGATGTAGATCAGGTAGAAGGCGAGCGCGGCGACGAGGTTGGGCTTGTCGGCCATCAGGGCGCCGATGTGCGGGCGGTAGAGGCGTTCGGCCGTCTGGGTCAGCCAGACGGCGTCCATGGCCAGAAAGACGACGGCGGTCGCCAGGTAGCCGGCGGCGTAGCGGAGCATGGGTGTTTCCTCAGGTCAGGCGACGGGTCGCAGGCGATAGTGGCTGACGCCCCAGTCGCGGCCGCCGCGGTGGCCGAACAGGCCGGCCGTGGCCAGGAAGAACAGCCGCCAGCGCCGCCGCCAGACGGCGGCGCGGTCGCCATAGACCTCGACCAGGATCGGATCGATCGTCGCGCGGGCGGCGTCGAACCGCTCCAGCCATTGCCGCGCGGTGCGGGCGTAGTGCTCGCCGCTCCAGCGCCAGTCCATGGCCACCTCGAACAGGTCGGGGAACTGCCTCGCCAGGTCGTGGCTGGGCATGATCCCGCCGCTGAAGAAATAGCGGGCGATCCAGTCGTCCGGGTCGTCGGTCTCGAAGCGATAGGGCGTCGCGACGTGGGTGAAGACGTGCAGGAACAGCAGGCCGTCGGGTTCGAGCCAGGTCCGCACCCGGGTCAGCAGCGCCCGCCAGTTGCTCATGTGCTCGAACATCTCGACCGAGACGACGCGGTCGAACCGCCGCCCGGCCTCGAAGGCGTTCATGTCGGCGGTGACGACGGTGAGGTTCGACAGGCCTCGGGCGGCGGCGCGGCCGTCGATGAAGGCCTTCTGCGAGGCCGAGTTCGACACCGCCGTGATCGTCGAGTTGGGAAAGCGCTCGGCCATCCACAGCGACAGCGATCCCCAGCCGCAGCCCAGCTCCAGCACCGACTGGCCGTCGCGCAGGTCGGCGTGAAGCTCGGTCTCGCGCAGGGCGGCGACTTCGCCCTCGGCCAGCTCGCGCGCGCCGGGCGGGTAGAAGCCGCTGGAATATTTCAGGTGCGGGCCCAGCACCGCCTCGAAGAAGGCGGCCGGCAGTTCGTAGTGCTGGGCGTTGGCGTCTTCGACATGGGTGGCGATCGGGCGCTCGCCCATGGCCTCGGCGAAGCGCTGGCCGGCGTCGGGCGGGGCGTCCTCGAGCGAGCGCCGGGCGCCGGCCACCAGCCGCTCGATCGCCAGCTTCGCGACGAAATCGGGAACCGGGGCGTCCTGGGCCAGGCGCACCAGGGCCGAGACCAGGCCGCCGCCGGCCCGCCCGCGCTCTGCTTCGGCGCCAGGCGCGGCCAGGACGGGCTCGCTCGTCGTCGCGTCGGTCATGGGATCTCCGTCCGATCGGCCGCCGCCGGCGACCTTCGGTCGGAGCTACGGCGGCGATCGATGTTCGGATGCATGCGTCCGGGATCGCCCTTGCTCCGTAGCTGCAAGCAGAGCCTTGCCAGGAGCCCCCCAGGAGCACCGATGTCCAGTTCGCCCTCTCGCCAGCACATCGCCGTCGTCGGCTCCGGAATCTCGGGCCTGTCGGCGGCCTGGCTGCTGTCGAAGCGCCACGAGGTGACGCTGTACGAGGCCGACGAGCGGCTGGGCGGCCACGCCAACACCGTGCGGGTGGGCGAGGCGGCGGTCGACACCGGCTTCATCGTCTACAACGAGCCTAACTATCCCAACCTGACGGCCCTGTTCGCGCACCTCGGCGTCGAGACGGTCGACAGCGACATGTCGTTCGGGGTGTCGCTCGATGACGGGGCGCTGGAATATTCCTCCAGCAACCTGCTGGCCCAGAAGCGCAATCTGGTGAACCCGCGCTTCCTGCGCATGCTGCTCGACGTCATGCGCTTCTACCGGGCCGGGGCGCGCGACGCCCGGGCCCTGCGCGACGACGGCTTCTGCCGGCTGGTGGACTATCTCGACGCCCAAGGGTTCGGGCGGGCGTTCCAGGAAGACCACCTGCTGCCGCAGGCCGCCGCGATCTGGTCCACCTCGCTGGCCGACATCCGCGAGTTTCCGGCCGGCGCCTTCCTGCGGTTCTTCGACAATCACGGTCTGATGCTGCCGATCGACAAGCGGCCGATCTGGCGCACGGTGGCCGGCGGCAGCGCCCGCTACGTCGCCGCCATCGCGGCCGACACCGACGGCGAGATCCTGCTGTCGCGGCCGGTGCGGCGGATCGATCGCCAGCCCGACCACGTGACCATCGAGGATGGCGCGGGCGAGGTCCGCCGTTTCGACCAGGTGGTGATCGCCGCCCACGCCGACCAGGCCCTGGCCATGCTGGCCAGGCCGACCTCGGAGGAGGCGGCCCTGCTGGGCGCCTTCCGCTACAGCCGCAACCGCGCGGTGCTGCACCGCGACCGCGCCCTGATGCCGCGTCGCGCGAAGGCCTGGGCCAGCTGGAACCATGTCGGGCGTCGCAGAGCGGAGGGGCGGGACGGGGAGGGCGCCGGCGGCGTCACCTACTGGATGAACCGCCTCCAGCCGCTGCCGGGCCAGGATCCCTTCTTCCTGTCGCTCAATCCCGACCGCGCGCCGGGCCAGGTGCTGCACGACCAGGTCTACGAGCATCCGCTGTTCGACGGCGCGGCCATGGCGGCGCAGGCGAGCCTGTGGTCGCTGCAGGGCGCGCGGCGCACCTGGTTCGCGGGGGCCTATTTCGGCTCGGGCTTCCACGAGGACGGCCTTCAAGCCGGTTTGGCCGTGGCCGAGCAGCTGGGCGGGGGGCGCCGGCCCTGGACCGTCGCCGATCCCTCCGGCCGCATCGTCCTGGGCAAGGCGGCGCCGGCGCAGCCGGAGCTGGCCGCATGACCCTGCGCTCGGCCCTCTATTCCGGCCTCGTCGTCCACGACCGCGCCCGGCCGCGCCGCCACCGGCTGAGCTATCGGATCTTCATGCTGCTGCTCGATCTCGACGAGCTCGACGCGGCCGGGGAGCGCCTGCGGCTCTTCTCGCACAACGCCCTCAACCTGCTCAGCTATCACGACCGCGACCACGCCGAGCGTCGGCGCGCGCCAGTCAAGCCGCAGATCGAGGCGCTGCTGGCGCGGCACGGCCTGCACCATCCCGGCGGCCGCATCGCGGCGCTGTGCATGCCCCGCGTGCTGGGCCACGGCTTCAACCCGCTGACGGTCTATTTCCATCACGACGCCGACGAGCGGCTGGCGGCGGTGGTCTATGCGGTCAGCAACACCTTCGGCGAGCGCAGCGACTACGTGCTGCCGGCGACCGCCCGCGAGGACGGGGTGGTGGTGCAGGGCTGCGACAAGACCTTCTACGTCTCGCCCTTCATGCCTATGGACCTGCGCTATGCCTTCACCCTGGCCCCGCCGCGCGAGGCGGTGCGGGTGGGCATCGACGTCCATGACGACGAGGGCCGGGTGCTGGCGGCCAGCTTTACCGGCCGGCGCGAGCCGCTGAGCGACCGGGCGCTGCTTCGGGCCATGCTGGGCCATCCCTGGCAGGTGGTCGGGGTGCTGGCGGCCATCCACTGGGAGGCGCTGCGGATCCTGCTCAAGGGCTTCGGCTTCTTCCCCAATCCGGGCGGGACCGGCGCGGACAAGAAAAAGGCGGCGCGGAAGGGTTCCGCGCCGCCAGGATTTCGAGGCGTTCAGACGCCAGAACGTCAGTAGACGAGACGGACGCCCGCGAAGATCGACCGGCCGGTGGCCGCATAGCGGGTCACGACGGGGTCGTTCTCGTAGCCCCAGCGCTCTTCCTTCTGGTTGGTCAGGTTCAGGGCCTCAAGCGAGAAGGTGACGGCCTTGTTCAGCTTGTAGGTGGCCGAACCGTCGAGGTTGAAGGTCTTCTTGCTGCCCAGGAAGTCGTTGACCAGCGGGGAGTCGCAGAAGCCCGGCTCGCAGGTGCCCGCGGCGATCGGATAGGTCGTGCGGTAGCCCTTGCGGTAGGACGACGACAGGCGGGCCGAGAACTTGTCGACCTCGTAGTAGACCGTGAAGTTGAAGGCGTCCGGCGAGGCGCCCGTAAACGGACCCTTGCCGGTGATCGCCGCCGCGCCCGTGCGGCTGTTGGCCGGGGTCACGATGTACTCCAGCTCCGACTCCAGGTGCGTGGCGTTGAACTGCACGCCCAGGTGCTTGAAATACCAGGGCAGGAAGGTCAGGTCCTGCTGGTAGTTGAACTCGATGCCGCGGATGTAGCCGCCCGGCGCGTTGCCGTACTGGCGGATGTCGAAGGTGTTGTCGGCGTCGATATAGGCGATGGCGTTGACGTTGGTCTGGGCGGCCCGCAGGGCGGCGATCCCGTCGGCGTCCAGGATCGAGCTCAGCGCCGCGTTGCTGATCAGGGTCTGCGGGAAGTTGTTGATCTGCTTGTCGAAGATCGCGACCGAGACCAGGGCGCCGGTGGTGAAGTACCACTCGAAGCTCAGGTCGTAGTTGACCGCGCGGAACGGGTCGAGCTTGGGATTGCCGACCGTCAGCGAGGCGCCGCTCGTCGCGCCGACCCCGGTCGGAACGCTGATGGCGGTGACGCTGGGCGCCAGGTTGGCGAGCATCGGACGGGCCATGACCTTGGCCGCGCCGAAGCGGACGATCATGTTGTCGGCCACCTCGTAGGCGGCGTTCAGCGAGGGCAGGACGTCGTGATACTTGTTCTCGCCGGCGATCGGCCGCGAGGTGTTGGTCAGGCCCGACGACTCCACCTCGGTGAGAGCGTAGCGGGTGCCGACATTGCCGCGCAGGGTCCGTCCGAACACCTCGGTGTTGTAGTCGAACTGGACGTAGGCGCCGGTGTCCTTCTCATCGACCGAATAGCGGTTGGCGGCGCTGGCCAGGTAGGACAGGCGCCAGTCGCCCCACTTGTTGATGCAGTTGCAGTCGAACTGGAACAGGTTGACCATCTTCTGCAGGTCGGGGACCAGGAAGGCGGTGGTGGTGCCGGCCGGGACGTCCAGGCCCGTACCCCAGTTCACGACCTTGCTGACGTCGGCGACGGTGACGCCGGCTTCCTTCAGGCTGGGGTTCAGGGTCTCGCCGGTCATGCGGCGATATTCGGCGGTCGAGAAGCCGTATTCGCGCCGGCTGATGCCGAACTTCACGTCGAGATTGTCGTCGACCGAATATTTGAAGTCGAAGCGCAGGGTCTCGTAGTCGTTGTTGGTCAGGCGCTGGAAGTGGCGCAGGGCCGAGTAGCCCTTCACGAAATCCCAGGCCGAGGCCTTGGTGGCGTCGAAGCCGAGGTTCAGCAGCGGCATGTCGCCGCCGCCGCGGGCGTCGTAGACGAGGTAGTCGTCGCCGGCCACGCCCTGGCCCGAGTCCAGGCGGATGAAGTCGGCCAGCAGGCCCTGCGTCTTGTTCTTCGACGACGACTTGCCCCAGACGGCGGTCATCGTGAAGTTGTCGCTGAACTCGTGGTCCAGCTTCAGCGAGGACTGGCGGAAATAGGTGGTGAAGAAGGCCGCGTCGGCCGCCGAGCGCAGGTCGACGTTGCCCAGCTTCAGATAGTCGGCGTTGGCGCCGGTGGGCGACAGGGCCGCGTCGATCAGGCGGACGCTGGGACGGCCGATGAACTTGTCCACCATCGAGGCGCCGTACGAGCTGGCCACGTAACCCACCGAACTGGGGTTGTTGTAGTAGTCGTACGGATCGAGGTTGTAGGGGTTGTAGCTGTTGGTCGTGCCGGCGACCAGCGCGCCGCCGTTCAGGGCCTGGCCGCAGTCGATGGCGTCACGGATGTCCGTGGCGGTCTGGGCCGTGCACGAGTTGTAGAGCGAGCGCTTGATCGTCGACGAGGTCGACGAGGTCATGTTGTAGAAGGCGTTGTTGTTGCCGCCGTTGGTGTTGTTGCGGTTCAGGCCGACGGTCTGGACCTGGTAGTTGATCGAGGACTGCTCCAGCTCCGAATAGACCCAGTCGTACGAGATCGTCGTGCGGCTGGTCGGGCGCCATTGCAGGGCGCCGGTCAGGCCTATGCGCTCCTGTTCCAGGTCCTGCTGGTTCAGCGTGGCCAGGGCGGGAATGCGGGTCAGCGGGCCGGCGCCGGTGATCGTGCCGGTGCCGGTCAGGCTGGTGGCGTTGGTCGTCGCGCTGGAGGGGTTGTTGACCAGGTTGTAGGCGGTCGAGTTCGAGCCCACCAGCATCGAGCAGATCGCCGAGTTGGTGATGTTGACGCCCGGGATCACGCCGCCGTTGCAGGCGGTGCCGGTCGGGGCGGCGAAGCCCTGGCGGCGGGGCGAGGTGGCGGTCGAGTTGGTCGCCAGGAAGGTCGCCTGCCGGTAGGTGTATTCCGACTGGCCGGCCTGGCGCTGATAGCTGTCGATGATCTGGTTGCGCTTGTTGTAGGCGGCCGAGAACAGGGCGCCGAAGTCGCCCCAGTTGGTTTCCCAGCGATCCGAAATCAGGCCCGCGAAGCGTGGCGAATGGGTGCCGCCGTTGTTGTAGTAGGCGTCCTGCACCGACAGGGCCAGGCGGCGGTTCTTGAAGTTCAGGGGCTTGCCGGTCTCGAGGTCGACCGTGGCGCCGAGCGAGCCTTCGTCGGTCTCGGCCGAGGCGGTCTTCTGCACCTTCAGGGCGCTGAACAGCTCCGAGGCGAAGGTGTTGAAGTCGAAGCCGCGCGAGCGGTTGGCGGCGTCGCCGGCGATCGACGGACCGGCGGTCGACAGGGCTTCTAGGCCGTTCAGGCGGACGCGGGTGAAGTCGCTGCCCAGGCCGCGGACGGTGATGGTGCGGCCTTCGCCGTTCTCGCGGTCGATCGACACGCCCGGCAGGCGCTGCAGCGACTCGGCGAGGTTGGCGTCGGGGAAGTCGGCGATGTCCTCGGCGTTGATGGCGTCGACCATCACATTGGAGTTGCGCTTGACGCTGAGGGCGCTCTGCAGGGCGGCGCGATAGCCGGTGACGACCACTTCCTCGACCGCGTTCTCTTCGGTCTGGCCCGGAGCGGCGGCGGGGGCTGTGTCTTGAGCGAAGGCGGCGCCGGTGATCAGCAGGCTGCCGGCGATGGTCAGAGCGCCGAGCGACGCTCGGTCGCACAGCACGCGGGCGCGGCTCCGCCGCGAGGTGACTTGCAACATATTCCCTCCCAGTTCTTCCCGACGGACCCGGCTCATTGAGCGGCCTGACCCGTGATACGTTTCTTGTTGGTAGCGCTAACCGCTACCGGTGTCATTAAAATAGCTACCGGTGTCATTAAGGCGAAACATGGCGTCGGGATCAAATCGAAATCGATCCGCAAGCGTCGATAACGGCAAATATGCGGTCGGGCGTAGCTTCCGGGCAACAAACCGATGGTTTGCGAACCGAGGCGAAATGTCGCGCCAGGGCGGAAAAGGCGCCGCTTTCCGAGGTTCGCCGCCGGGGCGGCGCCAGCGTCCGAGGCGTGTATCAGGCGCCGGGCGGGGAGGGCCGCCCGGCGCCTGATACACGATCGGCGAGAAGTCAGCGGCCGATGCGGCCGGGCAGGCTGAGGTCGCCGGAAGCGACGTCGAAGATGTCGGAGATGCACAGCAAGGGCGCGTGCAGGTTGGCGTTGACCTTGAGGGCGGAGGTCACGCCGTCGAACTTCACCCCCTCGACCGCGCCGATCACGCCGGCCGGAACCGAGACCTCGACGGTGTCCGTGGCCAGGGTGGTCGGATAGCTCGGGCTGTCGATCAGCAGCGGCACGCCGGGCCAGGTGGCCGGCGCCTTGGGCTTGGTCCCGGCCGGGATGTCGCGGACCTTCAGCGCGCCCTTGCCGCAGGCCTCATCCGGAACCAGCACCACCCAGTGCGGATGCCAGACATGGCGGTTCACCCCGCCATAGGCCGCGTCGTCGAAGTCGGGGTGGAAGGTCACCGCCAGGGCCAGGATGCCCTGACCGCCCTCGAAGCCGACGCCGCCGCTGTCCAGCGAGGTCGGCCAGACGTAGCTCCAGACGGCGCTGCCGGCGAACTGGCCGGTCGCCTTGGGCTTGAGCTCGCCGGCCTTGCCGCGCACCTGCACCCGGAAGACCACGTCGGGACCGACGCTCTTCACCTCGGTGCGGACGATGTCGAACGGAGCCAGGATCGTCTCCCTGGCCGGAGAGGTCACGTCCTGGGCGAGGGCCGGAGCGGTCAGGAGGGCCGTGGTCGCGACGGCGGCGCTGATGAGGCGGAGCATGGGGCGGTCTCGCGAAAGACGCCGCGACGGTGCGCGGCCGGGACGCCAAGGTTCCACGGCCGCGCGTTTCCGCCTTGGACGGGGCGGACGCCGTTTTCTTCAAGTCGGGGGAGGCCGGCTTCGGCTCAGCCCGCCGTCAGCCAGGCCTCCAGGTCCTTCAGCGCCCGCAGGCTCATCAGCCGCTTCTTGGCGCGGCCGCGTTCCTTCAGCGGGATCTTCTTGCCGTCCTCGTCGACCTTGGGGGCCTCCAGCGGCGGCAGCAGGCCGTAGTTGATGTTCATCGGCTGGAACGAGCCCCCCCGGGAGCCTTCTTGCGAGCCTTCGAGATGCCCGCCGGTGATGTGCTCGACCAGCGCGCCCAGAGCCGTCGTCGCCGGCGGCGCCTCGAGCGATCCGCCCTTGCGCTCGGCGGCGGCGAAGCGGCCGGCCAGCAGGCCGATGGCGGCGCTCTCGACATAGCCCTCGACGCCGGTCACCTGGCCCGCGAAGCGCAGGCGCGGCTGGGCCTTCAGGCGCAGGCCCTTGTCGAGCAGCTTGGGCGAATTGATGAAGGTGTTGCGGTGCAGGCCGCCCAGGCGCGCGAACTGGGCGTTCTCCAGCCCCGGGATCATGCGGAAGGTCTCGGCCTGGACGCCGTGCTTCAGCTTGGTCTGGAAGCCGACCATGTTCCACAGCGTGCCCAGGGCATTGTCCTGGCGCAGCTGGACGATGGCGTAGGACTTCACGGTCGGGTCGCGCGGGTTGGTCAGGCCGACCGGCTTCATCGGTCCATGGCGCAGGGTTTCGCGACCGCGCTCGGCCATCACCTCGATCGGCAGGCAGCCGTCGAAATAGGGGACGTTCTCCCACTCCTTGAACTCGGCCTTGGGGCCTTCGAGCAGGGCGTCGATGAAGGCCTCGTACTGCTCCTTGTTCATGGGGCAGTTGATGTAGGCGGCCGCGTCGCCGCCGGGGCCTTCCTTGTCGTAGCGCGACTGGCGCCAGGCGACGTCCATGTTGACGGACTCGAGGTGGATGATCGGCGCGATGGCGTCGAAGAACGACAGCTGGCCCTCGCCCGACAGGTCGAGCACCGCCTGGGCCAGGGCCGGCGAGGTCAGCGGGCCGGTGGCGACGATGACGCTGTCCCAGGCTTCCGGCGGCAGGCCGGCGATCTCTTCGCGCACGATGGTGACCAGCGGATGGGCTTCCAGGCGGCGCGTGACTTCTTCGGAGAAGCCGTCGCGGTCGACCGCCAGGGCGCCGCCGGCCGGCACCTGGTGCTGGTCGGCCGCCGACATGATGATCGAGTCGCAGCGCCGCATCTCGGCGTGCAGCAAACCAACGGCGTTGAATTGCCAGTCGTCCGAGCGGAACGAGTTGGAGCACACCATCTCGGCCAGGCCATCGGTCTGGTGGGCGTCGGTGCGAATCTTTTTTGTTTGTCCTAGCGCTTCGCTGCTTGAGAACTCGCCGCTGGCGTCTTCGTCGCGGCGCATCTCGTGCAGGATGACGGGAACGCCGGCCTGGGCGATCTGCCAGGCGGCCTCGGAACCGGCGAGGCCGCCGCCGATCACGTGAATGGGGGAGGTGGTCATGGCCGCCCTCATACCTCCGCCCTCGCCAAGACGGAACCGCCGTGTAAGCTCCACCTCCGAGCGTGTGTTCCTATTTGGGGGATTTGGGGTGGCGAAGAGATTTTCCGCGACGACGGCGGCGGTGGCCGGTTGGAACCTGCTGGGGCGCGAACCGGCGTCCGTGGCGGTGTGGGGCGTGGTGCTGCTGGTGCTGATGATCGCGCCGCTGATCGGGCTTTATCTGCCGCTGATCGGCGACATCGCGCGCATGAGCGAACTGAACCAGAGCGCGGCGGCCCAGGACCCGGAAGCCTTCGCTCAGGTCATGGCCATGCAGATGCGCATGATGGCGGCCAATTTCGGAACCTTCGTCCTGCAGGTCCTGGCCCAGACCCTGGTGGCCGCCGCCATCTTCCGGGCCGTGCTGGAGCCGCAGGCCCGCCGCGGCTTCTATCTGCGCGTCGGGGCCAGCGAGGGCTGGATGCTGCTGCTGACGGTGATCTTCGTCATCGGCTGGTACATCGTCTACTTCGTCGCGGTGATCGCGGGCGTGCTCGTCGGCTTCCTGACCTATTTCGCGGCCGGCAAGGTCGCCGGCATCGCGATCGGGATCCTGACGGTGATCGCCGGGCTGGTCGCCATCGTCTGGGCGCTGCTGCGGCTGTCGATGGCTTGGCCGATGACCTTCGCCGGCCGACGCCTGGTGCTGTTCGAATCCTGGTCCCTGACCAAGGGCTCGTCGCTGCGCCTGCTGGGCATGGCGCTGCTGGCTACGCTGCTGGTCATGGCCCTGGAGATGGTCGTGGGCTTGATCCTGCTGATCGTCGTCGGCCTGTCGCTCGCCGGCTCGTGGTCGGAACTGTCCAAGATCGCCGGACCGGACGAGTTCCTGCACCGGTTCTGGCCGTGGCTGGTCGTGGCCGCGCCGATCCTGGGGCTCGTGCAGTCGGCGGTGCTGACCCTCTATGTCGCGCCGTG
>NZ_QHJY01000381.1 GCF_003185805.1 Caulobacter sp. D5
AAGGGCGACGCCCTGGCCGCCCTGGAAGCCCGCGCCGCCGCCCCGGCTCCGGCGCCCGCCGCGCCGTCGGCCCCGCGTCCGATCCACGAGCGCGAAGAGCGCGTGAAGATGACGCGCCTGCGTCAGACGATCGCCCGTCGCCTGAAGGAAGCCCAGAACAACGCCGCCATGCTGACGACCTTCAACGAGGTCGACATGAGCGCGGTGATGGCCCTGCGCGCCCAGTACAAGGACGTCTTCGAAAAGCGCCACGGCGTGAAGCTGGGCTTCATGTCCTTCTTCACCAAGGCCGTCGTCGCCGCCCTGAAGGCCGTGCCGGACGTCAACGCCGAGATCGACGGTCAGGACATCGTCTACAAGAACCACTACGACATCGGCGTCGCCGTCGGCACCGACAAGGGCCTGGTGGTTCCGGTCGTCCGTGACGCCGACGCCCTGAACCTGGCCGAGATCGAAAAGGCCATCGGCGACCTCGGCAAGAAGGCCCGCTCGGGCGGCCTGGCCATCGAGGACATGCAGGGCGGCACCTTCACGATCACCAACGGCGGCATCTACGGCTCGCTGATGTCGACCCCGATCCTCAACGCGCCGCAGTCGGGCATCCTGGGCATGCACGCGATCAAGGAACGCGCCATGGTCGTCAACGGCAAGATCGAGATCCGCCCGATGATGTACCTGGCCCTGTCCTACGACCACCGCGTGGTCGACGGCCAAGGCGCCGTGACCTTCCTGGTGAAGGTGAAGGAAGCCCTGGAAGACCCGCAGCGCCTGCTGCTGGACCTGTAAGGTTCAGGTCTTTTCGAGACTGATGAAGGGGGTCGCGAAAGCGGCCCCCTTTTTCGTTGGTCAGAAGATCCTCCCCCCTTTGGGGGAGGTGGCCCAGAGGGCCGGAGGGGGGGCGTTTTCAGCTTCCGCCGATTGGGCCGACCTCGCAGCGACTTCCCTCTCCGTCGGCTGCGCCGACACCTCTCCCTTCAGGGAGAGGGTAAGGAAAGACCCCCTCAGTCGCTCCGCGACAGCTCCCCCAAAGGGGGAGCATCTTCAGAAACTACTCCGCATCCCAGCGGAACGCCGCGTCGATCCAGTCGCCGATGCGGCCGTCCGGGCGGGCCAGGGCGTAGACCTGGGCCATCTCTTCATCGGTCAGCGCGAAATCGAAGATCGCGAAGTTCTCCGCCAGCCGCGCGGGGTTCTTGGTGCGGGGGATGGTCACCACCCCCTGCTGCACCTGCCAGCGCAGGGTCACCTGGCCGGGCGTCTTGCCGTACTTCTCGCCGATCGCCTTCAGCACCGCATCGTCGCCGACCTTGCCCTGGGCCAGGGGCGACCAGGCGGTGATCGAGGCGCCCAGCGCCTCAGCCGTGGCCCGCAGGGTCTTCTGCGACAGGTAGGGGTGGTACTCAACCTGGTTGGTGGCCAGCGGAGCCTCAGACAGGGCCGCCGCCTCCTCCCACAGCGCCGAGGGGAAGTTCGACAGGCCGATGCCCCGCGTGCGGCCGTCGGCCTTGACCGCGTTCAGCGCCGCGATGGTCTCCGACAGCGCCGGCTTGGGCTTGGGCCAGTGCAGCAGCAAGAGGTCCACCTGGTCGACCCGCAGCTTCTTGAGGCTCTCGTCGACCGAGCGCTGGAGGTCGCCTTCGGTGAACTTGTCGATCCACACCTTGGTGGTGACGAAGATCTCGCTCCGCGGCACGCCCGTGGCCGCCAGGGCCGCGCCGACGTCCTGCTCGTTGCCGTAGATCTGGGCGGTGTCGACATGGCGATAGCCGAGCTCCAGCGCCTTCTCGGTCACGGTCTGGGCCAGGCCGTTCTCCAGCTGGTAGGTGCCCAGGCCGATGGCCGGGATGTCGATGTCGCCGGAACGGACAGTAGGCTGGGCCATGGGAAACTCCTGGGAAAACGCTCAGGCGGATATAGGCGCCCGGTCCCGCTTCGCCAGCCGTAGTTGCAGATGCTGCATGCCTGTCAGGACAAGCGTGAGCGCGAAGAACCCCGCCGCCATCACCACCATGGTCACCAGCACCGACGGATAGCCCCGCTTGGCGACGTTGAGGAACGGATAGGGATACCAGCCCGACAGCGCCCCGTGGATCAGGGTCCAGACCCCGAACGCCAGCGGCAGGGCCAGCGCCTTCCAGGCCTGCCCCCAGCGGGCCGCCTCGCGCGGCGGCAAAGCCAGCAGGTCGGCCAGGAACAGCAGCGGCGTCACCGTGTGCAGCAGGGTGTCGGCCAGCAGCTGCCAGCCCTTGGGGTCCCACAGCCCGGCCAGCAGCACGTGATAGACCAGCGCCGTCACGCCGATGTAGACGCCCACCGCCACCCGCGTGCCCGCCCGCCGCGCCCAGACGCCGAGCCGGCTTTCAGGAGCGAGGGCCGAGGCGACCAGCGCCGTCCCGACCAGAATGTTGCTGAGGATCGTGAAGAAGCTGAAGAACTTCACGGTCTGGGCCAGGGGGTCCTTGTGCGAGACCATCAGGCCGTATTGCAGCACGACGCCGAACCAGACGATCGCCGCCGCGACCAGGCGCCAGGCGCGCTCAGTCTTGTTCGTCATGGGCCTTGGAAACCTTCTTGGGGACGCTGGCGCGCCATTGCCGTTCGAGAATGCGCTTCACCGTCCCCGGCTCCACCGCCGACAGCCGGGCCAGCACCATCGGATAGTTCCGGTAGTGGTCGGTGAAATAGAACACCTCGGGCGCGGCCTCGATCAGCATCTCGCGCTCGTCGAACGGCACGCCGGTCAGAACCAGGCTGTCGCCGTCCTCCTTCAGCCTCGTCAGGAACTTGCCGTTCGCCTTGAGGCAGGCATAGCCGTACGACGTCCCGTCCGCGACCAGCGGCAGGGAAAAGGCGAAGGCGCGGACCTCTTCGTACGTCATGGGCATGGGCGAAGCTCCCGTACCGCGACTATAGATGCAGTATGAGCGCGGAAAACACTCTGAAGACGCCGATCCTGGTGCTGGGCGCCACCAGCCTGATCGGGACCTTCCTGATGGCGCGGCTGCAAGCCGCCGGCCACGAGCCCATGGGGCTGTCGCGCCGCCCTCCTGGAGGCGACGCCTGCTGGATCGACGCCGACCTGCGCGCCGACGACCTGGCCGAACAGCTGCCCGGCGCGGCCACCGTCTTCGCCCTGTCGCCGATCTGGCTGCTGCCCGACGTGCTGCCGCTGCTGAAGGCGCGCGGCATGACACGGCTGGTGGCCTTCTCCTCGACCAGCCGCTTCACCAAGGAAGCCTCGCCCGAGCCCGCCGAGCGCGCCGTGGCCAAGGCCCTGGCCGACGCGGAAAGCGCCGTCGAGGCGTTCTGTTCGGAACATGGCGTGGCCTGGACCATCCTGCGCCCGACCCTGATCTACGCCGAGGGCCGCGACGGCAATGTCAGCCGCCTGGCCGGCCTGATCCGCCGCTTCAAGGTGCTGCCGCTGTCGGGTTCGGGCGAGGGCCTGCGCCAGCCGGTCCATGCCGACGACCTGGCGGCCGGCGCCATAGCAGCGGCGACCGCCCCGGCGGCGGCGGGTCGCGCCTACGATCTCGTGGGCGGCGAGACCCTGGCCTATCGCGACATGGTCCGCCGGATCTACGAGGGCCTGGGGAGACGGCCGCTGATCGCACCCCTGCCCCCGTGGCTGTTCTCGCTGCTGCTGACCCTGGCGCGGCCGTTCTTCCCCGGCGCGACGGCCGCCATGGGCGCGCGGATGAGCCAGGACCTGACCTTCGACGCGGCGGATGCGGTCAGGGATTTCGGGTGGGCGCCGAGGGATTTCCGGCCCCGCTTCTAAGATGCTCCCCCTGAAGGGGGAGCTGTCGCGGAGCGACTGAGGGGGAAGTGATAGCGGCA
>NZ_QHJY01000382.1 GCF_003185805.1 Caulobacter sp. D5
CCCTCTCTCTTTGAGAGAGGGAGGGGCCCGCCGCGCAGCGGTGGGAGGGTGAGAGGTTTCGCCGCTAACAGGCAAACCCCAAGCCCTATTCAAACCGCAGCTCTGACCACCGCGCCTCATCCGGAAAGAGTGTAACCTCTCACCCTCCCACGCCGATGGCGTGGACCCCTCCCTCTCTCTCAGAGAGAGGGATCAAAGGACAAAGAAAAAGGCGCGGCCCTTGCGAGCCGCGCCTTTCGATCTTTCAGCCGTCCAAGAAGGACTACTGCAGCTTGCTGCCGATCTGGCCGATGGCCGCGTCGAGCAGGGGGTCGGCGCCGGTTCCGACGCGGGCCAGGAGCACCGCCTCGGCCGCCTGGGCGGCGAGGTCGACGGCCGCGGCCTTGACGTCCGCGGCGGCCTGGGCCTCCGCCTGGGCGATCTTGCGTTCGGCCATTTGGGCGCGGCGCGTGATCTGCTCCTCGAGCTTTTCCTTGGCCTCGGCCGCCAGACGGACCGCGTCCGCCTTGGCCGCCTCGAGCATGGCCGAAGCCTGGCGCTCGGCTTCCTCGCGCTGGGCCTTGACCTCGGCGAGCAGGGCTTGCGCCTCCTCGCGGAGCTTCTGGGCTTCGTCGAGTTCGGCCTGGATCTTGGCGGCGTAGCCGTCAAGCGCGCCGAACAGGGCGCCCGGCAGGACCTTCAGAACGACCAGCAGGCCGAAGAAGATCACCAGGGCGACCAGCACCCAGAACTCCGGGTTGGAGAAGCTGAACAGGGATTCGTGTTCCATGGTCCGCTACTCCTTAGGCCAGAGCCGTCTTGAGCTCGGCGGCCGAAGCCGCCTTGCCCGTCAGCTTCTCGACGATCGCGCCGGCCGTCTCCTCGGCCACCGTGCGGACGTGGCTCATGGCCTCGTCGCGGGCGGCCTGGATCGAGGCTTCCGCCGCGGCCAGCTTTTCGGCCAGCACGGCTTCTTCCTTGGCCTGGCGCTCGGCGGCTTGCGCCGAAGCCTGGGCCTTGGCGTCCGCCGCGGTCTTCTGGGCCTTGGCGCGAGCCTCGGCCACCTCGGCGGCGGCCGCGCGGGCCTGCACCTCGGCTTCGTCCTTCAGACGACGGGCGTCGGCGATGTCGCCGGCGATCTTGGCGCCGCGCTCGTCGATCGCGCCGCTGACGCGGGGCAGCAGGCCCTTCGACAGCACGATGTAGAGAACGGCGAAGATGAGCAGCAGCCAGACGATCTGACCGCCCCAGTGCTGGAACTGGAGCTGCGGAAGACCGCCGCTTTCGTGTCCGGGGGCTTCAGTCGTCGCGACCGTGCCGTGATTTTCCGTCGCCATGGGCGAGGGCGCCTCTCAGCTAGCGCCTGCGGCCCGAAACGGGCGAGCAGGCTCGGTTCTTAAAGATCAAAGCGCGGCGAAGGCCGGGAACCGACCGCCGCCGCGCTCAGAGGATTACGAGAAGAGGATCAGGAAGGCGATGACCAGGGCGAAGATGCCCAGGGCTTCCGTCAGCGCCATGCCGAGGAACAGCATCGGACGCTCTTGAGCGGCGGCGGTCGGGTTACGCAGCGCGCCTTGGAAATAGTTGCCGAACATGACGCCCAGGCCGATGCCCGCGCCGATCATGCCGAGCATGGCCAGGCCAGCGCCGATGTACTTAGCGGCTTCCGCTTCCATTGTGAGGCTCCTTGAGAATTCAGAGATAGGTTGAAGAGAAAAGGGTGATCAGTGGCTGTCGAGGTGCACGACGTCGTTGATATAGACGCAGGCAAGCACCGCGAACACGAAGGCCTGCAGGAAGGCCACCATGAACTCGAGGGCCGTCAGGGCGACGACGGAGGAAAGGGCCAGCAGCGAACCGGCCCAGCCGATCGCACCGAGACCGCCGAGGGCGATCACGAAACCGGCGAAGATCTTCAGCACCACGTGGCCGCCCAGCATGTTGCCGAAAAGACGAAGACCCAGGGTGATCGGACGGATCAGGAACGACAGGATCTCGATCGGCACCAGCAGGAAGTACAGCGGCCACGGCACGCCCGACGGCGCGAACAGCTTGAAGAACTTCAGGCCGTTCTTGGCGAAGCCGACGGCGACCACGGTCAGGATGACCATCAGGCCCAGGGTCAGGGTCACGGCCAGCTGCGAGGTGGCGGTGAACACCAGGAACATGCCCTGCAGGTTCATGAACAGCACGAACGCGAACAGGGTGAAGATGAAGGGCAGGAACTTCTTGCCGTCGTGGCCGATGATCGACTCGGCCAGGCCGTCGACCAGTCCATAAAGCATCTCGCCCACGGTCTGCAGGCGGCCCGGAACCACGGCGCGACGGGCGGCGACGGCGTAGAACGCCACGACCAGGGTCGCGGCCAGCAGCATCGCGGCCACCGAATTGGTGATCGACAGATCGATCGGAAGACCGAAGACGTTCACGGTGGGCAGTTCCACGACCTTCTGGATCTGGAACTGGTGCATCGGATCGGCCATCGGCCCTAGTCTCTCTTCTGCTTGGGGGCGGTGGACCCGCCTCCCGTGTGTACATCCTCGGCCTGGGCCTTGGACGCCTGCGCGCTCAGTTTCGTCGCCTTGCGGACGACGGAGAATATCGCGAGACCGGTTCCGATCAGCAGACCGCCGACCATTCCCCAGGGCCCCGTACCGACGTAGTGGTCGAGCAGCCAGCCGAAGCCCAGCCCCACCAGAACGCCCCCGATCAAATCCGCCAGGAGGCGATAGCCGTCCTGGGAAGCCTTCTCGTCCGCCGCCTTGGCGGGCTTTTCCGCCGCCTTCCGCGCCTCGAAAGCGTCGAGCCGAGCGTCCAGGCTCTTGAAAGCCTCGTCGTTCGGTTCGTCGGCCTTGGGCATGGGAAGCGGTCAGGTCCGAAAGCGCCCGCAGACGCGCCTGAAGAAGGCGCTTTTTCGGCCGGCTTGATCGCGGCGGAACCTATAGGGCGCGCTGCGGTGCGTCAAGATTGTGGAGAAACTGCACAAGACACTGTTTTGACGAGGGAATTTCCGCAGGGTCAGCCAATCCGCGGAATCTGGGTCTCCGGGACGGCCCCGCCGCTGGCGATACCCCCGGCGCGCGACGATCCGTCCGACGAAGAGCGTGGCGGCTCCAATTGCTTTTTTCGCCGTTTTGGGGTTTAGGAGGCGCGCCTCTCCAACAGCACGAAGATTCATGTCCTACCTGAAGAACACCGGATTCGCCGATCGCATCACCGCCCAGCAGGAAGCCAAGAAGGCTATGCTGGCCAAGTTCAAGCCGAAGGCCGCCGTTCAGGATCCTGATTTCGACAAGCGCGATGAACAACGCGCCGCCGAGCTGGAAGCCGTTCGCGTCGCCCGCGCCGAAGCCAAGGAAATCGCCCGCCTCGAAGCCCTGGCCCGCCAGGAAGAGATCGCGGCCGTCAAGCGCGCCGAGCGTAAGGAACGCAAGGCCGTCGAAGCCGCCGAGCAACGCGTCCGCAAGGAAGAAAAGGCCGCGGCCCGCGAAGAGCTGAAGGCCCTGGGCCGCAACAGCAAGGCCTCGCGCGCCCACCAGTGGGCCCACCTGATCGGCTGATCCGAACGATGGGGAGACGTGCTGTCGGCCGCCTCCCCTTCCTTCACCCGCCGCCTGCCGCCGCCCGGCTCCCGGGCGGCTTTTCGCGTTTGTAGGGATCGCCATGGAACATCTGAGCGTCCAACTGCTCGTCATCCTGTTCGGCGTGGCCTTCGTGGCCGGGACCCTGGACGCCATCGCCGGCGGCGGCGGCCTGATCACCCTGCCGGCCCTGCTGCTTTCCGGCCTGCCGCCGATCGCGGCGCTGGGCACCAGCAAGCTGCAGAGCACCTTCGGCTCGGTCTCGGCCACCCGGGCCTTCGCCAAGCGCGGCCTGATCGACTGGAAGACCGCCTGGCCGATCGGCCTGGCCGCGGGCCTGGCGGGGATCGCCGGCGCCCTGTGCGCCAGCCTGCTTTCGCCGAAATTCCTGGCCGGCCTCGTGCCGGTGCTGCTGATCGTCATCGCCGTCTATTTCGGCCTGTCCAAGGCCCTGAAGGCCGAGGACGGCCCCGCCCGACTGGCCCTGCCCGCCTTCGCCGGCTTCATCGCGCCGATCATCGGCTTCTATGACGGCATCTTTGGCCCGGGCGCAGGGGCCTTCTACATGGTCGCCATCGTCACCCTGCTCGGCTACGGCGTGCTGAAGGCCACGGCCCACACCAAGCTGGCCAACGCCGCCAGCAATGTCGGGGCGCTGGCGCTGTTCATCCTCAAGGGCGCGGTGATCTGGCCGATCGGCCTGGCCATGGCCGTCGGCGCCTTCCTCGGCGCGCAGCTGGGCTCGCGCCTGGCGGTGCGGTTCGGCGCACGACTGATCCGGCCGCTGCTGGTGACGATCTCCTGCGCCATGGCGATCAAGCTGCTGGCCGATCCGAGCAATCCGCTGCGGCATGCGGTGGCGGGGCTTCCGGGCTAACCAAGCCTCTTCCACAAAACGCAGGGGGGCGATGGGAGGGATAGACCTCTTCCCCGTGAAATCCCCGCGAAAGCGGGGACCCAGGCTTTTTCTGAAGCCCGCCACGCTCGACGATAAAACACCTGGGTCCCCGCTTTCGCGGGGATTTTACGGATTGGGGTCCCTTTCAGGGGCTTCCGCCCTACTGCGCCGCCACCAGCTCCTCGGCGGTCGACAGATCCACGCTCACCAGCTGGCTCACGCCCCGCTCGGACATGGTCACGCCGAACAGGCGGTCCATCCGGCTCATGGTCACCGGGTTGTGGGTGATGGCGATGAAGCGCGTCAGGGTGCGGCGGCGCATCTCGTCGAGCATGTTGCAGTAGCGGTCGACGTTTGCGTCGTCGAGCGGCGCGTCGACTTCGTCCAGCACGCAGATCGGGGCCGGATTGGCCAGGAAGACGCCGAAGATCAGGGCGCTGGCGGTCAGGGCCTGCTCGCCGCCGCTCATCAGGCTCATGCTGGCCAGGCGCTTGCCGGGCGGGCAGGCGAAGATCTCCAGGCCCGCTTCCAGCGGATCGTCGCTCTCGATCAGCCGAAGCTCCGCCTGGCCGCCGCCGAACAGGGCCTGGAAGAGGGTCTGGAAGTGTCCGTTGATCACGTCGAAGGCGGCCAGCAGGCGTTCGCGCCCCTCGGCGTTCAGCTCCTCGATGCCGTCGCGCAGCTTGGCCACCGCGCCCGACAAGTCGGCCCGCTCGATGCGCATGGTCTCCAGGCGCCCGGCATATTCCTGGGCCTCCTCCTCGGCCCGCAGGTTCACCGCCCCGATGGCGTCGCGCTCGCGCTCCAGGGCGAAAAGGTGGGCCTCGACGCCGGCGGCGTCCTTCGGGACAGCCACGGCCTCGCCCGCCAGATGCCGGCCCAGGGCCTCGGGCTCCATGCGGGCGCTCTCGCGGATGTTCGAGGCGATCTCGGCGAAGCGTTCGCGGGCCCCGTCCAGGCGGGCGACCAGGGCGGCGCGGCGCTCGCGGGCCTCGCCGGCGGCCTGGTCGGCGGCG
>NZ_QHJY01000383.1 GCF_003185805.1 Caulobacter sp. D5
AGGTCTTGCCCGCGCGCGGCGATCCGGCGGCGGCCCTGTCGCTGCGCCTCGACGAACTCGACCGCTTGACCGACGCCCGCCTGGCGCGGAGCAATGCGGCGATCCGGGCCGTTCGGCCCGCCTCCGACCACTAGACTTTCGAGAACACCAGGGGATCCGCGCGGATGGAATGGGAAGACGGCCGGCGCTCCGGCAACATCGAGGATCGTCGCGGCCTGGGTCCGGTCGGCGTGGTCGGCGGCGGCGTCGGGGCTCTGGTGCTGGCGGCCGTCGGCTATTTCGTCTTCGGCATCAATCCGGAGACCACCCTCAGCGTCGTCAACGGCGCCCAGGAGCCTGCCGCCCAGCAGGAGGGCCAGCGTGGCTCGGTGCAGGACGAGGGCGGCCGCTTCGTCGATGTCATCGAGACCTCGAACGCCGACGTCTGGGGGCCGATCTTCGCCCGCTCGGGCGGCAAGTACGTCCCGCCGGCCGCCGTGGTGCTGTACGACGCCTCGACCGGCACCGGCTGCGGCGCGGGTCAGGCGGCGATGGGGCCGTTCTATTGTCCGGCCGACCGCAAGGTCTATCTCGACCTCAGCTTCTGGAACGAGCTGGAGACCAAGTTCGGGGCCAAGGGCGAGTTCGCCCGCGCCTATGTGATCAGCCACGAGATCGGTCACCACATCCAGAACCAGCTGGGCGCCAACCGCCAGGCCGACCGCCTGGGCCGGCAGGGCGCGCAGAGCGGCTCGGTGCGGCTGGAACTGCAGGCCGACTGCTACGCCGGCGTCTGGGCGCGGCACGCGCCCGAGGTCTCGAACATCCAGATCACCCGCGCCGACATCGAGGACGGCCTGGGGGCCGCGGCCTCGGTCGGCGACGACGCCATCCAGGAAAAGGCCCAGGGGCGCGTCATGCCCGACAGCTTCACCCACGGCACCAGCGCCCAGCGCATGCGCTGGTTCGGCAAGGGCTACGACGCGGGCAAGCCGGCGGCCTGCGACACCTTCTCGGCGAGCACGCTCTAGGCCTATTCGGCGGGCACGGCGGCCGGCTGGGGCGCGGACTGGGGCGCGGGCTCGGGCGGCGACTTCGGCTCGGGCTTGCGCTTGAGGTTGTCGCCCAGCACCTCGCGGGCCCGCTTCCAGATGTCCTCGGCGAACACCGCGCCGATGAAGCCCATGGCCAGCATGCCGATCGGGTTGGTCTGGCCGCCCTCGTTGAACAGCCGCGCGCCGCATTCGCTGAGCAGGAAGATCGTGAAGGCCGCGCCCATGCCGTGGACCAGCACCCGGGCCGGGGCCCCGCTGACCGCCACGCGCTCGCCCACCCGCACCAGCCCGTCGTCGTCGACGACGTAGTTGGCGCGGAAATAGACGATGTTGTTGCTGCCGGCGTGGTCGCTGCGCGAGGCCGCGTTGATCCGCAACGCCAGGGCCTTCAGGGCCAGGATCTCCTGCCGGCGGATCTGGCGCTGGCGTTCGGCCTGGGGCGAGACGTCGTCGTCGGCCGGCGGCGGGGTCTGGGTCAGGACTTCGCTGCGGGCGAACAGGTCTTCGACCCGGGCGCGGGCGGCGGCGTCGACCGGCTGGTCGGGCTCGTTGGCGGCTTCGGGCCGATCGGGCCGGCCCAGCATGCGGATCGCCGCGCCGAACAGGCCAAAGCCGATCAGGCCCAGGATCAGCAGGGTCGAGGCCGGCACCCCGATCAGCCAGCGGTACAGCACCCGCTCGATCAGGTTGCCCAGCCGCAGGTTGCGATCGGCCGCGACCTCGTCGGACGTCGTCTGCAGCGTCGTCTCGGTCGGCGCCTTGCAGGTCTTCTTGATCTCCTCGGTGTAGGGCGCGGCGGCGGCCAGGTTGCGCAGGTTCATCCGGCGATCGACGATCGACACGGTCTGCACCCCGGCCAGCGCCCCCAGGCACTGGCGCAGCTGCAGGCGGCGGGAGACCACCTGCTCGCGATAGCGCTCGACCAGGATGTCGACATAGCCGGGCAGCTGGCTGGGCGGGAACCGACCGACCGCCTCGTTGTAGGCGGCGACGATCTCCAGCTTGCGCGACACCCGGTACTGCTCGAAGCGCTGGCTGAGCTTCTGATAGTCGTTCACGCCCTGAACGATGATCCGCAACTGCTCGGCCTGGTCCACCGCCAGCGTGACGGGCAGGGCGGCGGACACGGCGGCGGCGACCGGCGCGGGCTCTCCGCCCACCTCCGGCCCTCGCACGGTCGCGGCGGGCGGCGAGGGCGGCACGGCGTTGGCGGCGTTCACCGCCTGGCCCAGCAAGAGGCCGGTGTTCACCGTCAGCGGCTCCATGCTCTGGTTCGACATCGCCTTGGCCTCGACTTCGTCGAGCCGCCGGTTCAGCTCGGCCTGGTCGACCGCCGTGGTCTCCTGGGTCAGCAGCAGCAGCGAGCCGATGGCCAGATAAGAGGCCGGGATCAGGATCGCCGTGTAGACGACCGCGGCGATCCACTTCGGATAGGCGATGATCGGCTCGCGCGAGCCGTCGCCCGGGTACCATTGCAGTCGCGCCTCGGCCAGGGCGCGGGCCAGCACGAGGCAGAGGCCGAACACGATCAGGAACCAGATCCAGGCCCCGCCGGTCACCGCCGTCGCGCTCGTCGCCGAGAGGCCGGCGGGGATCAGGTCGGCCGGCGTGCAGGCGCGGTCGCCACGGCTGATGAAGCCGTGCAGCACGCCGGTGATCCGGCCCTTCAGCACCGCCTGCCGACGCTGCTCGGGCTTGGTCAGGGCGTCGCCCGAGCAGGGGTCGATGCCGCTGACCGCCTGCGAGACCAGGGCCGGCGTCCAGGCCAGGGCCGCCTCGACCACCCGTCCGGTCTTCTGAGCCAGCGAGCCGATCGCCGGCGGCGAGGCGACCGAGGCGATGGCCAGCGACATGGCCACGGCCACCACCGAGGCGCTGGTCAGCGCCTGCTGCTGCGGCGTCACCGCGACGGCCAGCCCCCAGAAGATCGTCGCCCAGACCAGCGCCGCCAGCGACAGCAGCGCCAGCCAGCCGCCGAAGAAGGCCAGGTCCAGCGGCAGGTCCGGCAGATAGAACAGCAGAAGGCCGATGATCGCTCCAGGAACCGCCGCCGCGGCCAGCAGCGGCAGGCCCAGCGGCATCTTGGACCGCGCGAAGAAAGCCAGAAGATCGAAACGCTCGCCCATGTCGGCTCCCCTCGCCACGGCGTTGTGTCGCTTGAGATGTATCTGCCTGATCGTACAACCTGTAAATGCGTTGACGAAACGGCGTTCTTGCGCCCTTGACCCGCGCGTCAACATCCCTAGTGTCCGCCCTGTTCACCGGGGGGTCGCTGTCGCGGCTGAGATTGGGCTTGAGCCCTGACCCGTCGAACCTGATCCGGGTCATGCCGGCGAAGGGAGGGAACGCGGTCCGGAGGCGTACAGTCCAGGCCGTACAACCGACTTAGCTCGACACGTCCGGGTCTCTTCAATGCTTGAGGAGCCCGCAACATGAACGCCCAAACCCCCATCATCCCGGCGACCAGCGACGTCGCCACCGGCCCCATTCCCGGGTCGCGCAAGGTCCATCAGGCCGGCGAGCTGTTTCCCGACATCCGCGTGCCGTTCCGCGAGGTGGCCGTCCACCCGTCGGCCAACGAGCCGCCGGTGACCATCTACGACCCGTCCGGCCCCTACACCGACCCGACCGCGACCATCGACATCGAGAAGGGCCTGCAGCGCGCCCGCGAAGCCTGGGTCGTCGCCCGCGGCGACGTCGAGATCGTCTCCAACCCCCGCGAGGTGAAGCCCGAGGACAACGGCTTCGCCCAGGGCAAGCACCTGGCCCCGCAGTTCCCCGACAACGGCCGCAAGATCTATCGTGGGGCGACCGGCAAGCTGGTCACCCAGCTGGAATACGCCCGCGCCGGCGTCATCACCGCCGAGATGGAATACGTCGCCATCCGCGAGAACCTGCGCCGCGAACAGTCCGCGCCCTGCGTGCGCGACGGCGAGGACTTCGGGGCGTCCGTGCCCGACTTCGTGACGCCCGAGTTCGTGCGCCAGGAAGTGGCCCGTGGCCGCGCCATCATCCCGGCCAACATCCACCACGGCGAACTGGAGCCGATGGCCATCGGCCGCAACTTCCTGGTCAAGATCAACGCCAACATCGGCAACTCGGCCGTGCTCGGCACCGTCGCCGACGAGGTCGACAAGATGGTCTGGGCCACCCGCTGGGGCGCCGACACGGTCATGGACCTGTCGACCGGCCGCAACATCCACAACATCCGCGACTGGATCATCCGTAACAGCGCCGTGCCCATCGGCACCGTGCCGATCTACCAGGCGCTGGAGAAGGTCGGCGGCGTGGCCGAGGACCTGAACTGGGAGGTCTTCCGCGACACCCTGATCGAGCAGGCCGAGCAGGGCGTGGACTACTTCACGATCCACGCCGGCGTGCGTCTTCCCTTCGTGCCGATGACCGCCAAGCGCGTCACCGGCATCGTCAGCCGTGGCGGCTCGATCATGGCCAAGTGGTGCCTGGCCCACCACAAGGAGAACTTCCTCTACGAGCGCTTCGAAGAGATCTGCGAGATCATGCGCGCCTACGACGTGTCGTTCTCGCTGGGCGACGGCCTGCGTCCGGGCTCGACCGCCGACGCCAACGACGAGGCCCAGTTCTCCGAACTGCGCACCCTGGGCGAGCTGACCAAGGTGGCCTGGAAGCATGGCGTGCAGGTGATGATCGAGGGGCCGGGCCACGTGGCCATGCACAAGATCAAGGCCAACATGGACGAGCAACTGAAGCATTGCCACGAGGCCCCCTTCTATACCCTCGGTCCGTTGACCACCGACATCGCCCCTGGCTACGACCACATCACCTCGGCGATCGGGGCGGCGATGATCGGCTGGTTCGGCACGGCGATGCTCTGCTACGTCACGCCCAAGGAGCACCTGGGCCTGCCCGACCGCAACGACGTCAAAACCGGCGTCATCACCTACAAGCTGGCCGCCCACGCCGCCGACCTCGCCAAGGGTCACCCTGGCGCGGCCATGTGGGACGACGCCATCAGCCGGGCGCGGTTCGAGTTCCGCTGGGAGGACCAGTTCAACCTCGGCCTCGACCCCGAGACCGCCCGGGCCTTCCACGACGAGACCCTGCCCAAGGAGGCGCACAAGACCGCGCACTTCTGCTCGATGTGCGGTCCGAAGTTCTGCTCGATGAAGATCAGCCAGGAAGTCCGCGACTTCGCCGCCGCCCAGGCGCCTAACACGGCAGAGCTGGGCATGGCGCAGATGAGCGAGAAGTTCAAAGAGCAGGGCTCGGAAATCTATCTGAAGGCCGAGTGAGGCGGCGCGCGGCGGGTCTTCACGCTCCGGTGAAGACCCGCCGCGCACGCTTAAAAATTGCCCTCATGGGTGTATCGTTGCGACGTTGCAACTCATGAGGTTACCGTCATGGCGCTTCGTCCCATCGTCCTCGCGCATGCCAACGATCCGCACTGGATCATCGAACTCTGGCTCAAGATCCACGGCGGCGACCCCGCGCCCGACGTTCGGGTGGTCAACAAGGCCACGATCGACATCGTCAAGGCCCTGGTCCCGCACCTGGACGCGGCCAAGCAGAAGGCCGTCTTGGCCGCGCTGGGCTGATCCGCGCGCGGCGTGAACGCCGCTCGCTCTGGAATGCCGATGGGCCCGGTTCGCAGAGCCGGGCCTTTTTGCGTGGCGGAACCGGCTCTGTGGCGAAGACGGCCGGCGCTTGCTAGCCTTCCCTCCATCATGAGCCAGCGATCCGATATCAGGCGCGTCGAAGAGGCTTCCGGGAAGTCGCTCCGCGCGGCTGTTCAGCCCTGACCGAGCTTTCATGAAAGCCCTGGCCTGCGCCGCCCTGATCGCGGGACTGTCCGTCGGTACGCCGTCCCTGGCGACCGAAGGCGCGCGCCCGGTGGTCGAGAACGGCGTCGTCGCGCCTGTGCTGCAAGGCGTCTGGCGGTCGCGGGGCTACGGTTGGATCGTGCGGTTCGACGCCAAGGGGCCGAGCCTCTATCACGTGGCCGGGACTGACTGCTGGCGTGACCCGCGGCCGGAGGCCGACCCCGACGGCGTGCTGAAGCTGTGGCGGCCGGCTGGTAAGGAACTGGTCGAGATCGCCGGCGAGGCCGACGGCACGGTCTATCGCTTCGATCGGCTGAAGGCCCTGCCGAAGACCTGCTCGGACCAGCGGCCGTGGACGCCGCAGCGGACCCTGGCCGCTGTCGCCGACGCCTTCGCGGCCTATTACCCCCTGTCGGCCGAGCGGGGCGTCGACTGGCCCGCCCGCCGCCGCGAGGCCTTCGCGGCGCTGGGCCCGGCGCCGGACGAGGCGGCCCTGTG
>NZ_QHJY01000384.1 GCF_003185805.1 Caulobacter sp. D5
CGGGCCGATGATGCCCTTCTGCAGGCCGATGTTGATGATGATCAGCTCCATCAGGCCGCGCGAGTTCATCAGGGCGCCGATGCCCATGGCGGTGGCGTGGTTCTCGCCGGTGGCGCGGGCGGCGACGTAGCAGGCGCCCCACTTGGCCAGGATCGAGGCGGCCAGGATCCCCAGGGCGATCAGCAGCAGGGTCGGCGAGTTGACCATGTCCATCCGGGTGTTGAGGCCCGAATAGGTGAAGAACATCGGCAGCAGCAGCACGACGGCCAGCGGCTCGACCTTCTTCTTCAGCTCCTCGACCAGCTTGCCGCGCGGCATGACCACGCCGAGGATGAAGCCGCCGAAGATGGCGTGGATGCCGACGGCGTCCATCAGGAAGGCCGAGATGCAGAAGGCCAGGATGACCAGGGCCAGGACGCCCGTGCTCATCTCGCCCTCGCGCTCGACGATGCGGCCCAGCGGGGCCAGGATCTTCGGACCCAGCAGGACGACGAAGGCCACCCAGGCCAGGCCCCCGCCGATGGCCAGCAGGGCCACGCCCGGGCCGCCGCCGAAGGTGGCCAGCACCACCGCCAGCACGCACCAGGAGACCGCGTCGTCGAAGGCGCCGGCGGTCAGCGACAGGGTGCCCAGCGACGTCTTGGCCAGGCCCCGCTCGTTGATGATCCGGGCCAGCATCGGGAAGGCGGTCAGGGCGATGCAGGCGCCCATGAACAGGGTGGCCGGACCCTGGCCGATGGTCGGGGCGAACAGGCCCGGCACCTTCAGCAGGAACGGGGTGATGGCGGCGGCGATCAGGAACGGCGCGGCGATGCCGGCGAACGACACGCTCATCGCGCTCTTGGCCTTGGCCTTGAAGTGGCCGGCCTGGAAGCTGGTGCCGACCATGAACATGTAGAGGCCCACGCCCAGCTGGGCGCCGACGTACAGGACGTTCTTGGTCTCCTTGGGGAACAGGGCCAGCTGGAAGTCGGGGAACAGCAGGCCCAGCAGCGACGGGCCAAGCACCACGCCGGCGATCATCTCGCCCACCACCTGGGGCTGCTTGAGCAGCTTCTGGCCCAGCCAGCCGACGACGCGGCAGGCCAGCACGATGACGGCCAGCTGCAGGAAGAAGTGCACGCTGAAATCGGTGGGCGTGAAGCTCTTGGCCGCGGCTTTCGTGGCCGGGCCGTGGGCGTTGAGCAGGTCCGTCGCCGTGGCGATGGTCTGCGCGATCAGGTCTGACACCGGTTCGTTCCCCCTAGGATCGTTTCTTTGCGGCGCGCCGCTTGCCCCTATGCCGCGCAGAGATCTGACCAATGCGCAATGCGTCGGAGGTTGATCCCGGCCGCCCGGCTTTCGATTGTTTTCCCTGACGAATTATCCGTTGCCCGAACGCCACTATGTAGGTACGTACCTACACGACAGCCCTGTCATTTCGGGTCGGGAGCGGACGCTTCATGAAGGTGGTCAGCAGCCGCGCGTTCAATCAGGACGTCAGCGCGGCCAAGCGCGCGGCGAGAATCGAGCCGGTGTTCGTCACCGACCGCGGCCGGGCCACCCACGTGCTGATGAGCGTCGAGGCCTATCGCAAGCTGGCCGGCCAGGCCGAGACCATCGTCGACCTGCTGGCCCTGGACGAGCCGGTCCCGGCGGAGGCGCGACCGGGCAAGTCGTCGGCCGCCTGGGGCCGGGCGCCCGCGACACCGGAGCGCGGCTGATGCACCTGCTCGACACCGAGATCGTGCTGGAGCTGCGCGGGGCCAGGGCCGGGCGCACCGATCCGGGCCTGGCGCGCTGGGCGGCGGGCGTGGCCCGCTCGGGCCTGTTCATCTCGGCGATCACCCTGCTGGAGCTGGAGGCCGAGGTCGCCCAGGCCGAGCGGCGCGACAAGATCGCCGGCAAGGCCCTGCGGACCTGGCTGGACGAGCAGGTCGGCCCCGCCTTCGAGGGCCGCATCCTGGCGGTGGACGCCGCCGTGGCGCGGACCCGCTCGCGCGTGCCCCTGGCCGATCCCCGCGACGCCCTGCTGGCCGCCACCGCCCTGGAGCACGGCCTGACCCTGGTCACCCGCGACGTCGCCGCCTTCAAGGTCGCGCGGCTGAAGGTGTTCAATCCTTGGGGTTATGCTCAAGACGCGGTCGAAGACGACGAGGACTGGGGCCAGGCGGCCAAGGCCGGCTCGCAGTGGATCCGGAACCTGTTCGTGCGGGGGTAGGCCATCCCCCTTCGTCATCCCGGAAAGCCCGCAGGGCTTATCCGGGACCCAGGGGCCAAGCGCAGGGAGATGGCGGGCGGGCGGCGAACCCAAACGCCGCGCCCGGTCCCCTGGGTCCCGGCTCTACGCTGCGCTTCGGCCGGGATGACGACGGAAGGGAGGGCCGCGCCCAACGCCCCCGCAACCTCCCCCGCGTCAGCGCACTTAACCAAAAACCGACGTTTCGTCCGCATTGTACGGCCAGACCGCGCCCCTGGCCCCCTCTTCGGCCCCGGGCGCGCTGGGGGATATCGTGGGGACCGACCGCCTCGACATCGCGATCGATCGCGCCGATGCGCGCCGATGGGCTCTGCGCCGCTGGCGCCGGCCCGTAGGGCTGACGATCGCCTATCTGGCGTCGATGGCCTACAGCCTGTTCCTGACCGGCGCGGCCCAGGAGATCGCCACCATCTGGACGGCCAACGCCGTGCTGATCGCCGGGCTGATGGTGCTGGACCGCCGCCGGGGCGTCGGGCTGCTGGTGGTGTGCACCCTGCTGCATCTGGCGCTCAGCCTGCTGACCAGCAAGTCGTCGGCCTTCGCCGTGGCGGTGACGGCGCTGGACGCCGTGCAGATCACCGCCACCGCCGTGGCCCTGCGGCTGCTGCGCCTGCCCGGACGGGTGCGCGGCATGCGCGGCCTGCTGGTGCTGACCGTGGTGTCGGCGGCGTTCACGGCCGTGACCTCGATCGGCGTCAACGGCCTGGCCTCGATGGCCGAGGGCGGCGGCTTCTGGACCGGCTGGAGCGGCTGGACCACCAGCAACGTGCTGGGCGTGGCCGTGGCCCTGCCGACCATACTGATCCTGATGGACCGCCGTCACGCCGAGGCCTTCCCGGTGCGCGGCTGGCTGGAGCCGACCTTCGGCCTGGCGGCGATCGGCCTGATCTCGTGGCTGGTGTTCACCGGCCCGCCGCAGCTGCGGGTGCTGGTGTTCGCGCCGGTGGTGCTGGCCGCCTTCCGGGGCGGCCCGCGC
>NZ_QHJY01000385.1 GCF_003185805.1 Caulobacter sp. D5
ACGCGGCTATGTCGACGACGTCATCATGCCCCACGGCACCCGCAAGCGCATCGTCCGGGCGCTGCATTCGCTCAAGGGCAAGGTGCTGACCAATCCGGCCAAGAAGCACGACAACATTCCGCTGTAAGGACGCCCGCCGCCCGCAGAACGCGCCTCTCCATCCGTAAAATCCCCGCGAAAGCGGGGACCCAGGCTTTTTCTGAAGCCCCAGGCGCTCGACGATAAAACACCTGGGTCCCCGCTTTCGCGGGGATTTTACGGGAGGGGTGCTCCGCCCCTCAGCAGATACTTCCCCCTCCGGCCCTCCGGGCCACCTCCCCCTTCAGGGGGAGGATCTAAGTCACACTTTCAGCCGCGCCTCGGCCAGGTCGATCTCGCGCATCAGCCTGGTCTGCGCCTCGCCGGCGACCGCCCGTTGGCGGATCAGCCCGTGCAGCGCCTTGCGCTCGGCCTGCAAGGCCACCAGCCGCACCTCCTTCTCGAAGCCGCGTCCGCGATGAGCGGCGACGGCGGCCTCTCCGGTCTGGGCCAGGCCGTCCAGGCGGTCGCGATAGATGTCGACCACCCGGGCCGAGGCCGTCTGGAAGTCGGCGTCCGAGGCGTGCGGCGAGGCGGCCTGCATCTGCTCGACCGCCTGGACGGCGGCGATGGCCAGGGCCTCGCGGGCGCGCTCGGCCTGCTCCTGGCCGGCGGTGTCGGGCGGCAGTTGCAGGTTCTTCATCAGCAGGGGCAGTGCGGTCGCCGAGATCAGCAGCGACAGCACGATGACCCCGGCCGCCAGGAAGATGGCCAGGTCCCGGGCCGGGAAGGCCTCGCCCGAGGCGGTGACCAGCGGCAGGGTCAGAACGCCGGCCAGGGTGATGGCCCCGCGCGCCCCGGCGCAGGCGGTGGCGGCGATGATCTTCCAGTCCGGGCTGGACCGCTCGTCGCCGCGACGCTTGGCGCGCAGCAGGGTCAGCTTCAGCGAGCCCCACACCCAGGCGAAGCGCAGAGCGCCCAGGCTCAGGGTGATGGCGACCACATAGACGCCCAGCCACCAGGGCTCGTGGTGTCCCGTGGTCTGCACGGTCTCGACCGCCCCGGCCAGGATCGACGGCAGCTGCTCGCCCAGCAGCACGAAGATCACGCCGTTGGCGGTGAACTGCAGGGTGTCCCACACCATGTTGCGGCGGACGCGGGTGGCGGCGACGGTCTGGCGGGCGACCTCCGAGAAGCTCATGGCCACGCCGGCGGCGACGGCGGCCAGGATGCCCGAGGCGTGCACCCGCTCGGCCAGCAGATAGGCGGCGAACGGGATCAGCAGGCTGATCAGGGTCTGGGGACCTGCGTCCTCGGCGCCCGCCCGGCTCAGCCAGGCGTTCAGGGTGGTCACGACCAGCGTGGTCAGTACGCCGACCACGATCCCGGCCAGGGCCACCCAGGCGAAGTTCAGCACCGCCTCGTGCAGCACGAAGCTGCCGGTCAGGGCCGCGGCGATGGCGAAGCGCAGGCAGACCAGGCCCGAGGCGTCGTTCAGCAGCGACTCCCCCTCCAGGATGTGCATCAGCCGCTTGGGGATCGGCACCCGCTGGGCGATGGCCGAGACCGCGATCGGGTCGGTTGGCGAGATCACCGCGGCCAGGGCGAAGGCCACGGCCAGCGGCATGGCCGGGATCATCCAGTGGATCAGGAACCCGGCCCCGACCACGGTCAGCACGACCAGGCCCAGGGCCAACTCCAGGATCACCGGCAAGTCCTTGAAGAACTCGTCCTTGGGGATCCGCCAGCCGTCGAGGAACAAGAGCGGCGGCAGGAAAAGCAGGAAGAAGAGATGCGGATCGAGCGAGACCGGCGTCTTGGTGACCAGGGCGATCAGCGCGCCCAGGCCGATCTGCACCAGGGGCGCGGGGACGGCCAGCGGCAGGAACCGGGCGGCGGCGCCGCTCAGGACGACGGCGGCCAACAGGGCCAGAACGATCTCGACAGTCTCCACGCCTTAAAACGCCTCCTTTGGGCCTCGTCTCCGTTGGGATCGAGGTTACCCTAGGGTGATGCGTCCGGCGGCGCGACCCACAAACCTCGCCCCGCGGCGAACCGCGGGGCGAGGCTCTCAGAGGCTGGGCGTCAGGCGTCCACCGGCTCGCGCGCGGTCGTCGTCGCGCCGAGGCCGGCGGTTATCGCCTGGGCGTAGTCGGCCGGGGTCGGCTCGCCGCCATTCGAGGCCTCGGTCGACCAGATGCCGCCGCTGTTCCACAGGAAGCCGCCGGTGATCCCGGTTCCCGCCGACTGGGCGAAGGCCTGCTCGATATAGCTGGGATCGCCGCCGTCGGCGCCTTCCACCGCATAGCCCGGCACGATGAACGCCCCGGGGTTGGTCACCCCGGTGTTCGGCGTTCCCTGCACGGCCGCGATCCAGTCGCTCGGCGTGTTGCTGGCGCCGCCCGCATAGCATTGCAGGTTCATCCACTTGACGATCTGGGACTGGCCGTTCTGGGCGTAGACCGCGCTCAGCGCGCCGGTCCAGAAGTCGGTGGCGGTGTAGGGGCAGTAGGTGGCGTAGAGGCCCAGCGACCCGACGTCGAGCGTCAGGGTGACGATCATGGTCTGCTCGTCGTTGGTGTAGCCGGTCTGGGACTCGTAGTCGAAATCGACGCCGCTGACCCCGAAGGCCGACTTCAGCGCCGCCAGGTTGGTCTTCACCGCGTCGCGCGAGCCCAGCCAGGCGGTGAAGTCGCTGGTGGTGCCCCAGGCGCCGACCGAGACGATCAGGTCGCGCACGCTGCCGCCGGTCATCAGCGCCTTGATCAGTTCGGGGAAGTCCGGATTGACCCCGCTCTTGCCGTCGGTGGCGTACTGGATCTTGCCGTCCTGCACGAACAGCGTGTCGTTCAGATAGAGGTCGCCGCCGTCGTGAATGTGGATCGACCACAGGATCACGGTGGTGACGCCCTGGTTCAGCTGCGCCGCCTGCTCGGCATAGGGCACGGGCGGGGTGGGATAGCCGTCCTGGAACAGGCCGTTGCCGTAGATGGCGATGGGATAGGCCGACATGACGTTGCCTCCGGCTCGGAATGAGCGGGCGCACGCTAGTTCGCGCAACAACCTGGGAGTGTGAATTTTCTCACCTTCTCCAAGAGTTGATATGGCCAAGCTCCCTACAGGTCGAACCGCACCCCCTGGGCCAGGGGCAGGGCGCCGGAATAGTTCACCGTGGCGGTCTGGCGGCGCATGTACTGCTTCCAGCTGTCGGAGCCGCTCTCGCGCCCGCCGCCGGTCTCCTTCTCGCCGCCGAAGGCCCCGCCGATCTCGGCGCCAGACGGGCCGATATTGACGTTGGCGATGCCGCAGTCGCTGCCCCAGGGGCTGAGGAAGCCCTCGGCCTCGCGCACGTCGTTGGTCATCACGCAGGACGACAGCCCCTGGGGGACGTCGTTCTGGATCGCCACCGCTTCGTCGAAGTCCGCATAGGGCACGACGTAGAGCAGCGGCGCGAAGGTCTCGCGGGCCATGCCGGCCGTCGGCGCGGACAGGCGGGCCACGGCCGGGCGGACGTAGAAGGCTTCCGGCGCCTCGGTTTCGCGCAGCCGCTCGCCGCCGACCACGTCGGCGCCGTCGGCCCGGGCCTGGTCGAGGGCATGGACGAAGGCCTCGTAGGCCCCCTTGTCGATCAACGGGCCCAGCAGCACGCCGTCCTGGCGCGGATCGCCGGCTGGCAGGCGCTCGAAGGCGGCGGCGACGGCGTCGCCGACCTTGTCGACCAGACTCTCGTGCACGATCAGCCGGCGAAGGCTGGTGCAGCGCTGGCCGGCCGTGCCGGCGGCCGAGAACACGATGGCGCGCAAAGCCAGGGAGAGATCGGCGCTGGGCGTCACGATCATGGCGTTGTTGCCGCCCAACTCCAGGATCGAGCGGCCGAAGCGTTCGGCCACCAGCGGGGCGACGGCCTTGCCCATGCGGGTCGAGCCGGTGGCCGAGACGAGAGGGATGCGCGGGTCGCGCGCCAGGCGCTCGCCGGCGTCGCGACCGCCCAGCACCACGCTCGACAGGCCGGCCGGGGCCTCGTCGCCGAAGCGGGCCAGCGCCCGTTCCAGCAGCGCCTGGGTCGCCAGGGCGGTCAGCGGCGTCTTCTCCGATGGCTTCCAGACCACCGGATCGCCGCAGACCAGGGCCAGGCAAGCGTTCCACGCCCAGACCGCAACCGGGAAGTTGAAGGCGCTGATCACCGCCACCGGCCCCAGCGGATGCCAGGTCTCGCGCATGGCGTGGCCGGGGCGCTCCGAGGCGATGGTCAGGCCGTGCAGCTGTCGCGACAGGCCGACGGCGAAGTCGCAGATGTCGATCATCTCCTGCACCTCGCCGGCGCCTTCGGAGGCGATCTTGCCGGCCTCCAGCGTCACCAGGGCGGCGAGGTCGGGCTTGGCGGCCCGCAGCTCCTCGCCGAACAGCCGCACCAGTTCGCCCCGGCGCGGGGCCGGAACGCAGCGCCAGGTCCGGAAGGCCCGCGCCGCGCCGGCGACCTTGGCCTCGATGGCCTTGGCGTCGTCGAAGGCGACATGGGCCAGGACCTGGCCGTCGATCGGCGAGCGCACCGGGCTGCCCCCGTCGGCGGACAGTCCATCGACGCCCAGGCGGGCCAGGATCTCGCGGGCATGGGCGGCGGGAGCGGGGAGGGGCTTGGACATGCCGCCATGGACGCGCCCCTCGGGCGTCGGGTCAAGACCCGCATACCGCAACCCGCTTGGGTTGACGCAGCGGCGGGGCGCCTTCAAATGAATCGCCCGCGACGGGGTGGCTACGTACGGCGCGACTCGCGAGATGGACGACCAGGGCACGTTGCAACAAGTCCAACAGGGACTCCCGACGCGGGTCGAGGCCCTGCGCGCTCGCGTCGATCGTCGCCTGGCCGAGCTGGCGCCCGCGCCGGGCACCGCGCCCGACCGTCTGGTCGAGGCGGTGCGCTATTCGCTGCTGGCCCCGGGCAAGCGTTTCCGTCCGATGCTGGTGCTGCTGGCCGCCGAGGCGTTCGGCGCCAATGAAGGCGCGGCGCTCGACGCGGCCTGCGCCTTCGAGATGATCCACGCCGCCTCGCTGGTGCTCGACGACCTGCCGGCCATGGACGACGCGGGCCTGCGTCGCGGCCTGCCGACCATCCACCGCGCCTTCGACGAGGCCACGGCCATCCTCGCGGGCGTCGGTCTGCTGAACCAGGCCTACGCCGTCATCGCCGCCGACAAGGCGCTGCCTGGCGAGCTGCGGGCCGAGATCGTGGCCCGCGCCGCGCAGGCCGTCGGCTTCATGGGTCTGGTCGCCGGCCAGGCCCGCGACCTGCTCGACCGCGACCAGCTGCGCGACATGGCCGCCATCGACCGCCTGAACCACGAGAAGACCGGCGTGCTGATCATCGCCGCCGCCCAGGTCGGGGCCCTGATCGGCGGCGCCGACGCGGCGGCCGTCGAGCAGGTCGGCGAATTCGCCCGCCGGGTGGGCCTGGCCTTCCAGATCCGCGACGACATCATCGACGCCGAGGGCTCGGTCGAGGCCGCCGGCAAGGACGTCGGCAAGGACGCCGCCATGACCACGGCCGTGTCGCGCCTGGGCCTGGCCGGCGCCCGCGCGGCCATGGAGGAGCATCTCTCCGCCGCCGAGGCCGCCCTGGCGAGCGC
>NZ_QHJY01000386.1 GCF_003185805.1 Caulobacter sp. D5
CTGAGAGCCCCCTCACCCGACCTGCTTCGCAGGCCACCCTCTCCCGCAAGGGGAGAGGGACGCTAGGCCGTGTCGCCCCCTCCCCCGTTGCACAGGGGCGGACAAACAAAAACGGCGGGTCCCGGGGGACCCGCCGTCGATGTCGTCGGTCCCGGCGGTCCGAGGACCGCCGGGGTGAACGCCGGGCTGCTTAGAAGCGCAGCTTGGCGCCCACGAAGTACGAACGACCCAGGATGTCGTAGGTGTTCGGGTCGGTGTTGCCGTCCGGAGCGTTGTCGAACACCGGCGGCTTCTTGTCGCCGAGGTTGCGGACGCCGCCGAAGATCTCGACGTTGTCGTTGACGTTCCAGCGGGCGCTGACGTCGTGGTAGAAGTAGGCGTCGACCGTCGTGTAGCCGCCATCCTCGAACTCGGGGATGTTGCCCTGGTTGTCCATCTCGCCGATGTAGGTGCCGGTGTAGGCCAGGCGGACCGGGCCGACATCGTAACCAACGCGCAGGCTGGCCTTCCATTCCGGCAGCGAGGCCGAGATGTTGTAGGCGCCGATGGTGCCCTTGTAGTCGATGCCGTCCAGCTCGTAGCTGTCGAGATAGGTCGTGGTCAGGTCGAACTGGAGCTTGTCGCCCCAGACGCCGCCGGCCCACGGCACGTTCCAGCCGTACGAGACGGCCACGTCGACGCCCTTGGTCTGCAGAGCCGACACGTTGCCGAGCGGCGCGCGGGCCTTCAGGTTGCCGGCCGCGTCGCGGTAGATCAGCGGCAGGTTGATGCCCGAGTCGAAGCAGGCCGACGAGGTCAGGCTGCCCGAGGCGAAGCAGGCCGAGACGATGCCCGACACGCCGCCGCGGATGGTGCCGATGTAGTCGTCGATCTTGATGTCGTAGTAGTCGACGGTCAGGCTCAGGCCCGAGACGAAGCTCGGCTGCCACACCACGCCAGCGGTGATGGTTTCCGACTTTTCTTCGGCCAGGCTCGGGTTGCCGTAGAAGAACGACTCCGTCTGGGTGTTCTGGGCGACGAAGTTGCCGGCGACCGGATCATAGCCCAGCTGAGCGGTACAGAAGGCGCGGACCGAAGCCGACAGGGTGCGCGCGGCGCCCGTGCCCGGGTTGACGGTGGTGCAGGGGTCGAGCACGGCCGGGAAGCCCTGGTCGCCCGACTGGTACAGTTCGAACACCGACGGGGCGCGGCTGGCCTTCTGGAACATGGCCCGCAGCTTGACGTCGTGGATCGGCTTGTACTCGACGCCGACCTTGTAGCTGTAGACGCTGCCGACCGACGAGTAGTCGGAGTAACGGCCGCCCAGTTCCAGGCCCAGGTAGTTGGCGCCGGTCACGTCGGCGACCAGCGGAACCACGGCTTCGACGTAGAGTTCGCCGACGCTCGAGCCGCCGCCGACGGCCTTTTCGGCGTTGAAGCCGAAGATGTCGCCCGAGTTCTTGGCGGCGTCCGGGGTGAACGACAGGGTGTCTTCACGCCATTCGGCGCCGACGGCGACCGAGAAGTCGCCGGCCGGCAGCTTGAACAGCGGGCCGGTGGCGTAGACCGAACCGACGTTGCGTTCGAACACGGTCAGGTCGGAGAAGTTCAGGCGGATGAAGTTGGCCGCGGCCGTCGAGATGTTGCCGGCGCCGAACAGGTTCAGCGGGGCGCAGGTCGGGAACAGGGCCAGCGAGGCGGTCGAGCAGCTGGTGGTGCTGGCGCCGGCGCCCGAAGCGATCGCCGCGGCGACCTTCGAACGCGAGACGTCGTTCTGCACGCCGACGCGGAACTCGGTGCGGCCGAAGCTGTAGAAGGCTTCACCGGTCCAGCCCGAACCCAGGTCGGCCTTCAGGCCGAGGTTGATCTGGTAGAGATCCGAGTCGCGGGTTTCGACGCGCGGACCGACTTCGGCCATACGACGATCGACGAAGATCGCGGCGGTCGGGTTCGGACGGGTGGCCAGCAGGGTGGCCAGGCCGGGCGAGACGAAGGCGTTGTTGTACGGCACCTGGATGCCGGTGGCCGGGGTCGGCGCCAGCTGGGCCGAGTTGCGGCTGTCGGCGTAGTACATCTCGGCCGAGGCGGTCAGCCAATCGGTGATCTCGTAGTTGCCCAGGGCGGTGATGTTGAAGCGCTCGCCCGGCGACAGCAGGTTGTTGACCGGCGAGAAGTTGTAGCGGTCACCAGCCAGGGTGTTCACGAACGGACGCGGCGAACCGTCGGTGTTGAAGGCGTAACGCACGTTCAGCGGGCTCGAGGTCGAACCGCCGAAGGGGTTGGTGCCGATCGCGTTGGCCGCGCCGGTCACGCCCGTGCCCGAACCGCCGGCGTTGGAGACCAGCGACCACGGACGGTCGTTGTTCGGCAGGATCTTGTCGCGGCTGTAGTAGTTGGCGTAGGCGGTGACGTTACCCTTGCCGTCCGGCGTGTTGGCGCCGATCAGGAAGTAGGTGTTGGTGGTCTTGCCGTCGCCGATTTCGCTGATGCCGTACTGGCTGCCGACTTCGACGCCTTCGAAGTCCTTCTTCAGCTGGAAGTTCACGACGCCCGACAGAGCGTCCGAACCGTACACGGCCGAGGCGCCGCCGGTGACGATCTCGACCTTGTCGATCAGCGCCGTCGGGATGTTGTTGAGGTCGACGGTGTTCGAACGCGTCGACGGGTTCATGCGGTGGCCGTTGACCAGCACCAGGGTGCGCGACGCCCCCACGCCACGCAGGTCGACGGTGGCGGTGCCGTCCGACGGGTTGTTGGAAGCGGCGGTCAGGCCCGGCATCACCTGCGGCAGGCGGTTCAGCACGTCTTCGGTGGTGGTCGAACCGGCGGCCTGGATGGCTTCCGACGTCACGGTCGAGATCGGGCTGTTGGCCACGTAGTCCTGGCGGGCGATGCGCGAACCGGTGACGACGACGGCTTCGATTTCGGTCGAGTCGCTTTCGGGCGCGGTTTGCGCTGACGCCACACCGGCGCTGGCGGCGGCGATCGCGAGGCCGCTGATGATGGTCGTCGTCAGCAGGCGCTTACGCGTCATCTGAATCTTCAATGGAATCCCTCCGAGAACGGGCTGGGCCTGGCGATATCGCCGGCCCGTCGCCCATGTCTTGCAATCCCAGGCTGCCCTCAGCCCGGTTGGGGGGGACGTTAGGAGCGCCCGCTTGGAGCGGTCAATTCCGATTACCGTTGTGTAACGTGAAGCATCCTTTCTGTCGCAAATTGAACACACCATTGTCGCCTTAGCGGCAGATCGCCGCGCTTTCGCGCTGCGAGGCGTGCTCAAGCTTGCGAGACATGGCCCCAAGGAGACGTTTGGGCGGTAATTCTCTCCACTTTGAAATACCGGTAATATCGAAATATGTTGTCGCGACACACGAAAACGCGGGGCGATGTTTCCTCGGCGGAAGCCGGATCGGCCACCTTTCGGACACATTTCCCCCGCGTGTCTTCCGCGCCACGCTCGCCGCGCCGGCCCGCGGCCCCCAACCCACGTCGGATCTTCCTCATGCGACTCATCCGCTTGCCGCTCGCGCTTCTCGTCCTCGCCTCGGCGCCCGCCGCGCTCGCCGCGCCGGGCCCTGCTCAACCTGGAGCTTTGGGCGCGGTGACGGCCTGCCGGGCGATCCCCGAAGCCGCCGCCCGCCTGGCCTGCTACGACAAGGCCGCCGCCGAACTCGCGGCCGCCGACGCCTCCGGCGAGATCGTGGTGCTGGACCGGCAGAAGGTGGAGAGCGTCAAGCGCGAGGCCTTCGGCTTCAACCTGCCCAAGCTCGACCTGTTCGGCGGCAAGGGCGGCGACGCGCCGGCCAGCCTCGACCGCATCGAGGGCGTGGCCAAGCAGGCCTGGCAGAACGGGGCCGGCGGCTGGACGATCGTGCTGGAGGACGGCGCCAAGTGGGACCAGGTCGGCCGCGACCCGGTGCGCCGCGCGCCCAAGGCCGGCTCGAAGATCTCGATCCGCCGGGCCTCGATGGGCAGCTTCTTCCTGAACGTCGACGGCCAGACGGCCATCCGGGCGCGGCGGATCGACTAGGGAGCGGGTGAGCCAGGCGACGAGAAGGACTTGCCCAAGGCGCGCGCGCCGCGCATCTGAAGGGTTCGAGACGTTCCTTCCAGAGGCTTCAAGCGCCCATGACCGATTTCCGCCGCGTCACCGACAGCCTGTCGGTCAGCCCCCAGATCACCGTCGAGGACGTGGCCCGGGCCAAGGCCGAGGGCTTCGCCCTGATCGTCAACAACCGTCCGGACGGCGAGGATCCCAGCCAGCCGACGGGCGCGGAGATCGAGGCGGCGGCCAAGGCCGCGGGCCTGGCCTATGTGCACGTGCCGGTGCGCGGCGGGCCGACCCAGGATCAGGTGGACGCGGTGCGCGAGGCGGTCGAGGCGGCCGGCGGTCCGGTCCTGGCCTTCTGCCGCTCGGGCACCCGCTCGATCGTCACCTGGTCGATCGGCCAGGCGCTGTCGGGCGCGGCCGATCGGGAAACCTTGGTGCGGCAGGGCTACGAGGCCGGCTACGACCTCTCCGGCGTGCTGCCGCACTAGTTCAGGGCCTCAGTAGCCGCCCAGCGTGGTGACGCGGGCGGCCATGGGGCTGGGTTCGGGCTCGCACGAGGCCAGCACGAACTGCGCCGCAATGAGACACAGCACGGCGAAGCACGCGCGCTGGAGCCGTTTTGAGACAAAAATCGCCGCGTCGGCCGCCATGATCCGTACTCCACAGGGTTTACGGTTCGTTAAGCGCAAGACCGGCGCCGCTCAGGATGGGTCGCGATGATCCCCTTCGTCCGAGAGATCGAGTTCGAGTACGGCCGCTGCGACCAGGTCTCGCCGCTGATCCGGCGGGTGATCGCCGACAATCCCGGACCGTTCACCTACACCGGCACGGGCACCTACATCGTCGGCCGGGGAACCGTGGCGGTGATCGACCCGGGTCCGGACCTGCCCTCGCACCTGGACGCCCTGCTGGCGGCGATCGAGGGCGAGACCGTCAGCCACATCCTGGTGACCCACCACCACGCCGACCACTCTCCCCTCGCCGGCCCCCTGGCGGCGCGGACGGGGGCGCGGATCTGGGGCCGGCCGGCGCCTGCCGTGCTGGTGGCCGAAGAGACGGGCGTGAAGCTCGACGCCGAGGACGACGGCCACTTCCGGCCCGACATCGAGATCGCCGACGGCGACGTCTTCGCAGGCCCCGGCTGGACGCTGGAGGCGATCACCACGCCCGGCCACACCTCCAACCACGTCTGCTTTTCGCTGAAGGAAGAGAACGCCCTCTTCAGCGGCGACCACGTCATGGGCTGGTCGACGACGGTGATCACCCCGCCCGACGGCGACATGGGCGACTATTTCGCCAGCCTGGCCAAGATCCAGGCGCGAGGCTTTGCGACCCTGTGGCCGACCCACGGCTCGCCGGTGCGCGAGGTCGCGCCGTTCCTGCAGGCCTATGTCGACCACCGCCGGGCGCGGGAGGCGCAAGTGCTCGGCGTGCTGACGAACGGCCCGGCGCGGATCCGGGAGATTGTGCCTGTGCTCTACGCAGCCGTGGATCCGAGGCTGCACCCGGCGGCGGCGCTGTCGATGCTGGCGCACCTGATCCAGCTGGTGCGCGAGGGGCGGGTGGCGTGCGACGGGGAGCCGGGGTTGGAGAGTGAGTACCGGTTGGCGGGGTAGCGCCGCCGCTCCTCCCCATCGTCGTCATCCCGGCCGAAGCGAAGCGTAGAGCCGGGACCCAGAGGCCGCCGCACAGCGTCGGCTGGCGATAGGGTGGAGAGGATCCCTGCCGCTGAGCCCAGCCCCCCCTGGGTCCCTGTGTATTGCGATAGGTGTCGAGCGCGAGCTTGATGGGTGGCGGGCGC
>NZ_QHJY01000387.1 GCF_003185805.1 Caulobacter sp. D5
GGCAGGGGCGCGGGATGCTCGGCGTTTCCGCGTCCGCGCGCGTCCGTCGCCGGCGCCGCCACGAAGGGGGAGGGGGCGATTCCCGCCGGAGCCGGCCGCCGGGCCTCGCGCGGATTCGCCAGGGGCGAAGCGAGGGCCGAAGAGGCGGCCGCGGCCGGGGTTTCGACGGCCGCCCGGGGGCGCTCGCGCGGGGTCGGACCGACCAGGTCGATGGTCACCGTCGATGTCGCGTCGAGGTCGGGGAACACCGCCCGCACCGGCAGGGCAAGCCAGGCCAGGACCAGCAGGTGCAGCCCCGCCGACCCGCCGGCCAGCGCCCAGAACCGCTTGTCGCGCCTGGGTTCGCTCCGTAGATCCAGCAGGCGTGTTATGGACGGCGCGGCGGCTTGGACCACGAATGACTCGGCAAGCAAGGACGGGTTGTGAAGCGAGGCTGGCGATCGCCTATGGCGAAAGCGTGGCCCTCTAAACGCTCCATTAACCGACGCGGAAGCCGGCGATTGACGTGGAGCGCCTTCGCGAGTAGGTTCCGCGCTCTTTTCGAGGTGGGTCTTGCGCCCGTCCTGATGAGCGTCCGTCCATAAACCGACGGCAGGCCCGCCGGAACGCTTTCCGCGTCCCGGCGAGTTTCGTGTTTATCGGGTCTCCAACCGGAGCCTTGAAGCCGGAAAGAAGAACAACAAGGACCCTGAAGCGCCTCGGCCGAAAGGCACACGCTTCCATCAGAGCAGAGACTTAATGCCTACCGTCAACCAGCTCATCCGCAAGCCGCGCTCTCCGAAGCCGGTCCGGAACAAGGTGCCCGCCCTGAAGGGCTGCCCCCAACGTCGCGGCGTCTGCACCCGCGTCTACACGACGACCCCGAAGAAGCCGAACTCGGCTCTGCGTAAGGTCGCCAAGGTCCGTCTGACCACCGGCATCGAAGCCGTGTGCTACATCCCGGGCGAAGGCCACAACCTGCAGGAGCACTCGGTGGTGCTCATCCGCGGCGGCCGCGTCAAGGACTTGCCCGGCGTCCGCTACCACATCCTGCGCGGCGTCCTCGACACCCAAGGTGTCAAGGATCGTAAGCAGCGTCGTTCGCTCTACGGCGCCAAGCGTCCGAAGTAAGGAATAGAAGAAGATGTCCCGCCGCCGTCGCGCCGAGAAACGCCAAGTCCTGCCGGATCCCAAGTTTGGGGACCTGATCGTCACGAAGTTCATGAACTACGTGATGTACGAGGGCAAAAAAGCCGTCGCTGAAAACATCATCTATGGTGCTTTCGACATCCTGGAAAACAAGCGCAAGGACCAAGGTCCGCTTGAGACCTTCCACTCCGCCCTGGACAACGTCGCCCCGGCGATCGAAGTCCGGTCGCGCCGCGTCGGCGGCGCCACCTATCAGGTGCCCGTGGAAGTCCGTCCGGACCGTCGTCGCGCCCTGGCCATCCGTTGGCTGGTGACCGCCGCTCGCAAGCGCGGCGAAAACACCATGACCGAAAAGCTGGCTGGTGAGCTCCTCGACGCTTCCAACAACCGCGGCACCGCGGTGAAGAAGCGCGAAGACACCCACAAGATGGCTGAAGCCAACCGGGCCTTCTCGCACTACCGCTGGTAAGCTTTCTTACCAGCACTCTTTCAGGCGCGGGCGGTTTGCGATAAACCGCCCGCGCCGCACGTTTAAATCCCGGTCGTGTCCGTCAGGGCCGTCCCGTTTCGCAGAGCGATCGCTATGCCCCGCACGCATAAAATCGAAGACTACCGCAACTTCGGCATCATGGCCCACATCGACGCGGGCAAGACGACGACGACCGAGCGGATCCTGTATTACACCGGTAAGTCCCACAAGATCGGCGAAGTCCACGACGGCGCCGCCACCATGGACTGGATGGAGCAGGAGCAAGAGCGCGGCATCACCATCACGTCGGCCGCGACGACCGCTTTCTGGAACGACAAGCGCCTCAACATCATCGACACCCCCGGGCACGTCGACTTCACCATCGAAGTCGAGCGCAGCTTGCGCGTCCTCGACGGCGCCGTGACGGTGCTGGACGGCAACGCCGGCGTCGAGCCGCAGACCGAAACCGTCTGGCGCCAGGCCGACAAGTATCGCGTGCCGCGTATCGTGTTCGTCAACAAGATGGACAAGATCGGCGCCGACTTCGACAAGTCGGTCGAGTCGATCCGCGACCGCCTCGGCGCCAAGGCCGTGCCGATCCAATTCCCGATCGGTTCGGAATCGAACCTGAAGGGCCTCGTGGACCTGGTCCGTATGAAGGCCGTGGTCTGGGACAACGACGGCCTGGGCGCGACCTACCGCGACGAAGAAATCCCGGCCGACCTGCTGGACAAGGCCGTGGAAGCCCGCGCCTATCTGGTCGAGAACGCCGTCGAACTCGATGACGACGCGATGGAAGCCTATCTGGGCGGCGAAGAGCCCTCGGAAGAAACCATCAAGAAGTGCATCCGCAAGGCCGTGCTGAACGGCGCGTTCTACCCGATCCTCTGCGGCTCGGCCTTCAAGAACAAGGGCGTGCAGCCCCTGCTGGACGCCGTCGTCGACTACCTGCCGTCGCCGCTGGACATCCCGCCGACCAAGGGCATCGACTTCAAGACCGAAGAAGAAATCACCCGCAAGGCCTCGGACGAAGAGCCCCTGTCGGTGCTGGCGTTCAAGATCATGGACGACCCCTTCGTTGGTTCGCTGACCTTCTGCCGCCTGTACTCGGGCAAGATGGAAACCGGCATGAGCCTGCTGAACTCGACGCGCGACAAGCGCGAGCGGGTCGGCCGCATGCTGCTCATGCACTCCAACAACCGCGAAGACATCAAGGAAGCCTACGCCGGCGACATCGTCGCCCTGGCCGGCCTCAAGGACACCCGCACGGGCGACACCCTGTGCGATCCGCTGAAGTCGCCGGTGATCTTGGAGCGCATGGAATTCCCGGCGCCCGTCATCGAAATCGCCGTCGAGCCCAAGTCGAAGGCCGACCAGGAGAAGCTGGGCGTCGCCCTGCAGAAGCTGGCCGCCGAAGATCCGTCCTTCACCGTCTCGACCGACTTCGAAAGCGGTCAGACGATCCTGAAGGGCATGGGCGAACTGCACCTGGACATCAAGATCGACATCCTGAAGCGGACCTACAAGGTCGAAGCCAACATCGGCGCGCCGCAGGTTGCCTATCGTGAATCGCTGGGCCGCAAGGTCGACATCGACTACACCCACAAGAAGCAGACCGGTGGTACGGGCCAGTTCGCCCGCGTCATGATCACCTTCGAGCCGGGCGAGCCGGGTTCGGGCTTCATCTTCGAAAGCGCCATCGTCGGCGGCGCCGTGCCGAAGGAATACATCCCGGGCGTCCAGAAGGGCCTGGAATCGGTCAAGGACAACGGCCTGCTGGCCGGCTTCCCGCTGATCGACTTCAAGGCGACCCTGACGGACGGCAAGTACCACGACGTCGACTCGTCGGTCCTGGCCTTCGAAATCGCCTCGCGCGCCGCCTTCAAGGAACTGCGCGAAAAGGGCAGCCCCAAGCTGCTCGAGCCGATCATGAAGGTCGAGGTCGTGACCCCGGAAGAGTACCTGGGTTCGGTCATCGGCGACCTGAACAGCCGTCGCGGCATGATCCAGGGTCAAGACATGCGCGGCAACGCGACGGTCGTGAACGCCTTCGTTCCGCTGGCCAACATGTTCGGTTACGTGAACACCCTGCGGGGCATGTCGCAAGGCCGCGCCCAGTTCAGCATGGTCTACGATCACTACGAGCCGGTGCCGCAGCACGTCGCCGACGAAGTGATCAAGAAGTACGCCTAAGCGTTTCGTCCCCGGACGACACGTTTAGCGGAAGAGTAGGGCGGGTCCTTTTGGGGCCCGCCCGCCCAAACCCCAGAAGTTCAACCAACGGCCCCTCTGGGGTCCTGGAGCTAAGAAGATGGCCAAGGAAAAGTTCGAACGTAATAAGCCGCACTGCAACATCGGCACCATCGGTCA
>NZ_QHJY01000388.1 GCF_003185805.1 Caulobacter sp. D5
CGGCCTCGGGCTCCAGCGCCGACAGCCAGCCGCCCGCCGGCCGCGCCGCGCGCTCGGGCGGCAGGGCCACGACGATCTTGCGCACGGTGGCGGCCATCTGGCCCAACAGCCGCACCTTTTCCGACGCCTTGCGCATGGCCTCACGGTCGAAACCGTCCTCCATCGCCGCCCACAGGTCATCCATCGCCGCCATCAGCCGCTGCTGGATCTTCGCGCACCAGGCGCGGGAGGTCTGTTCGCTCATGACCAACAGCATGAGGCCGGTCCGAAGGCCGGGGACAGGAAACGTGCGTTTTCTTGTAGGGCTTTGAATTCGTTGAGGTCGAGGCGGCGCCTAACGGGGATAACCTCTCCCATGGGGAGAAGGTAAGACCGCACGCCCTGTGGATAACTTAACCCCTACTTCGTCGCCTCGTGCACTTCCTTCTTGGCCGCCGTCCCCGCTTCCTTGCTCTCGCGGGTGATGTCCTTGCCGGCTTCCTGGGCCTTGTCGCCGGCCTTGGCGCCGGCTTCCTTGGCGGCGTCCACCGCGTCGCCGGCGGCGACCTTGAGGTCGGCGGCGGTTTCCTTGGTGCTTTCCTTCAGGGCCGTGCCGGCTTCCTTGACGTCCGGATCGTTCTTGATCTCGTTGGCGGCGTCCTTGATGTCCTGGCCGGCGGCGGCGGCGCCTTCCTTGATCTGCTGGGCGTGCTGGTCCGAGCAGGCGGCGGCCGACAGGGCCAGGGCGGAGACGGCGATCAGGGCGAGGGTGCGCATGGGTCTTCCTCCAACGCTCGTGGTTGCAAAGAGTCCGGCAAACAACGATGCGCGAACGGTCGAGGTTCCGACTCTCAAGTCCCCGGGCAAGTCCCCGGAGGCGCCCCCCGGCGCCGCGCGCTTTCCCCGAAGCCCTTCGGGGGCTAAACCCCCGCCATGCGCATCGCCTTCCTCGGAACCCCCGATTTCGCCGTCGCCTGCCTGGCCGAGCTGGTCGCCAGCGGCCACGAGATCGTCTGTGTCTACTCCCAGCCGCCCGCCCCGCGCGGCCGCGGCCAGGAGCTGAAGCCCTCGCCGGTCCACGCCTTCGCCGAGGGCCTGGGCCTGCCCGTGCGCACGCCCGTCTCGATGAAGACCCCCGAAGAGATCGAGGCCTTCCAGGCGCTCGACCTCGACGCCGCCGTCGTCGTCGCCTTCGGCCAGATCCTGGTGAAGGCCGTGCTCGACGCCCCGAAGCTGGGCTGCTTCAACCTGCACGCCAGCCTGCTGCCCCGCTGGCGCGGCGCGGCCCCGATCCAGCGGGCGATCATGGCCGGCGATCCCGTCACCGGCGTCCAGGTGATGCGGATGAGCGAGGGTCTCGACGAGGGCCCCGTTCTGCTGTCCGAAAGCGTGCGGATCGACGCGCTCGACACCGTGGCCAGCCTGCACGACCGCCTCGCCGCCGTCGGCGCCCGCATCCTGCCCGTCGCCCTGGCCGCCATCGAGCGCGGCGGCGCCATCGAGACCCCGCAGAGCGAGGAGGGCGTCACCTACGCCAGGAAGATCAAGCCGGCCGAGGCCCGCATCGACTGGACCCGCCCGGCCGCCGAGGTCGACCGCCACATCCGCGGCCTCTCGCCCTTCCCCGGCGCCTGGTTCGAGGCGCCTTCGGAAAAGGGCCCGGTGCGCGTGAAGGCCCTGCTGTCGAAGGTGGAAGACGCTGCCAATTACGATGGGGGCGCGCCCGGAACCGTGCTCGACGACGAACTGCTGATCGCCTGCGGTGAGGGCGCCGTCCGCCTGCTCAAGGCCCAGCGCGAAGGCAAGGGCGCCCAGGACGCCGAGGTCTTCCTGCGCGGCTTCCCGCTGGCCGCCGGGACGGTCCTGGCCTGATGCCCCGCTACCGCCTCCTCGTCGAGTATGACGGCCGTCCCTATGCCGGCTTCCAGGCCCAGGCGACCCTGCCTAGCGTGCAGGGAGCGATCGAGGCGGCGGTGAAGGCCTTCAGCGGCCAGGAACTGCGCATCGCCGCCGCCGGCCGCACCGACACCGGCGTCCATGCCACCGGCCAGGTCGTCCATGTCGACCTCGAGCGCGACTGGCCGGCCCAGACGGTGATGAACGCTCTCAACGCCCACCTGATGCGCGAGGCGGTGTCGATCCTCGACGCCGAGGTGGCCCCGGAAGATTGGCACGCCCGCTTTTCGGCCAACGAGCGCCGCTACCTCTACCGCATCCTCAACCGTCGCGCCCCGCCGGCCCTCGACAAGGGCAAGGTCTGGCACATGAAGAAGGCCCTGGACGCCGCCGCCATGCATACGGCCGCGCAAGCCCTGGTCGGCCTGCACGACTTCACCACCTTCCGCGACATGCACTGCCAGGCCAAGTCGCCGCTGAAGACGCTGGACGTCGCCCGCGTGCGCCAGGTCGGCGAAGAGATCCATCTCGACTTCGAGGCGCGCTCGTTCCTGCACCGCCAGGTGCGCTCGATGACCGGGACGCTGGTCGAGGTCGGCGCCGGTCGCTGGGAGCCCGGCGACGTCAAGGCCGCCCTGGAGGCCAGGGACCGCACCCAATGCGGCCCCGTGGCCCCGGCCGACGGGCTCTATCTTGTGGGCGTCGGCTACGGCGACTGAGGGCGGCGAAGAAACCCGCGGCCTCCGCCGGCTCGACGCTCGACGGAGGCTGCGGGAGAGGCCGGTGTGAGGGCGGCCTCGAGGGCGGAAACCCCGGGGAAGTCAGGGAAGGGGCTTCCGGTGGGGAGGTCAGTCCGGCTTGCGGTCCGACATGCGCTCGGCGATCCAGACCGTACCGAGCGCCAGGATGAACACGCCGAAGCCGGCGAGCACGAAACCGAGATAGGCGATCTGACCGAGCGACATGGCGGGCTCCGTTGGCGTTCGCCCGGACGTTGCATGCCCCGCGCAAGCGTCGCCTTGATCTGGGTCAAACGCCGGAAGACCCCCTCAGTCGCTCCGCGACAGCTCCCCCAAAGGGGGAGCATCTTGAAGAGCGCCGCGCCGACCAGATCCTCCCCCTCTGGGGGAGGTGGCCCGGAGGGCCGGAGGGGGCC
>NZ_QHJY01000044.1 GCF_003185805.1 Caulobacter sp. D5
CTGAGAGACCCCTCACCCGACCTCCTTCGGAGGCCACCCTCTCCCGCAAGGGGAGAGGGATCGGGAAAACGATCAGCCCTCGGCTTCGTCGGGCATGCCCATCATGTGGAAGCCGGCGTCGACGTGGACGACTTCGCCCGTGGTCGAACGGCCCAGGTCCGAGACCAGCCACAGGGCGGCGCCGGCGACGCCTTCCATCGAGGTGTCTTCCTTCATGGCGCTGAAGGCGCGGCCCTGGGCAATCATGCCGCGGCCGCCGGCGATGCCGGCCAGAGCCAGGGTGCGCATGGCGCCGGCCGAGATGGCGTTGCAGCGGATGCCCTTGGGGCCAAGGTCACGGGCGATGTAGCGGGTCGCCGCTTCCAGGGCGGCCTTGGCCACGCCCATGGTGTTGTAGTTCGGGATGGTCCGCTCCGACCCCAGATAGGTCATGGTGATCAGCGAGCCGCCGTTCGGCATGATCTTGGCGGCGCGCTTGGCCACGTCGACGAAGCTGAAGGCCGAGATGTTCATCGCCGTGAGGAAGCCCTCGCGGGTGGTGTTGTCGACGAACGAGCCCTTCAGCTCGTCCTTGTTGGCGAAGGCCACCGAGTGCACCACGAAGTCGATCGTGCCGAACTTCTCCTCGATGGCGGCGAAGGCCGCGTCCATCGAGGCGTCGTCGGTGACGTCGGCCGGGATCAGGGTGTTGACGCCGATGCTCTCGGCCAGCGGGCGCACGCGGCGCTCCAGTGCTTCACCCTGGTAGGTGAAGGCCATCTCGGCGCCCTGGGCGGCCAGTTGGCTGGCGATGCCCCAGGCGATCGAGTTGTGATTGGCCACGCCCATGACGAGGCCTTTCTTGCCCGCCATCAGCTCGCCCTTGGGGAATGCGTAGTCGTCGGCCATCGGTCGGCTCCTTGATCTTTGGCCGCTGGTTAGCAGTCCCGTCGCGACGACGGAACCCCGGCGGCCTAGAAACGCGGCGTGTGGCGGGTCAGCCGGTAGACGATCGCGGCCGCCAGCTGCTTGGCCGGAACCGCTACCCGGCGGCCCGCGCGACGTGGCCAGCGCCATCCGCCGGTGGCGATGTCGGCGGGCAGGCGGCGCGCCTGACGGTCCTTCGTCGACAGCATCGGCGTGTAGTAGACGCAGTCCTCGAAATAGTAGTGCAGCACCAGCGAGCGCCGCGTGGAGCCCGGGTCGAGCATCTTCGAGCCGCCATGGGCGAGGTTGGCCGCCCACACCGCGATCTGGCCCTTCCTGAGCATGGCCAGGTTCGGCTTCAGGCCGGCCTCGTCGAGCTGTCGCAGGATCGCCGGGCCGTAGAGGTCGTTGTAGTTGGCCGCCGTCGTCCCGCCGTCCTCGGCGCCGGCTTCGGCCATGGTCAGCACCGGCAGGCGGTGGCTGCCCGGATAGTAGACGAGGGGGCCGGCCTCGGGCCGCACATCCTCGAGCGCCAGCCAGACGCCGCACATGAAGCCGCCGGGCTCGGCGTGGAAATGCAGGGTGTCGGCGTGGATGTCCTGCTGGCTGCCGCGATGGAAATTCAGGCTCTGGAACGGGAAGGGCTCGCGGCCATAGGCCAGGGCCAGGCGCGCCAGGATTTCCGGATGGGTCGCGACCCGGCGGATGGCCTCCGACCGCCGCCAGGCGTCGTGCACCCGCGTGGCGCCGCTCTCGAAATGGTGAGCGGTCTCGGTGTCGATGCGGTCGCAGAGGTCCAGCAGGTCGTCGCCAAGATCGATGATCGCCAGGCCGTCGCGGGCCAGGTCTCGGGCGAAGGCCTTGTGCGCCTCCGGCGCATCGGCCAGGGCCAGACGATCCTCGAGATCCCCGGCGTCGATCCAAGGCGCGGAAACCGCCTGCGCCGCCGCGCCCGCAACACGAGATGACATTTCGTAACGCCCCGAACCGTGGCGATACTCAATCGACGATCGACCAGATCCGGTCAAGCATCGCGGCGCGGGAAGCGCGGAAGTCGAGATGGTGGTCGCGGCTGGCGACCGGACCGAGCAGGGCGGGATCGACCAGCCCGTCCGACCCCAGGAACGGCGCCAGATCATCGACGAACGTCAGGCCCTCGGCTTCCACGGCCTCGCGCAGGCGCTCGCCTACGCGGCGATGCAGCGCGGTGCGTCGCGCAAGGTCGGGGATTTCCAAGCCAACCAGCGCCGCCGCCAGATCCTGGCCGGCCGGGCCGTGCTGGTCGACGATGTGGCCGTTGACGTAGCCGGCGCGCCAAGCGGCGTCCGACAGGGTAGGCGGGAACAGCGACATCACCCGCACGCGGGACCGCTGGCTTGCTGGAACGGCATCGAGCAGGAAGGCGACGTAGCGGGCGATCGTCTCGTCCGCGAAGGCGTCGAACTCGGCTTCGTCGAAGGCCAGGGCGCCGGCCGCCAGCCGCTTGAAGGGATGCACGAACTCGATGTCGACCTGGCCGAACTTGGCGAGGATCGGCAGGCCGTCGATCGCCAGCAGGCG
>NZ_QHJY01000389.1 GCF_003185805.1 Caulobacter sp. D5
GTCGGCCGACAAGGCCGCCAGCGCGTCGGCCACCTGGCCGAAGGCGCTCAGCACCGTCTGCTGGTAGCGGGCCGAGGCGACGCGGGCGGCCGCCCTCGCCTGCTCGCGCCGCGCCTTCAGGGTTCCGCCGTCGAACAGCGGCGCGGTCAGGCCCGCGCCCACGTCCCAGCCGCTGGCGTCGTAGCTGAAGATGTCCTTCGGCTTCAGCGCGCCCTGGGTCAGCGAGGCGCTGAGCTTGAGGTTCGGATAGAGGTCGGCCGTGGCCACGCCGATGTCGGCGGTGGCCGCGTGCAGCTCGGCCTCGGCCGCCAGGATGTCCGGCCGCTTGCGCACCAGGGCCGACGGCAGGACGACAGGCACCGGCGCCGACAGCTTCAGGGTGTCGAGCGTGAAGGCCGGCGGCGTCCAGTCGGCCGGGGCCTTGCCGACCAGCAGCGCCAGGGCGTGGCGGGCGGCCGCCAGTTCGCCCTGCAAGGGCGGCAGCTGCGCGCGGTCCTGCTCCAGCTGGGCCTGGGCCGAGACGCCGGCCAGGCGGGTCGCCCCGCCCAAGGCGTCGGCGCGGCGCACCAGGGCGATGTTGGCCTCGTCGTCGGCGATCATCTGTTCGACGCTGGCGATCTGGGCCTGGAGCGTGGCGATCGTCGCCGCCTGCAGGGCGATATTGGCCGTCAGGCTGAGATAGGCCGCCTCGGCGCGCCGGCCTTGCGCCTCGGCGCGGGCCGTCGCGCCCTCGATCCGGCGCTTCTGGCCGCCCCAAAGGTCGAGGTCGTAGCCGACGCCCGCGCCCACCGAATAGAGGCTGAAGGTCGGGTTGCTCAGCGTGAGGTCGCCGAAGCTGGTGAAGCCGAAGGCCTGGAGGTTCGCGCGCTCGCGGTTCACGCCCGCGTTGGCGGAAACCTGCGGCCCGGCCTGGCCGCGCACGGCCGCCAGGGCCGCGCCGGCCTGCGCCAGGGTGGCGTCGGCCTCGACCAGCGAGGGGTTGTCGGCCAGGGCCTGGCGGATCACCGCGTCGAGCTCGGGCGAGCCCAGCGCCGTCCACCACGGACCGACGCCGGCTTGGTCCAGCGTGGCGGCGGCGGCCGGAGAGGCCTCGTCCTTGGCCAGGTAACCGGCCGTCTTCGGAGCTTCTGGCGCCTGGAAGTTCGGACCGACGGTGGTGCAGGCCGAGGCGAGGGCGGCGAGGCTGATCGCGCCGGCGAGGGCGGCCAGGCGGGAGGTCTTAGTGGTCGGCGACATGAACGGTCTCGCCCCCTTTGGCTTTCGGGGTTCGCATGAGCAGGATGAGCGGTGAGCAGGCCACGGTGATGACCAGCATCAGGCGGAAGTCGTCGAGATAGGCCAGCATCGAGGCCTGGCGGTTGATGACGCCGTTGAAGGCCGCCATGGCGCTGTGGGTCAGGAACACGCTCTTGGCGTAGGCCTGGTACAGCGGATTGTCGGGCCGGGCGTGCTCGACCAGCACGGCGTGGTGCTTCTCGATGCCGCTGACGAACAGGGCCTGCATGATCGAGATGCCGGCCGCCGAGCCGATGTTGCGCACCAGGGTGAACAGGCCCGCGCCCTCGGCCCGCAGCTCCGGCTTCACCGTGGCGAAGGCGATGGTGCTGAGCGGCACGAAGATCAGGCCCGTCCCCGCCCCCGACAGGAAGCCGGAGATGATGATCAGGTGGGTGTCCATCCCTAAGCTGAAATGGCTCATCTGCCACAGCGACACGATGCTGATGGCCATGCCGATCGCCAGGATCAGCTTGATGTTCATCCGCCCGACCAGCTGGCCGACGGCGAACATGGCGATGAACGAGCCCAGGCCCCGGGGCATGGAGACCAGGCCCGTGAAGGCCACCGGATAGCCCAGCAGGGTCTGCATCATCGGCGGCAGCAGGGCCAGGGTGCTGTAGAGCAGTATGCCGATGAAGAAGCCGAAGAAGCAGCAGGTCATGAAGTTGGCGTCGGCCAGCAGGGCGCGCGAGACGAATGGTTTTTCCGCCGTCGCCAGCTGTACGGCGAACACCCACAGCGAGATCCCGCAGACGATCAGGTAGGTCCAGATCTCGGCCGAGCCCAGCCAGTCCTGGCCGGGTCCGCGGTCGAGCATCAGCTGGAAGGCGCCGATGGCGATGGCCAGGCTGGCGAAGCCCAGGATGTCGAAGCGCTTCTTCTCGGTTCCCTTCTTCTCGGACAGGAAGAAGAACACCCCGCAGAAGGCCAGCACCCCGACCGGCAGGTTGATGAAGAACACCCAGCGCCAGTCGAGATTGTCGGTCAGCCAGCCGCCCAGGGCCGGGCCCAGGATCGGCCCCAGCACCGCGCCGGCGCCCCAGACGGCCATGGCCTGGCCGTGGCGCTCGGGCGGGTTGATGTCGAGCAGCACCGCCTGCGACAGCGGGATCAGCGCCGCGCCGAACAGGCCTTGCAGCAGCCGGAACAGCACGATCTCGACCAGGCTGTTGGCCACGCCGCACAGCATCGAAGCGACGGTGAAGCCGACGATGCAGACGTTCAGCACCATCTTGCGACCCAGGCGCTCGGTCATGAAGCCGGTCAGCGGCGTCATGATCGTGGCGGCCACGATGTAGGAGGTCAGCACCCAGGTGATCTGGTCGGCCGAGGCCGAGACGCTGCCCTGGATATGCGGCAGGGCGACGTTGGCGATCGTCGTGTCCAGCGAGATCATGATCGTCGCCAGCATCACCGAGACGGTGATGGGGCCGCGGTTGGCGACGTCGCGATCGTGGCCGGAAAGGGCCCGCGCGGCGTTCATCCCTGGCGGCCCGAGCGGACGTCCACCGTCGCCTTGGCGCTGAGGCCGGCGCCCAGATTGCCCGGGACGGCCTCGTCGAGGATCAGGCGCACGGGCACGCGCTGCACCACCTTCACCCAGTTGCCACTGGCGTTCTCGGCCGGCAGCAGGGCGAAGCTGGAGCCGGTGCCGGGGCTGAAGCTGGCCACGTGGGCCTTCAGCGGATGGTCGTAGGCGTCGACCTTGATGCTGGCCGGCTGGCCGACGCGCATGTGGGCCAGCTGGTCTTCCTTGAAGTTGGCCTCGACCCAGGGCTTGCCCGAGAGCAGCCAGAACACCGGCTGCGAGGCCGTGACGCGGGCGCCGACCTGCAGCTGCGCGACCTTGGCCACCACGCCGTCGGCCGGGGCGACCACGGCGGCGTAGGAGCGGTCCAGCC
>NZ_QHJY01000390.1 GCF_003185805.1 Caulobacter sp. D5
GGCCGTGGTGGCCGCCGAGCCGCCCAAGCCCCGCGCCGCCCGCGACCTGTCGGGCGCCGGCCGCATCCTGTTCGTCGAGGACGAGGACGCCGTGCGCGGCGTCGCCGCTCGCCTGCTGCGCGCCCGTGGCTACGAGGTGCTGGAGGCCAGCGACGGCGAGGAAGCCCTGGTCATCGCCGAGGAGAACGCCGGCAAGATCGACCTGCTGATCAGCGACGTGATCATGCCCGGCATCGACGGCCCGACCTTGCTCAAGAAGGCCCGCGGCTATCTGGGCAACGCGCCGGTGATGTTCATCTCGGGCTATGCCGAGGCCGAGTTCAGCGACCTGCTCGAAGGCGAGACGGGGGTGACCTTCCTGCCCAAGCCGATCGACATCAAGACCCTGGCGGAGCGGGTGAAGCAGCAGCTTCAGGCGGCGTGAGGCCCTCCCATCCGTAAAATCCCCGCTTTCGCGGGGATTTTACGGGTAGAGGAAGCCTCACCCCCGCCGCAGCAGGACCGTCGGGCTTTCCTTGTAGGTGGTGCGGGTCTGTTCGACGAAGCCGGTCCTGGCCGCCAGGGCCAGGGAGGCGGCGTTGTCGGGGTGGATGATGCAGACGATGGGATCGGCGCCCCAGCGGGTCTCGCCCCAGGCCAGGCCCGCGTTCACGGCCTCTGTTCCAAAGCCCTGGCCGTGCATGCGGCTGGCCAGCACCCAGCCCATCTCCGGCAGGCCTTCGAAGGACGGGGTGATGTCGCGGTGGAAGTCGGCGAAGCCGACCTCGCCGACATAGCGGCCGGTGGCCGTTTCACGCACCGCCCAGTAACCGTAACCGAGCAGGGCCCACAGGCCCCGGGCGCGCAGCAGCCGGGCCCAGCTTTCCTCGCGCGTCGAGGCCCGGCCGCCGACATAGCGATAGACCTCCGGATCGGTCCACATGGCGACGCTGTCGTCGAAGTCGGACAGCTGCGGCGGGCTCAGCGTCAGCCGCGCGGTGACCAGGACGGGCGGGGCGGCGGCGCGAGGGGCGATATCGTCGAGGGGCGGCATCGGGGTCCGGGTTTGCGGAGGAGCGACGGCGCAGCCTATATCGCCGGGCAGCACTAGGGGACCCGCAAGTTCATGACCTCGCCGCAGGACGCCGTCGCCGCCCGCCGCAAGCTCACCAACCGCCTGATAGCGGGCAAGGACGCGGGCCGGCTGGTTCCGTTCTTCCTGCCCGACGCCAAGCTGATCGCCGGCGACGGCTCGCTGCTGCTGGGGCGCGACCAGATCATCGAGGCCTTCGCCGGCCAGTTCGCCGATCGCGACTTCGTCTCCTATGTGCGCACCAGCGAACTGATCGAGCTCGACGCCGACGGGGCGCGGGCGGCCGAGCGCGGGCGCTGGGTGGGGACCTGGAAAGGCGAGGGGGCGACCCAGAGCGGGACGTATCTGGCCACCTGGCGCAAGATCGCCGGGCAATGGGTGATCGAGAACGAACTGTTCGTGACCCTCTCCTGATCCCTCTCCCGCCTTGCGGGGAATGAGGTGATCGACTCGAAGCTCGTGTTGGACCCGGATCCGTCCCCGTTCAGGGAGAGCCGCCCGGTCGCCGTGGCGCCTGCCGGAGGCTCGCGGCGAGGCAGGGGTGCGAAAAAATCGCTCAACCCGTCATGGCGTCCGAGGCGCCTGACGGCGGGTTCGCCGCGGTCGGACGCCGGTCGTGATCGCCTTTGCCGCGCGGCTTGAAAATACAATCTATCCGATTGTTTTTCGGGAAGTTTTGTCGGTGCGACCGCACGCTAGGCCCCGTTCCCGGCGATGCGTCGCTGCGCTCGAAACCGCCTTTGGGGGTCAACGCGCGGTCGTGAGGGGCGGCCAGAATTTCCGCAAAATCCGCTTTCTTATGAGGTTGAGGCATATAAACATACAACTAGCACTTGTCATACCGAGGGTTGTTGCGCTACCGAAAGCAAGCTGGGGTTGTCCCAGTGAACTCAACTAGGGGGTTGTTCTAATGTCCTTGCTGAGCGATGCGCTGCTTTCGGAAGTCAGCGGCGGTTACGATACCAGCACTTGCTACTGGGAAGACTGCTGGACTTACTGCGAAGAATACTACATCGAGTTCGAAGATGGTAGCTCGTACTATGAATTCTGGGGCTACACCGAATGCTACTACTTCATCGGCCCCTGCTAATAGCTGGGTTTGCTTTGGTCTCTTGATCGAGGCTGATGCAAAGGTTCACGGCGCCCTTCGGGGCGCCGTGAACCGGCAGCCTCGCCCGGAAAGCCTGAGTTTCGATGTTGTACGAGTATTTCTCTCCGATGCGGTCGATGACCGGCTTGAACTGGCGGAACTCAGGCGCGCCCTGCTTCCGGCCAGCCTGGATGTCTTCGATCTGCACGAGGGACGCGACTGGATCGGCGCTGACGATTTCCTTCGGTCGTCCGACGCGGCGGGGTTCCCGACGGAAGGGCGCGGGCCGCGTGTGGTCGTCCCGGCCGATCGCCAGGACCTGCTGGACGCCGTCCTGGCGCGGCGCGGCCAGACCGGCGGCGTCTTTCTCGGAGGGCTTGGTCCGTGGCGGGCGTTCTTCGGGAGCGATCGCTGCATGCAACTGACCAAGCGCTGGGCGCTGATGGACGATCCGACCTTCCGCCTGGAGCCGATGGCGACCTTCGCCAACTTCGCTGCTGTCGGTCAGGTTGATCGCACATGGGTTGAGTGGCAGCTATTGGATCGGGCGACCGCCGAGCGTCCGTCTTCCGTCGACGACGTCCTGGCGACCGATCTCGCGCGGGGACTGCCGATCGAGAAGGAACGGGTCGCGGCCTATTTGACCGTTTTGAAGCGGATGCTGGGGGGCTGAGCTTTGGTGAAGTATCGGGAAGCGGCCCTGCTGGGGCGGCGCGGCAGATGGGACCGGACGGCGCGCTTGCAGTCGTTCGACTGGCGCGCTCCCGTCGCCGTGGGGGTCACCGCCGCCCTGGTCGGGTTCCTGCTCACGGGCATAGCGACCTCCAACCAGGTGGTGCTGCCGGTCGACGCCGCCGATCCGCGCGCTTTGACGATCGGCAGGCCCGAGAACACGATCGACATCTTCTTCTTCGGGCGCAACGAGCAGCCCTGCGGCGTGGCGCTGGCCTTCAAGGCCGATCCGGGGATCAAGCCGCTGATCAGCCAGGCGCAGGTGGTTCGGGTGGCGCCCGGGCCGTCGAGCCGCAAGTTCTTCATGGCGAGCGTGGAGCTGGACGGCGACATGGTTCGCCTGTCGCCGAAGGACGTCTGCCTGAAAGCGCCGTTCACGCCGGCGATCATCGAAACGGGCGCGCCCCCGACCAACATCCTGGCGCGACTGATTTCCGGAACGGAGGCGGGATAGGGGCATGGGACGCGACGCGATCTACGTCAATCAGCTCAACGCCGGCGAATGCGGCGTGGCCTGCCTCAACGCGGTGCTGGCCGCGCGAGGCGTTTCGGGCTTCCTCAACCGGGCCCGCTACGAGCGGCTGATCTCGGCCGAGGGCAGCACCCTGCTCGATATCAAGCGGATGGCCGAGGCCGAGGGCATGACCTGCCAGGCCCATTTCGTCGAGCTGGACGAACTGGCCAAGCTGCCGCTGCCGGCCGTGCTGCACTGGAACTTCAACCACTACGTCGTCCTGCTGGAGATCGGCGAGCGCTACGTGATCTTCGATCCGGCGGTCGGGCGCATGCGGCTCGACGCCGAGCAGTTCTCGGCCTCCTTCACCGGCTATTGCCTGGTGTTCCCGGACAAGCCGGCCAGGACGTCGTGGGCTCCGACGCTCCCGCGGCTGCGCCTTCCCGATCTGGTGGTGCTGCCCACCTTCGCGCTGTCGGCCGTCGTTTCGCTGCTGACCGTGTTGCTGGCGGCCTTTCCGGGCCTGCTGTTCCGGTTCCTGAACGCCAGCGCGATCGAGATCATCGCCCTGCTGGTGGTCGTGGCCTTCGCCGGCGTGGCGTTCATCCGCTATCTCTGCGCGCAGATGATCGCCGGCATGCTGGCGCGCGCGGCCGACGCCGCGGGCCGTCGCGAACGGGCCCGGATCACCGAGCGCTTCGAGCAGATTCCCTTCCATGTCGCCGAAGGCGCCGAGGGCGACGAGGTCGCCGGCGTGCTGTCCAAGCGCCTGGCCAATGTCGACCGCGTACTGCGGCTGCGGATGGATCAGCCCGTCTCGCTGTTCCTGATCGCCGTCGTGCTGGCGGCCCTGGTCTATTTCAGTCCCGTCCTGGCGGTGATCGCCGTCGGCGCCTCGATCATCACCGCCGCCACGCGCCTGTTCCTGCAGCGCCGCCAGGAGATGGACGCCAACTACGCCAAGTCGGTCACGGGCTGGGCCCAGGCCGTCCTGCAGGAGAACCTGCGTCACGCCGACACGCTGCGGTCTTCCGGCACGGGCGCTCAGCGCTTCAGCCTCTGGAGGGGGCGGGACGACCATTTCCGGGTTCTGCAGATGGACGGCGCCATCAAGCGCGAGGGCGTCGAGCAACTGGCCGAGCTGATCCGGGCGGCGGCCTATCTCGGCTTCTCGTTCTTCAACGTCTTCGCCGTGGTGCGGGGCGTCTACGGCTGGCCGGTGATGATTTCGGTCGCGGCCCTGTTCCACGTCCTGTTCGACGCCGTGGTCAGGCTGACGGCGGCGCGGGCCGAACTGGCGCGGATCGAGCGCGACAACCTGGCGCTCGACACGCTGTTCCCTGTCTCGGACGAGGCGGCGAGGACCGCCTCCGGCCAGTTCGTCACGCCCGAGGATCCGGAAGTCGCCCTGAGCCTGGAAGGCGTAGCGTTCCGGCGCAATCGAGGCGCGCGCCCGGTCTTCGAGAACCTGGACCTGGCGGTGCGCAAGGGCGAGCGCATCGCCATCGTCGGACGCTCGGGCGCGGGCAAGAGCACCTTGGTGAAGATGCTCGCCGGGCTCTATCCGGCCGATCAGGGCCGGGTCGGGCGCGCCGCCGAGGTCGGCGAGAAGGAGGCGCTGTTCCTGTTCCAGGAAATGGCCGTCTTCAAGGGCTCGATCCTCGAGAACGTCACCAACTTCGCCGCCGAGGCCGACGAGGCCCGGGCCTGGGAGGCGCTCGACAAGATCGGCCTGCGCGCCGTGGTCCAGGCCCTGCCGCTCAAGCTGGAGACGGTGGTTTCGCCGCGCGGGCCGTTGTCGTCGGGCCAGTTGCAGCGGCTGCCCCTGGCCCGCGCGATCTATCTGCGTCCCAAGCTGCTGGTGATGGACGAAAGCACCTCGCACCTGGACGCCGACACCGAGGCCAAGACGATGCTGGCGCTTTGCGAGGTCATTCCGACCATCGTCTACGTCGGACACCGCCCCGGCATCCTGACCTTGATGGACAGGGTGCTGGTCTTGGAGGCCGGGGGGCTGAAACGGCTCGCCAAACCCATGCCCGCCGCGGCCGCGGCGGTCAGAGCGTAAACACCGGGAGATAAGGCAATGAACAAGGCTGTGCGTAACCTCATCGCCGCTGGCGCCGTTCTGCTCTGCCTGGGCGGGGGAGGGGTGTGGGCCCTCACGACCATGGACAAGGGCGTGGCCATCAAGCCGTCGGCCAAGGACACCCGCAAGAACCTCACCAAGATGAACGAGACCCAGGTCCTGGAGTTTGCCAAGACCAGCTTCGTGATGACCGACCGCAACAAGGACGGCTTCATCGAGCAGAGCGAGGCGCCCAAGGCGCGCGTCACGAAGAAGAAGAACGGCGAAGTGGTCAACACCGACACTGGCCCGCAGGTCTGGATCGGCCGCTTCGACAAGAACAAGGACCAGAAGGTCAGCTGGGAGGAGTACCTGGCGAAGGTGCAGTTCCTGGCCAAGAACGGCCGCAAGGAAGAAGACAAGGCCGAGTGCGAGGACTGCAAGCCGATCGTCTGATGCTGCTTTCCTCGCCCATCGGCGCCTTCGTGCGCGAACGGGACGGCTGGTGCTTCGATCCGCGGATCGCGACGCTGGACGTGGACCCGGACCTGGAGATCTATCTCGGCGACCTGCCGGGACGGCTCCAGGCCCTTTCACGCCAGGACGCGCCCGACGACCTCGAGGCGCGGCTGGCTCGGGCGTCCGTCGAGACCAGGCCGCCCCTTCGGACCGCGCCCATGCCGGACTCGCGGGCCAAGGCGCAAAGCCGCGCCGCGCCGCTTTCAAGGCGTCGGGTCGAGCAGGCGCGCCTGCGCGCCGGCCTGCACCGGCTGGAGACCCTCGCGCCGGAACTGGGCGCGCTGCGCACGCGCCGGGTCAGGGTGCTGGAAAAGGGGCCCAAGGGCGGGATCGCCTGCGCGCCGGCCAGGGCGATCCCCGAGCGCCTGAAGGACCTGAGCGCCTTCATCGCTCGTAATCGCCAGCGCTCGTGGCTGCTCACGGCGATATATGCTTACGCGCTGTTCCTTCTGATCCATCCCTACGAGGACGAAAACGGCCGCACGGCGCGCCAGCTCTTCGCCGCCATGCTTCAGGCCGGCGATGACGGCGGGGCGCCGCTGGCGATCTCGTCCGTGATCATCCTGTTCGAAGGTGAGATGTCCGAAAGGATGAGTAATCTCGTGTTCCGCGGTTCGTGGGCGGAGTTCGTCTCCCGCATCAGTGAAATCATGAGGACGTACATAGACTTATCTATCGAAGTAACGATGGGCGACTATGACGATCGCATTGCCGGATAGGGGTGTCATGGGGCGTGTCTGCTTTTGCTTTAATTGGAACACAATCTAAGGTCACAGTAATCGCGTAAAAGTTGGGGGCTTTACATGTCGCTGCATGGACGTTCGCGCGTGCTGTGCGTCTCGGCCTGCGGCCTGGTCGCGGCCAACATCGCTTTGGCCACGGCGGCTCACGCCCAGGCGCCGAGCCCGCCGGCCAAGCCAGCCAAACCGGCGCAGTCTGACCCCGCCGCGGTCTCCGGCCTGGTGGTCGAGGCCGCCAAGCCGCCGGCCAATCGCGCCGACCGGCAGACCTATGACATCAGAAACGACCAGGACGCGCAGAACGGCACGGCGGCGGACGCGCTGAACAAGATCCCCGGCGTGTCGGTCAATTCCGAGGGGGGGATCTCCCTGCGCGGCGACAGCAACGTCAAGGTGCTGATCAACGGCCGCGAGACCGCGATGGTCAAGGGCGAGAACCGGGCCCTGACGCTGCAGAGCATGAGCGGCGCGGCGATCAGCTCGATCGAGGTCATGACCAATCCGTCGGCGCAGTTCGGCGCGGACGGCTCCGGCGGCATCATCAACATCGTCACCCGCCGCGACGCGCCGCTGGGCGGCGGCGGTTCGGCGCGCCTGAACCTCGGCGAGGAAGGGCGCTACAACACCGCCCTGGTCGGCTCCTACAACACCGGCGCGGTGACCTACAATCTGACGGCCAACGCCCAGCGCAGCGGCAACGACACCGACAGCAGTTCGGACCGGAACAACATCAACGCCCTGACGGGCGCCTCCACGCGCCTGGCGAGCCGCAACCGCAACAGCGCCGACATCGAGAGCTTCACCGTGACCGGCGGCGCCGACGTCCGCTATTCCGACACCGGCACGCTCGGCGGCGAATTCACCTTGGCCCGCCGCCAGGTCGATTTCGCGATCGACGGCGACACCAGCGTCTATGGCGCAGGCGACGTGCTGGCCAGCCGGTACGACCGGGTCTCGCGCAGCCACACCTCGCGGCGCGACCTCTCGGCCGCCCTCTACTGGGACCTGAAGGGCGACCTGACCGGCGAAGGCCTGAAGATCAACCTGACCTTCAGCCGCAGCCTGGACGACAACGAGCAGGCCTATGTCTCGACCTACAGCCTGCCCGTCGGCCGTCTTCCGTCGTCCAACCGCAACTACCGCGACAACGAGATCGAGATCCTGGGCTTCACCGGCGACTACACCCAGGTCGTCGGGGCGGGCGAACTGAAGACCGGCTGGTCGATCCAGCGGGAGGACGGCCAGCTGGAGACCCGGTTCTACGTGCTGGACCCGTCGAGCGGCGCGCCGACGCTGAACACCGCGCTCTCGAACCGCTTCGACTACACCCAGACCGTCGGCGCCGGCTACGTCACCTACGAGCGGCCGCTGGGCGACAAGTGGCTGGTGATGGCCGGCCTGCGCGCGGAGGGAACGGACCTCGACCTGCGCCAGACCACCACCGGGGTCACGCGCGCCGACGACTACGCCAACCTCTTTCCCAGCCTGCACTTCACCTATGTGGTCTCGCCGGACGCGCGCTGGCGCTTTTCCTACGCCAAGCGCATCGAGCGCCCCAAGCCGCAGGATCTGAACCCGTTCATCGTCTATCGCGACGCCCAGAACTGGACCTCCGGCGCCAGCGATCTGGAGCCGCAGATCAGCCACGGCTTCGAGGCGGGGTACGAATACGGCCGCGGCCAGACCAACTACGCCCTGCGCGCCTTCTATCGCCGGACCAGCGACCTGATCGCCAATGTCAGCCAGATCATCGACGACACCATCGTGCTGACCACGAAGGACAATCAGGGCTCGATGACCTCGCTGGGCCTCGAGGCCTCGCTGGGGCTGCGGCCCATCCGGTCGGTCTCGCTGAACCTGTCGACGACGATCTACGAGGCGAAGATCCGCTCGTCGAACCTCGCAGGAGCGTTCGAGCGCTCGGCCCTGGTCGCCGAATACAAGATCAACGCCTCCTACCGCCTGGACCGCAAAAGCTCGCTGTCGCTGTTCATCTCCTCGCAGGGCAAGCGGCTGACGCGCGAGGAGGAGGTGCGGCCGATCATCATCAGCAGCCTGTCCTACCGGCGCGAGCTCGCGCCGCGGTGGGCGCTGAGCGCGAGCCTGCAAAATCCGCTTCTGCAACAGAAGTGGACCTCGCGCACCACCTCCGACGTGCTGCGCGACCGCACGGTCCGCAGCGATCCCGGCACGACCTTCTACATCGGTCTCACCCGCACCCTGGGCGGCCGCCCCGCCGGCCGCACCTGACGCCAACCCACAGGAGTTCGCCCATGTCCAAACCCGTCGCTTCGATCCTGGCCGCCGTCCTGACGCTCGCTCCGTTCACGACGGCGCTGGCCCAGCCCGAGGGCGCCACGCCCGCCACGCCGCGCCGCATCGACCTCAAGTCGCTGTCTCCCGAGGCCCTGGACAAGTTCCTGAAGGAGAGCTTCCAGCGCACCGACAAGAACGGCGACGGCTTCATCGACTACAGCGAGGCGCCGGAGAAGCGCGTCACCAAGACCAAGAACGGCCAGACCATGTCCGAGACGGGCGGCAAGGATCTCTGGATCGCCGACTACGACGAGAACAAGGACAAGAAGGTCTCGTGGGACGAATACCGCAAGTTCACCGTCGCCATGGTGAAGCGGGCCCCCCGCTGAAGCCCGGCGGGCGGGGCGGGAGCGGGCGTCAGCGCCGCTTCTTCGGCGCGGGCTTGGAGGCGGCGTCTACGACAGCGCCAGCGCCGGCCCCCACGACCGCGCCCACCGGGCCGGCGACGACCGCGCCGGCGATGGCGCCGGTGGCCGCGCGCTGTTCCATGTTGTGGCCGCAGGCCGAGGCGAGGGCGCCCAGGGCGAGGATCGCGGCCAGGCGCGGGACGTGCGGCGTGAGACGGGTCATGGGGCTTTCCGAACGGCGAATTTACCGCACGGGTTAACGGTGAGGCTTGGTCGGGGTTCCGACAGAGCCGAACGAACACGTCGAAAATCCCGCTGCTGCGGCGTTTTCTCGCGCGTCGAGGTTTTTCCTGTGAATCAAAGTGTTAATAGCGCGCGAAGCCAAAAAGCCGGGCAAAATCAATGCCGCAGTGCAGCATGCGCTTGCGACTCGGTCATAGTTCGGTCATAAGGCGAGGCATAAGCAGGATCTCGACCTTATTGCGAACGGTCGAACCTCGCTTCCAGACCGGCCCGATAGTGCTTTTTCCGGGTGTCTTGGAAGTGTTTTTGTCGGGGGGCCGGAGCGCCCTCGTCGCGCAGGACGCAAGTTTTGTTTATCAAGTCGCAGACGTGCGCTGACGCGCGCGGGCTGATCGGCGCCGTTTTGGTTGGATCCGTCACGGGTCTGGCCTTGGGTGGCGTCTATCTGGCGGGGGGCATGGCCCAGACCGCCTCTCAGCACGCTCGCGTTACGCGCCTGGCCGACGGCGCCGCCGGAAGTTATTCCGAAGCGGCGCTGCATCAGGCCGCGTCTCGCATGGACGCCGGGGCGCTCGCCATCGCCCGCCGCCATGACCCCTATACCGTCGCCGGCGACGCCCAGCGCGACCGCCAGGCTTCCCTGCTCGCCGCCCGCCTTCAGAGCGGCGGCGAAAAGTCCGACGACCAACCGCTCCTGCTGCGCGCCAGCCTCGGCGGAGCGTTCAGCCCGGCCGCCGCGCCGTTCCACCTGACCAGCGCCCTCGAAAGCTCGCGCGAACTCGAGTGCCTGGCCCAGGCGGTCTATTACGAAGCCCGGGGCGAGACGCCCAGCGGCCAGGCCGCGGTGGCTCAAGTAGTCTTAAACCGCGTACGCCACCCTTCGTTCCCCAAGTCGATCTGCGGCGTCGTGTTCCAGGGCGCCTACGCCCGCACCGGCTGCCAGTTCAGCTTCGCCTGCGACGGCTCCATGCGCAGCCCGCACGAGCGCGGCGCCTGGAACCGGGCCAAGAAGGTCGCCTCGCGCGCCCTGGCCGGCACGGTGATGTCCGAGGTCGGTTCGGCCACCCACTTCCACACCACGGGCGTCGCCCCCAACTGGGGTCCGCGCCTGATGCGCGTCGCCCAGGTCGGCATGCACGTCTTCTACCGCTTCGGCGGCCGCGCCGGCGCGCCGGGGGCCTTCACCGGCCAGCCGCGCCCCTCGACCGTGGACGACCTGCCCGACGCGCCCGTCCTGACCAGCCTGCCGCAAGCCCCCACGGCCGACGGCAAGTCGGTGATCTACGTCGCCAGCGCGCTTTCCGTCGCCAAGACGGTCGAGGGCGGCATGGGCGGTCCGGAAAAGGTCGGCCCCGAGCCGGCTTCGGCCCCGGCCATGCATCCGACCAAGACCGGCGCCGACAAGTCCGACGTCAGGCCGGTTGCGGTTGCGACCGGAGCCGGTTCCTGAGGAACCCGGGGGCCAGGCGGGCCATGAACCGCATCTGCCTGGCCCGCTTTCCCACCAGATAATAGAGCTCGCGGCCGTGCGCGGCCTGCCACACCGTCTGCGCCGCCTCGTCGACGCCGTAGACGGGCATGCCGCTTTTGCGCAGCTCCTCGCCCATGTCGATGTTCTTGCCCGGCTGGGAGTTGTGCAGGATCGGCGTCTCGACGAACCACGGCATGACGCAGGCCACGCCCACGCCGTGGGGCGCGAACTCGGCGTCCAGCGCTTCGGAGAGGCCCCGCACCGCGAACTTGGTGGCCGAATAGACCGCCAGGCCCGGCGCGCCATAGATCCCCGCGCACGAAGCCATGTTGAGCAGCCGCCCGCCGCCGGGCGTCGCCTTCAGGAAGGGCAGGCCGGCCCGCGCGCCGTTGATCACGCCGCGAATGTTGACCGCCAGCATCAGGTCGTCGCCCTCGGGATCGATCTCGGCGAAGGCCCCGAAGCGGGCGACGCCGGCGTTGTTGAACAGCACGTCCAGCCGTCCGCCCGAGCGGGACGTGAAGGCCGCGAGCGCCGGGGTCCAGGCCTCGCGGTCGCGGACGTCGAGCGGGTGGACCGAGGCGTCGTCGACACCGATCTCGGCCTGGGCGCGGGCCAGGCCCGCTTCGTCGATGTCGGACAGGCCGACCAGCCAGCCTTCGCGGGCGAAGCGCCGGGCGCTGGCCAGGCCGATGCCGCTGGCCGCCCCGGTGATGAAGATCGCCTTGCGCGCCGCCATGGCCGTCTCCCCGTCGTTGTTGATTATCGCCGATCAGACAGCGACCGACGGGGAGGGGTCAAGATGACTTGGAGTTTTAGGGGGATCAGTCGTCGCTCTGGTCGTCGGTCTCGGCCGGCGGACCGTTCTTCTTGATCGACTCGATGGCGTTCTTGGCGCCGGCCTTCGAGGAATAACCCTCGGTCCAGAAGATGTTCTCGCTGTTGTAGACGAAGTAGGCGACGAACTCGCCGGCCTTGTTCTTCTTGATCACGAACTTATGGGCCATCTGGAACTCCCACGATGATGGCGGGCCGTTGGTCGGCCAGCCGACGGAGGCGAGCCTCGCGCTCCGGATGCGTTGGTGTCAACCGCGTTGCCGTGACGCTCGGGGCGCCGGATGATGCCGCTCGCACCAAGCAGGCGGGATCTCGATGAGCGCGGAAAAACTGGACCACCTCTCGCGCACCCTGCTGGGCGGGTCCTATGGCGATCTCACCGAAGTCCAGCGCAGCGTCATCGACCTGATCGCCGCCGAGGCCCCGACCGCCGTCGCGCCGAGCCTGCGCGAAAAGGAGGGGACCTATTGGGAGCGGCTGGCCGACAAGGTGGCGGCGATCGGCGGCTCCTGGGGCTTCATCGGCAGCTTCTCGGCCATCCTGGCGGCCTGGGTGATCCTGAACCTGGCCCTGATGCCGTTCCACAAGGCCTTCGATCCCTATCCCTTCATCTTCCTGAATCTGGTGCTGTCGACCCTGGCGGCGATCCAGGCCCCGATCATCATGATGAGCCAGAACCGCCAGGCCACGAAGGACCGCGAGGCGGCCGAGCACGACTATGTCGTCAACCTGCGGGCCGAGCTGGAGATCATGCGCCTGCACGACAAGCTGGACGCCCTGCGGGTGGCCGAGCTGTCGGAGATGGCGCGGGCCAATGCGGTTTGCCTGGACGAGCTGCGGGCCGAGGTTAGGGCGTTGCGGGGCTAACCCCCTCCCGTAAAATCCCCGCGAAAGCGGGGACCCAGGCTTTTTCTGAAACCCGCGGCGCTCGACGATAAAACACCTGGGTCCCCGCTTTCGCGGG
>NZ_QHJY01000391.1 GCF_003185805.1 Caulobacter sp. D5
CAGCGGCTACGCCCGCGTCGCCCGCGGCTTCCGCGGCCCGACCATCCAGGGCCGCTCGGCGGTGTTCAACAGCGACTTCACGACGGCGAACTCCGAGACGATCCTGTCGTGGGAAGCCGGCTTCAAGAGCCAGCTGCTGGACAACACCCTGCGCCTGAACGCCACGGCCTTCACCTACAAGGTCGAGGACATCCAGCTGAACGGCAACGACAGCAACGGCAACGGCGTGCTGTTCAACGCCGACAAGGCCGAGGCCTACGGCATGGAAGCCGAAGCCCAGTGGAAGCCGATCGCCAACCTGACCCTGACCGCCGGCCTCTCGCTGCTGCACAGCGAGATCAAGGACAAGCGCGTCTACGCCCAGGTCTGCATGCTCAACAGCGTGGTGGTCTGCACCGTGCAGAACCCGACGATCACGACGTCGAACGGCAACGTCTACGCTCAGATCGACGGCCAGCCGCTGCCGAACGCGCCGGAGTACAACATCGACTTCACCGCGCGTTACGACATCCCGCTGGGCAACGGCGGCCTGCTGTTCGCGGCCACCGACTGGAACCAGCAGGGCTACACCAACTACGTCCTCTACAAGACCAAGGAGTTCTACTCCGACGGCAACTTCGAGGGCGGCGTGAAGCTGGGCTACTCGGCTCCGGGCGGCGCGTATGAGGTGGCCCTGTTCGGCCGCAACATCACCAACGAGAAGAACCTCAAGGGCGTGATCGAGAACTACATGGCCTCGGTCTTCAACGAGCCCCGCATCGTCGGGATCTCGGTCAGCGCCAAGCTGCGTTGATCTGAGTTTCTGACCTGAACGAGCGCCCTCCGAGCTTCGGCCCGGGGGGCGTTTTTTCTTTCCCTCTCCCTGAAGGGAGAGGTGTCGGCGAAGCCGACGGAGAGGGAAGGGCTTACGGCGAAGAGGAGGCCTCTAATTCAGCAGGGACTTCCCCCTCCGGTCCTCTGGGCCACCTCCCCCTTCAGGGGGAGGGTCTCGCTCAGAGCGACTGCCCGTCGTCGACCGTGATCACCGATCCCGTCACCGCCCGCGCGGCGTCCGACACCAGGTAGAGCGCCGTCGCCTCCAGGTCGGAGGTCTCCATCAGGCGTTTGCGCGGAAAGCCCGACACGAGCTTTTGCCCGCCCTCGGTGCTGAACCAGTCGTCGTTCAGCTCGGTGCGGATGTAGCCGGGGCACAGCACATTGACGTTGATACCCTTGCCCGCCCACTCGCGGGCCAGGCTCTTGCCCATGTGGGCCGTGGCGGCCTTTGAGGCGCAGTAGGCGGTGATGCCCGGCAGCACCTTGTGCGCGCCGATCGAAGCCACCAGCAGCACCCGGCCGCGCGCCTCGACCCCGGCCCTGATCATCCGCCGCGCGCCCTCGCGGGCGGTCAGGAACACGCCCCGGGTGTTGACCCCGATGATCTTGTCGAAGTCTTCGATGGCGATATCCAGCGCCGAGGCGCGGACGTTGATCCCGGCGTTGGCGATCACCGAGTTCGGCGGGCCCCAGGCCGCTTCCACCGCGTCGTAGGCGGCGATCACCGAGGCTTCGTCCTCGACGTCCATCGAGACCGCCAGGGCCGAGCCGCCGGCCGCCTCGATCTCGCCGACCAGGGCGGCCAGCCTGTCAGCCCGCCGCGCCGCCACCGCCACCCGCGCGCCGGCCCG
>NZ_QHJY01000392.1 GCF_003185805.1 Caulobacter sp. D5
CGCGGCGGCGCCCTGCTGCGCCACGTGGCCAGCGGCCTGGCCCTGACCTGCAAGGTCCGGCGCGGCGGGCCGAGCGGCCTGGACGTGGCCATCGACGGTCCCGAGGCGCTGGTCTTCGCCGCGCCGCCCGGCCAGCCGGACATCGCCCAGCGCTGGCGAGCCGAGACCCTGGGCTTCTGGACCTGCCTCAACAGCCAGATGGACTGGGAACACAAGCTCAAGGTCTTCGGCGGCGACAAGACGGGCCGGATCGGCGTGCGTCGCTGGGAGAACGGCGCGCCCCAGGAATGCTGGCTCCTGCCGACCGAGGCCGGCGTGATCGCGTTGCAGTACGTCCGCTACGACCTCGACCGGGCCGTGGCCGAGCACCTGCCGCCGGCCCCGGCGGACCCGGCCCTGATCGTCGACAATCGCGCCGGCGAGGAACCGCTGGAGAAGCGCGTCGTCCTTGCCCGCACCTGCGTCTCCGAGCGCGGCTGCCGGCTGGAGCCGGCCGATCGCGCGCGCCTGGCCGGCGCGACGATCCATGAAGACAAGGTCTCGCTCGGCGTGGTGCTCACCGACCAGGGGGACTGCGTGGAGCGCGAGATGGCGCCGACCCCGCTGGACGGTCCGGATCCGCATCGGACAGTGTCGGAGGAGCGGGTCGAGGTCGCGGTCCATGTGCCGCCCGGCCGGGTCTACAGCTACCAGGCGCTGGTCCGCCACGCGAAGGTGCAGGCGCCGTTCACGGCTCGCCTGGTGTTCCACGGACGGGCGGCCGGCGTGGAGTCGCGCGCGATCGACGTGGCGGGCGTCTTCAGCGGCGTCAATCCGGTGGAGACCAGGATCCAGGTCCGCGACCTCACCCCCAAGGCTGGAGACATGCGCGCGGCGGGGCAGGGCGAGGAGCCGCCGGTGATCGCGGAGCTGACGCCGGCCTGACCGGCGCTGTTCGCAACGAGCTCGTCGACGCGCGTGGGGGCGCGCGTCCGGGAGAGGGGGAGGCCTGGCCCGCCGTCAGGCTTCCCCCTTGCTCCCGCCCGAGCGCTGGAAGAGCTGCAGGGTGCGCAGCATCGACAGCCGGGCGCTGTCGGCGTGGTGGCCGCTGGGGGCCACGAAGGCGTGGCCGGCCTCGTACTGGAAGATCGGCAGGTCCGGATGCGCCCCGGCGATGGCCTCGACGTCGGCCAGGGGGATCATGTCGTCGGTCTTGCCGAAGTGCAGGATGGTCGGGACCTTGGGCGTCTCGTCGCGATACCTGACGATGTCGCCGCCGTAGAAGGCCGAGACCGCCGTGATCCCGCTCGCCCGCGTGGCCGCCAGCCAGGCGGTGGTGCCGCCGAAGCAGAAGCCGACCACGAACACCGGCCCGCCCTCCAGGGCGTCGATCGCCGTCTGCACGCGCGGCAGGCAGGCCGCGCCCCAGGCGGCCTGTTCGCCGAGAGCCATGCGCTCGTCGAGGATGGCCGGCTCGGTGTTGAGTTCCGGCCAGGCGGCGTCGGCGGCGTCCAGCAGGTCCGGGGCGATCACCTCGTAGCCGTGCTCGGCCAGGCTTTCGCTGAACTCGCGGATGTGCGGGGTGATCCCCCAGATGGCGTGCAGCACCACCACGCCCCCGCGCCGCGCCTCGCCCGGCGGCACGCGCCAGGCGCTGAACGGGCCGCCCTCGCGGTCGGCCAGGGCGATGCGGGTTCCGGCGGTGGTCACGCGCCGGCTCCATTCGCTTCGAACAGGGCGAGCGTGCGCTCGCGGGCCAGTTCGGCGTCGGAAAGGTCGCTGTCGGGGCGGCCGTCGTTGTTGAAGCCGTGGCCGCTGTTCTCATAGACGTAGACGGGCAGGTCCGGATGCGATGTCCAGACGGCCGCCTTGACGGCCTCGGCGTCGATGTGGCCGTCCTTGGCCCCCAGGTGGACGATCACCGGGCAGTTCAGCGGCAGGGCGGCGTTGGCCCCCACCTGGCTGCCGTAATAGCTGGAGCCGGCGGCCAGGCCTTCCAGCTTCGAGGCCGCCACCCACACCAGCGAGCCGCCCATGCAGTAGCCGACGGCGAACACCGGACCCTTGTCCTTCAGGGCGTCGATGCTGGCCTGGATGTCCGACAGCATGGCCGGGAAGCCCACCTGGCCGACGGCGGCGATCCCGTTCTGGAAGCCTTCGGGATCGTGTTCGGCGACGTAGCCCGGCGTGACGCGGTCGAACAGCGACGGGGCGATCGCCTCGTAGCCGCGCGCGGCCCAGCGCGCGACGTCGGCCTGGACATATTGGTCGAGGCCGAAAATCTCCTGGATCACCACCACCCCGCCCTTGCGCGGCCCCTGCGGCGCGGCGTGCAGGGCGGAGAACGCGAAGCCGTCGACGGCGGAGGTCAGGGTGATGGTGTCGGACATGCGCGGCTCCCGGCTCGGTTTGGCGCGCATCCAGACCCGCGCCGCCCTTCCGGTCAAGGCGCTCAGTCGTCGAAGTCGATCAGCGAGACGTGCGGGGCGATCGCCCGGACGATGTCGGGCAGATCCTGGCCCCACGGGCTCTGGCCGCTCAGCGGGATCGAGGCCCGCACGCTCTCGGACCCCGTGATGTCCAGTTCCAGCCAGCCGGTGTCGTGATGGCGAAGGTCGGCGCGGTAGCCGACGCTGCGCAACTGGCTCCACGGGGTGAAGCGCAGGGGCTTGCCGGGGTTGGTCCGCCAATGCAGGCCGTCATGGTCGAGCACCAGGCGGGGCCGGCGGTCGAGCATGCCCACGAGGCTGAGCAGCGCCACGATCAGGAGGCACGCTCCACCCAGCAGCACGACGGCCGGCTTCAGGGTCTCCG
>NZ_QHJY01000393.1 GCF_003185805.1 Caulobacter sp. D5
TCCGGGCTCCGCCCGGCCGCTCCGCGCCTCCCCATCAACTTTCGTGGATCGCCACGGGAGATCGCGAGCCCATGCCCCAAGACCCTCCCCCTGAAGGGGGAGGTGGCCCGAAGGGCCGGAGGGGGAAGTCCCTGCTGACGTCGAGACGGCTGCGGCCTCACAGGCCGCTCCCCCCTCCGTCGGCTTCGCCGACACCTCCCCCTTCGGGGGGAGGGTCTTACCTGCAAATCGCCACGCACCGCTGCGCCAGCGCCTGCGTGGCGTCCACGAAAGGCGCGGTCAGATCGTCCTGCCCCATCACCAGCGGAACCTCGGTGCAGCCGGCAACCACGGCCTGGGCGCCCAGCCCGATCAGCCGGTGGGCCAGGGCCGCCATGGTCTGGCGCGAGGCGTCCGAGAGGTCGCCGCGCTTTATCCGATAGAGCAGGGCCATGAACTCGACCTGCTCGTGGTCGCCCAGGCTCACCGCCTCCAGCCCCAGGTGCGAGAGGCGGTCGCGATAGATGGAAAGCGCCGAGCCGGTGCCCAGCACGCCGATCCGCGTCGCGCCGTGAACCCGCGCCGCCTCGACCGCCGTCTCGGGCAGGTCGATCAGCGGCAGGCCGCTGGCCTTCACCTGCTCGGCGAAGGCGTGGGCGGTGTTGCAGGCGATGGCCAGCACTTCGGCTCCCGCATCGCGCAGCCCCGCCGCCATGGCCGCCAGCACCGGCCCGGCCGCATCGCCGTCGGTGTTGCGGTCGGGAACCTTGGGATTGATGTCGACCAGCACCCGGATGTGGTCCTGCTCGCGGACCACCGGCGTAGCCGCCTGCAGCTTGGCCAGGAAGTCGAGGGTGGCGGCCGGACCCATGCCGCCCAGCACGCCGAGGACCTTGCTCATCGCGATCTCCTAACCGAGCGCCGGCTCCAGCACCGACTGGTAGCCGAACAGGCCCTGCGCCCCGCCGGTATGCAGGAACACCACGCGCTGGTTCTTGAACGCGCCCTTGCGGGCTTGATCGATCAGCCCCTTCATCGCCTTGCCCGAATAGACCGGGTCCAGCAGCAGCCCTTCCGTCCGCGCCGCCAGGGCGAGGGCGTCGACCACCCCCTGGTCGACCAGGCCATAGCCCTCGCCGACATAGTCGCAGTCGGCGACCACGGCCTCGCGCCTCACCCGACCCGCCGCGCCGATCGTCTGCGCCGTGGCGACCGCCAGGTTGAAGACGTTCTCCTCCTGCTTGGCTTTCGGCGCCCGCACCCCGAAGCCGAGGATCGGGATGTCGACCGACAGGGCCGAAAAGCCCGCAACCAGGCCCGCATGGGTGCCGGCGCTGCCGGTGGCGGTGACCAGCCGGTCGATCTTCAAATCAAGGCCGTCGGCCTGCACCACCAGTTCGCGGGCGCAGTCGACATAGCCCAGGGCCCCGATCGTGTTCGACCCGCCGCCGGGGATCACATAGGGCCTGCCGCCGCGCCGGCGGACGATCTCGGCGGTCGCCTCCAGCTCCTCGTTCATGTCGGTCCCGCCGGGCACGAAGCGGATCGAAGCGCCCATCAGCCTGTCGAGCAGCACATTGCCATTGCCGACATAGTCGCTGGCCTTCGAGCCCGTGCGTTCCTCGAGGATGACCTCGGTGGCGAGGCCGTAGCGGGCGCCGGCCGCGATCGTCTGGCGCACGTGGTTGGACTGCACGGCGCCCTGCGTCACCAGGGTGTCGGCGCCGAGCGCCAGGGCCTCGCCGAGCAGGAATTCCAGCTTGCGGGTCTTGTTGCCGCCGCCGGCCAGGCCCGTGCAGTCGTCGCGCTTGACCCAGAGATCGATCCCCAGTTCCGCCCCCAGCCGCGGCAGCGGCTCCAGCGGCGTCGGCAGGTGGGCGAAGCGGGCGCGGGGAAAGCGGGCCAGGTGCATGCGAACCTCCTATCCGGCCGCTTGGAGATAGGCCGCGCCGCGCGGGCTGGCAAAGCGTTTCGCGGCGTTTTGGCGGGTCTTCGGAAGCCGGTGGTGCTATGCTGGCGCTCGCCGGCCGGCCTCGACGCCGCCCGGCTCGAAAAGCCCGTCCCCGCGCGTCCGCGGCTTGGGTTCTCCCATCCCCGCGGGCCTGCCGGAAGGCCGGGTGAACGTTGGGAGAAACGCATGGAAGCCAAGACCATTCCGTCTCGGCCGCGCGCTCGCGGCTGGATAATGGGCGTCGCCGCCCTGGCCCTCATCGCCCCAGTCCTTATCGTACCTGTCGGCGGGGCGAGCGCCTCGGTCCTGATCATCGGCGGGGGCATGGCCAAGGACTGCTCCGAGGCCGTCATCAAGGGCCGCTCCGACGACCCGACGCTGCGCCTGTGCACCACGGCCCTCGAGGTCGAGAGCCTGAAGGCCGGCGACCGGGCCCGCACCTTCGTCAATCGCGGGGTGATCCAGCTGCGCCGCAAGGCCTATGTCCTGGCCCGCGAGGACTTCGACGCCGCCGGCCGCATCGACCCGAGCCTGGGCGAGGCCTATGTCAATCGCGGCGCGGCCTATGTCGCCGAGGAGCGGTTCGCCGACGGCCTGGCCGAGATCGACCGGGGCCTGGCCCTGGGCGTCAAGGATCCGGAGCGGGCCTTCTACAATCGCGGCCTAGCCCACGAGAACCTGGGCGACCTGCCCGCCGCCTATCGCGACTACAGCCGCGCGGCCGAACTCGATCCCACCTGGGCGGCGCCGAAGGCCGAGCTGGCGCGTTTCACCGTCCAGAGCCGATGACGACAGCGACGGAGACGGCATGAGGCGAAGGTCTGGAAGGATCCTCCTGGCGGCGGGAATGGCGCTCTCGGCGCTCGCCTGGGCGGCGGGGGCCGCTGCTCAGGCCGATCCGGGCCTGCTGCGCGAGCGGCAGGCCGCCCGGATGGAGGCCGACAGCCTGCGCCAGGACCAGCTGGCCGCGGCACGCCGCGCCCA
>NZ_QHJY01000394.1 GCF_003185805.1 Caulobacter sp. D5
CCCCTTGATGGGGGAGGGTTGGGTGGGGGTGACCTACGATGGTGGCGGCTGAACCGCCGCGTCACCCCCATCCCCGACCCTTCCCCCATCGAGGGGGAAGGGAGTGGTTCACGTCAACGCCAGCCGGCGTCGATCCAGTATTCGTGGCCCGTGCACAGGCTGCCGTCGTCCGAGGCCAGGAACAGCACCAGCGAGGCGACGTTGGCCGGCAGGATGCGGCCCTTGACGGCCTGGGCCTTGACGATCTCGGCCTCGCCTTCCGGGGTGTACCACTTCTCCTGGCGCTTGGTCTTGACGTTGCCCGGCACCACGCAGGTGACGCGGATGTCGTCGGGACCCAGTTCGCGGGCCAGGGCGCGGGTCATGCCCTCGATGCCGGCCTTGGCGGTTTCGTAGAGGACGAGGTCCTCCAGCCCCAGGTGCCAGCTGATCGAGCCGAAATTGATGATCGCGCCGCCGCCGCGTTCCTTCATGCCCGGGGCCGCGGCCTGGGCGCAGAACAGCATGTGACGCAGGTTCACGTTCATGCGGTTGTCCCAGTAGGCCGGGGTCACGTCGGCCAGGCTGTGACGGTCGTCGTTGCCGGCGTTGTTGACCAGCACGTCGATGGGACCGATTTCGGCGAAGAAGGCCTTCACGGCCTCCAGGTCGGTCAGGTCGACCTTCTGGAACACCGGCTTGACGGCCGCGTCCGACAGCTCGGCGACCAGGGCCTGCGAATCCTCGACGGCGATGTCGACGAAGATCACTTCTGCCCCTTGGCGGGCGAAGGCGGTGGTGATGCCCGCGCCGATGCCGGAGCCGCCGCCGGTGATGACGACGCGCTTGCCCTGGAGGCTGGGATAGATGGCAGAGGACATGCGCTTACGCCTGGAAAGAGGAAACGAGGGTCACAGCAGGCCGCGGCCGGCCAAATTGCGGATCAGGGCCGAGATGCCGAAGGTCCAGGGCCTGGCCTGGTCGCAGGTGGTCACTTCGTTCTCGAGCACGCCGAGCTTGGGGGTCGAGACGCGGACGCGGTCGCCGACCTTATGGGTGAAGCCCTGGCCGGCGGTGTCGCGGTCCTGGATCGGGGCGAACATGGTGCCCAGGAACAGGGCGAAGCCGTCCGGATACTGGTGCTGCCGGCTGTAGGCCTGGCTCGCCAGCACGGCCGGGTCGCGGCTGATCAGGCTCATGTTCGACTTGCCGTCGAGCACGAAGTTGTCGCGGCCGGTGATCTTCAGTTCGACCTCGGCGCTGCGCACGTCGTCCAGGCTGAACGAGGCGTCGAACAGGCGGAAGAACGGACCGATTGAGCAGGAGGCGTTGTTGTCCTTGGCCTTGCTGAGCAGCAGGGCCGAGCGGCCCTCGAAGTCGCGCAGGTTGACGTCGTTGCCCAGCGACGCGCCGCGGATCTCGCCCGACCCGTCGCACAGCAGCACGACTTCCGGCTCGGGGTTGTTCCAGTGGCTGTCGCTGCGGACGCCGACCTGGTCGCCCCAGCCCATCGACGACAGCGTCGGGCCCTTGGTGAAGATCTCGGCGTCGGGGCCGATGGCGACCTCGAGGTACTGCGACCACAGGCCGTCCTTGATCAGGGTCTGCTTCAGGCGCTCGGCGCCTTCGGACCCCGGGTTCACGCTGCGCAGGTCGCCGCCCATGCTCTGCGACAGCTGCTCGCGGATCTTCAGGGCGGCGGCGGCGTCGCCGCGGGCGCGCTCCTCGATCACCCGCTCCAGGGTCGAGACGGCGAAGGTGACGCCGGCGGCCTTCAGGCATTGCAGGTCGACGGGGGCCAGCAGCTTGGCGGCGGCGTTGCCTTCACGGTCGTCCCAGACCGGGCGCAGGTCGAGCTTTTCCAGCGGGCCCTTGTCCTCGCCGCGCGGGATCGCGTCGCCGGGGGCGTAGGCGTTCATCAGGTCGGCGACGGTGGGGGCGATCTTGCTGACGTCCTCGACGTGGCCGCCGCGGATCAGGACGGGGGTCGGGCCCTGGCCGAAATCGATGCGGCCCAGAAGGGTCGCTTCCCGCCAGTCCTCGGGAAGGTATTGCGTCACGCCCACCGCGTTTTCTCCCTGTCGCGCGAGCGGATCTTTGCGAACGCCCGCTACGCTTCGTAACTCCCCGACTTGTTAGCGCTAACATGTGGAGGGGCGCAAGGGAGTTGTCTGACAACTGGTACGGACACCTCTCCCATGCGGAGAGGGAGGGGCCCGCGCCGAAGGCGTGGGAGGGTGAGGGGGTAAGACGTCGGAAGGTTTACGCGTGAGGGGATATGCGGCCGGCCGCGTAACCCCTCACCCTCCCAGGCTATCGCCTGGGCCCCTCCCTCTCCCTCTGGGAGAGGGGATTTAAACCGGCGCAGGCCCCGCCGAGTCCCGCACGATCAGCGTATGCGGATGCATCAGCTGCCTCGGCTCGCCGGTTCCATCCCGGTGGCGGCGGATTTCTTCCAGCACCAGGTCGACGGCGGCGCGGGCCATGGCGGCGATGGGCTGGTGGACGGTGGTCAGGGCCGGCCAGATGTTGGCGGCGATCGAGGTGTCGTCGAAGCCGACGATCGAGACGTCGCCGGGCACGTCCAGGCCCAGGCGGTGCGCCAGGCCCGCGGTGGCGGCGGCCATGTCGTCGTTGGCGGCGAAGATCGCGGTCGGTCGATCCTTGACGTTCAGCAGCCGCTCGGCCGCCTCCAGGCCCGAGCGATAGGTGAAGTAGCCCTGCTCGATGCGGACGTCCTCTTGAGGAATCCCCGCCGCCTTGAGAGCGGTCATGAAGCCGTCCATCCGCTGCTGGCTGACCGTCTGGTTGGGGTGGCCCTTGATGAAGCCGAAGCGCTTGTGGCCGAGACTCAGCAGGTGCTGGGTCAGTTCGAAGGCGGCGGCCTCGTTGTCGATGCGGATGGTGGCCATGTCGCTGCTGGCCATGCCGGGGGCGACGGCCACGGCGGCCGCGCCGGCGGCCTTCACCTCGGCAAGCACGGTCTGGGACTCGCACAGGGGCGGGGGCAGGATCAGGCCATCGACGCCGGTCTTCAGCAGGCGGGCCAGGGTGGCGCCGGCCAGTTCGGGCTCGGCGCACTTCTCGATGACGATCTGCGAGCCGGTGCGGCTGCTCTCGTCCAGCGCCCCGACCAGGAACTCCGACAGATAGCCGGTCGAGGGGTTGTCGTAGAGCAGGCCGATGCGGAACGGGGCGCTGCCGGCCAGGCTGCGGGCGGCCGGGTTGGGGGCGTAGTTGAGCTCGGCGATGGCCGCCTCGACCAGGGCCCGGGTCTCTTCCTTGACGGTGGATTCGCGGTTGATGACCCGCGAGACGGTCATGGGCGACACCCCGGCCCGCGCGGCGACGTCGCGGATCGTGGCGCTCTGGCTGCTGCGGCGCCGCGTGCGCTCGGTGCGTTCGTTCATGACTGAGAAGTCCGTCCCTTTTGGGCGAGTCTAGACCGTTTCTCGCGCCAGGGGGAAGCGCGGCCTTGGTAGCGGTCTCCGGGCGGGCGTAAGGAGGGCGTCATGACTGCGTTTGGCGCCATCATTCTCTGCGGCGGCGGCTCGGTCCGGATGGGGCGCGACAAGGCCTTGCTGGACTGGGACGGCCTGCGCGCCATCGACCGCGTCGCGGCCCTGGCCCGGGCGGCGGGGGCGAGCGTGGTGCTGACGGCCGGGCGCGACTACGGGCTGGACTGGGCGCCCGATCCGGAAGAGGGGGCCGGTCCCGTCGGCGGCGTGCTGGCCG
>NZ_QHJY01000395.1 GCF_003185805.1 Caulobacter sp. D5
GAGAGACCCCTCACCCGACCCCGCTCCGCGGGGCCACCCTCTCCCGCAAGGGGAGAGGGATCGGGTTACATCCGTTCCGGCGCGTCCACGCCCAGCAGGTCGAGCGCCAGCTCGAGCTGCTTGAGGGCCGTCTGGGCCAGGGTCAGGCGCGAAGCGCGCACGGCCGGGTCATCAGCGCCCAGGATCGGGCAGGCGGCGTAGAACTTCGAGAAGCCCTGGGCCAGCTTGTAGGCGTGCTCGGCCACGAAGTTGGGGGCCTTCTTGTCGTAGGCCTCCGACAGCGCGCCCTCGAAGGCGTCCAGCAGCAGGGTCAGGTCGCGTTCGGCCGGTTCGGCCACGATCACCGGACCCGCCTTGGCGGCCTGTTCGGCGGCCTTGCGCAGGATGCTCTTGATACGGACGGTCTGGTACAGCAGGTACGGACCGGTCTTGCCCTCGAAGCTGGTGAAGCGGTCGAGGTCGAAGACGTAGGAGGTGCCGCGGAAGTTCTGCAGGTCGGCGAACTTCAGGGCGGCGACGCCGACCTTGTGCGCGGTCTCCTCGAAGGCTTCCGGCGACAGTTCCGAACCGAGGCCGGCTTCGCGCAGGCGCTCGCGGGCCTTTTCGCGGGCCATCTCGATCAGGTCGTGCAGCTTAAGCACGCCGCCGGCGCGGGTCTTGAACGGCTTGCCGTCGGCGCCGTTCATGGTGCCGAAGCCGATGTGCTCCAGGCCGCCCGGCTGGGCGTAGCCGGCCAGGTAGGCGGCGCGGAACACCTGCTCGAAGTGGTCGGCCTGGCGCTGGTCCACGCAATAGAGGATCAGGTGCGGGTCGAACGACTGGCGGCGGTCGAGAATGGTCGCCAGGTCCGTCGTGCCGTACATGGCCGAACCTTCCGACGAGACCACCAGCAGCGGATCGGGGCTTTCGACCTCGATCACCGAACCGTCGGGCAGCTTCTTCTTCTTGGTCTCGCCGGGACGGGCCACGCGGACGATGCGGGCGCCCTGGTCCTCGACCAGCAGGCCCTTGTCCTCCAGCTGGCGCACCATCGGCGCGATCAGCGGATCGGCGTCGCTCTCGCCCTTCCACAGGTCGAAGTCGACGCCCAGGGCGTGGAACTCGCGTTCCAGGGCCACGCGGCTGACCTCGACGAAGTGCTTCCACAGCAGCCGATAACCAAAGCGGCCGTTCTGCAGGTCGGCCGTCGCCTTGCGGGCGCGGTCGCGATAGTCGGCGTCTTCCTTGGCGCGCGCGGCGGCGGCCGGATACAGGCGGTCGAGGTCGGCCAGGGTCACCCGGCCGGCGAACTCGGCGCGCACCTTGGCCTCGTCGGCGGCGGTGAAGTCGCGCGGGGCGTCCGGCAGCTTCTCCATCAGGGCGGCGATGAAGGCGTCCTCGTCCGCCACCGCGGTGATGAGCAGGCCCATCTGGAAGCCCCAGTCGCCGAAGTGGGCGTCGCCCACCACCTGGTCGCCGCGGAAGCGGTACAGGCGCTTGATCGACTCGCCGATGATCGAGGCGCGCAGGTGGCCCACGTGCATCGGCTTGGCCACGTTGGGACCGGCGTAGTCGACCAGCACCCGGCGCGGATCGGCCAGCAGGCTGGCGCCCGCGCGCGGGTCGGCGGCGATCTGGTCGGCGCGCTCGGCCAGGGCCGAGGGGCTGACGCGCATGTTGATGAAGCCGACGCCGGCGATCTCGACCGAGGCCAGGCGCGGATCGGCCTTCAGCTGGTCGACCACCTGGACGGCGATCTCGCGGGGGTTACGCTTGGCGCTCTTGGCGGCCGCGAGGGCGCCGTTGCACTGGAAGTCGGCAAGGTCGGGCCGGTCGGACGCCGTGACGCGCCCGAAGTCGGGAGACAGTCCGGCGGCCTGGAAAGCGGCCGCGGCCGCCTCGCTCAAGGACCGCTTCAAATCGTTCATTGCTTAGGAGGAGTCCCTGCTTGCTGGGCCTGGGCGGTCTGGCCGGCGTTGACCCGGAAGCGCTTGCCGTCGCGGTTGAAGGCGGCCATTTCCGGGGTGACGTCGAAGCCGATCAGGACCTCGAAATTGCTGCCGCTCGTCTTGATGTCGGCGCGCGGGATGGTGATGGTCTGCAGATTCTCGGTGGCGTAGACGCGGTCGCCGCCGGCCGGGAAGGTGACGGGCAGGTCGAAATATTCCTTGGCCAGCACGTCCTTGTTGCGCTCGGTCACGGCCACCCAATAGCGATAGGTCTTGCGCGGCTCGGTCGCTTCGGGACCACGGCCCAGGGCGAACAGCACCTCGACCTGCATCTTGATCGGCTCGTCGTTCTTGTAGGCGCAGCCCGAGGACACGCCCTGGATCTCGCCGGTGTAGCCGGCGGCCGTGCTGCTTTCCTTGCCGCCCTTGAACTCGACATAGCGGCTGGCGTCGTACAGCACCTTCACGAAGGGACACGGGCCGGCGTTGCGCAGCTGGGCCAGCGGAGCCTTGGGCTGGTTCCACTCCTCGTCGCGCTTCTTTTTCTTGCCGCCGTCGTCGTCGCCGCCGCCTTGACCACCGCCACCGGGGCCGCCCTGGCCGCCCATGCCTCCGCCCATCTGGGCGTGAGCGCTCATGGCGGTCATGGCGAACGACAGGGCCATCGTGGCGCTGAGGGCGACGGAAAGCGTGCGGCGCATGAAACGTCCGGTTCGAGAAGGATTGCCAGTTCGGGAGGTGCCCCAGCCGGCGTCATGCAGCCTGATAAAGGCATATGCGTGACCTCGCAACGTGCTCGCGTTTCACGCCTGACGTCAAACGTCCGCGTCGAGCATGCTCGCGTCACGGATCTCTGGCGCGGAGGGCCTCGAACGCTTAGGTTCCGCGCCATGAGCACCGCCGCGCCGCCCCGTCCCAAGCTTCGCCTTTTCCTGGCCAGCCCGCGCGGCTTCTGCGCAGGCGTGGACCGCGCCATCCAGATCGTCGAGCGGGCGATCGAGAAGTTCGGCGCGCCGGTCTATGTGCGCCACGAGATCGTCCACAACCGCCACGTGGTCGACCGGCTGAAGGCGCTGGGCGCGATCTTCATCGAGGAGTTGGACGAGGCGCCCGACGACCGTCCGGTGGTGTTCTCGGCCCACGGCGTGCCCAAATCGGTGCCGGCCGAGGCCAAGTCGCGGCAGATGATCTATCTGGACGCCACCTGCCCGCTGGTCTCCAAGGTCCATGTCGAGGCCCAGAAGCACTTCGACAACGGCCGCGAGATCGTGCTGATCGGCCACGCCGGCCACCCCGAGGTGGTCGGCACCATGGGCCAGCTGCCCGAGGGCACGGTGACCCTGATCGAGGACATCGACGACGCCCGCACCTGGCAGCCGCAGGACGCCTCGAACGTGGCCTTCCTGACCCAGACCACCCTGTCGGTCGACGACACCGCCGACATCGTGGCCATGCTCAAGCAGCGCTTCCCGACCATCGCCGCCCCGCACAAGGAAGACATCTGCTACGCTACCACCAACCGCCAGGACGCGGTGAAGATGCTGGCCGAGGCGTCTGACCTGATCCTGGTGGTCGGCTCGCGCAACTCGTCCAACTCGGTGCGCCTCAAGGAAGTGGGCCTGAAGGCCGGCGCCAAGGCCGCCTACCTGATCGACGACGCCTCGGGCCTGGAGTGGAAGTGGTTCGAGGGCGTGCAGAGCGTGGGCCTGACGGCCGGCGCCTCGGCTCCGGAAGACCTGGTGCAGGGCGTCATCGACGCCATCAGCGGCCACTTCGACCTGGAGATCGAGGAACTGGTCGAAGCCCGCGAGACCGTGACCTTCAAGCTGCCGCGGCTGCTGACGACGGCTTAGGCGTCAGGGCGCGTCGACGACGCGCGGACGGAGCCAGTCGGTAAGTTCCGGGATACCGATCTCACCGCCAGCGAGGCGGAAGATCGTTCGAGCCGCATCGGCTTGATCCGCGACCAGCCGCAGACCGTTGACCCTGAGAAACAACGTCATAGCGTGGAACGCCGCTCGTTTGTTGCCATCCACGAATGGATGATTGCCAGAGACGGCGGCGGCGTAGGTCGCCGCCAACTCCACGACGTCGGCCACCCCGTCGTAGTGAAAACGGTTCTTCGGCCGTTCAAGCGCCGAGACCAGCAAGCCGAGATCGCGAACGCCAGACGGTCCGCCATGCAGCGCCAAGCTGCGCTCATGCAGGACGATCAGCGCCTGCGTGAGAAGCCATTTCGGCTCTTGAGGCTCGATCACTTGGCCAGAGCGCGGAAGGTGTCGCGGTATTCGTCCATGATCTCTTCGCCCAGTTCGATCTGGCGGGCGACTTCGGGATCATAGGGCGAAATCTGCATCGCTCCGCCCGGCGCTTCGGTCAGATAGACGACATCCCCCTTCTCTACGCCAAGCTTGACCAGCGCCTCCTTGGGCAGGACCACGCCAACCGAGTTTCCGACTTGCGTGAGCTTAAGTGCGATCATGGCGGAGGCCCTGCATCAGTTCTTACATCTGTTATACTCCGAACGCCGCTTGACCGCCAGCGCGCGGCGCCGCATCCCGCCGCCATGGCCGTCTATACCGACATCACCGACCAAGAGCTCGAAGCCTTCCTGGCCGAGTACGACCTGGGCGCTCCGCTGGCGTTCAAGGGCATCGCCGAGGGCGTGGAGAACTCCAACTTCCTGCTGGAAACGGAGACCGGCCGCTACATCCTGACGGTCTACGAGCGCCGCGCGCGACCCGAGGACCTGCCCTATTTCCTCGACCTGCTGGGCTGGCTGGCCGACCGCGGCTATCCCTCGGCGCGTCCGGTCGCCGACAAGGCGGGGCGCAACCTCAAGACCCTGCGCGGCAAGCCGGCCGCCATCGTCGACTTCCTGCCGGGCCTGTCGGTGCGCAAGCCGACCCCGGCCCACTGCCGCGAGGCCGGCGAAGGCCTGGCCTGGCTGCATCTGGCCGGCGAAGGCTATGCCGGCCGCCGCGCCAACGACCTGGGCCAGCCCCACTGGGCGCCGCTGTTCTCCAAGCACCGTCAGGCCGCCGAGGACCTGAAGCCGGGCCTGTCGGCCGTGATCGACAAGGATCTGGCCGAGCTGTCCCTGGCCTGGCCGCGCAACCTGCCGACCGGCACGATCCACGCCGACTATTTCCCCGACAACGTCTTCTTCAAGACCGACGGCAAGTTCGCGGCGACCATCGACTTCTATTTCGCCTGCGACGACGCCTACGCCTACGACGTGGCCGTGACCCTGAACGCCTGGTGCTTCGAGGCCGACGGCAGCTTCAACGTCACCGCCGCCCGCGCCCTGATCGCCGGCTACGAGCGCCGCCGACCGCTGAGCCCGGCCGAGCGCGACGCCCTGCCGATCCTGGCGCGTGGCGCGGCCATCCGCTTCTTCCTGACCCGCCTGGCCGACTGGAACGCCACGCCCGCCGGCGCCCTGGTGCGTCCGAAGGATCCGCTGGAATACGAGCGCAAGCTGGCCGTCCACCGCGAGGGCCTGTCGCTGTTCGGGTCGGCGTCGTGACCCCCAAGCTGATCATCTATACCGACGGCGCCTGCCGCGGGAATCCGGGCCCCGGCGGCTGGGGCGCGGTGCTGATGTATGGCGACAAGCGCAAGGAAATCTGCGGCGGCGACCTGGCCACGACCAACAACCGCATGGAGCTGATGGGCGCGATCATGGCCCTGGAGGCCCTGAACCGCCCGACCAAGGCCGAGCTGCACACCGACAGCCAGTACGTGATGAAGGGCGTCACCCAGTGGATCCATGGCTGGAAGGCCAAGGGCTGGAAGACCGCCGACAAGAGCCCGGTCAAGAACGTCGACCTGTGGCAGCGCCTCGACGCCGCCCGCCTGCGCCACGAGATCGACTGGCGCTGGGTCAAGGGTCACGCCGGCCACGAGCACAACGAACGCGCCGACGAACTGGCCCGCCGCGGCATGGAAGAGACGCTGAAGAAGCGCTGACCGGCCGGCGCTACCTGTTGCGCTTGTCCCATTCGTCGCGGGCGAACTTGTAGATGCAGCTCTCGGCCATCGCGTTCCGGAGCTCGGGCGGGGCGGTCTCGAAGGCCCGGCGTGTCTGAGCCGCCAGGTCGTCCTGTTCGCCCCTGGACTTGCCTTCGCTCGCCGCCGTCTCTTCGGCCGAGCGGGCCGCCTGGGCGCCGACCCGCTTCCAGAGGACGCCGGCGCTTTCGAGTTCGGCCAATTGGGCCGGATCGTTCCGGGCCGCGCGTTTGAGCGTCTTCATGTCCTTGGCCGCCTGCTGGGCGAGACCCACGCAGGCGATCGACCCGGCGAAGTCCGGCGGCTCGGCCTGCCCGCCCAGGAGCGCGACGAAAAGCAGTCCGATCAGCATCGGCTTCCTCCACCAGAAGCTGTGAGCCTAGCCTCGCAACCATCATCGCGCCAATACGCCGTCCGTAAGGTCACGCTTCAAATACCGCCGGTCCGCCAATAGCCTGCTTCCATGACAATCGCCTGGGGAGGCAACGCCATGGATACGATGATCGCGCCGGTGCTGGCGCTGGTGAGCTGGTCGCTGCTGATGTGGGTATGGATGTACGCCCAGCGCCTGCCGGCCATGGGCAAGGCCGGGATCAAGCCGCAGGACGCGCGGTTTCCGGGCTCGCTCACCGGCCTGCCCGACGCCGCCCGCCAGGCGGCCGACAACTACAACCACCTGATGGAACAGCCCACGATCTTCTACGCGGCGGCCCTGGCCATCGCGGTCGCCGGCCATGCGGACGGGGCGTCGGTGGGGCTGGCCTGGGCCTATGTCGCCCTGCGGGTGCTGCACAGCCTGATCCAGGCCAGCATCAACATCGTGCTGGCGCGGTTCGCGGTGTTTTCGCTCAGCACGATCGTGCTGGGGGCGATGGTGGTGCGGGAGTGGGTGAGGCTGGTGGGGTGAGCAAGACCCTCCCCTGAAGGGGGGAGGTGGCCTGGAGGGCCGGAGGGGGAAGTTTCTGCTGACATCGAGGCGCCTGCTGACTCACAGGCCACGTCCCCCTCCGTCGGCTTCGCCGACACCTCCCCCTTCAGGGAGAGGGTCTCACGATCAGTCCTCGCTCTCGCACCAGGTCTTGATCAGCTGATGGGCGATCGCCAGGGTCGGCGGGGCGAAGGCGTCTTCGATCTCGCCGCGGATCAGGGCCTTCGCCTCGTCCTTGTCGAACCAGCGGACGGCTTCCAGCTCGGTCTGGTCGGGGGCGGCCTGGTCGCTGTCGACCTCGGCGATCAGCCCCATCATCAGCGAGGCGGGGAACGGCCAGGGCTGGCTGGAGTGGTAGCGGACCTTGGTGGCGACGAGACCCGCCTCTTCCTTCAGTTCGCGGGCGCAGGCCTCCTCGATGGTCTCGCCGGGCTCGATGAAGCCGGCCAGGGCCGAGAACATGCCCTGCGGCCAGGCGGCCTGGCGGCCCAGCAGGCACTTGCCGCCATGCACGGCCAGCATGATAGCCACCGGGTCGGTGCGCGGGAAGTGCTCGGCGTGGCAGGCCGGGCAGATGCGCTTCCACCCGCCGTCGGCGATGTCGCTCTTCTGGCCGCAGTTGGCGCAGAACGGATGCTTGCGCCGCCATTCGAACATCGACTTGGCGGTGCCCAGGATGCCGGCGTCGGGCGCCGGCAGAGTGGCGGCCGCGCCGCGCAGTTCCTCGAACCGGCCCAGCCCCTGCAGGGCCCCCTCCGCCGGATCGGCCGCGCCCTCGAGATCGACGGCGAAGACCGCGATGTCCTTCCACAGGCCCATGAACAGCAGGCGCTCGTCGGTGCCGGCCAGTTCCTTGGCCATGTCGGCGCGCAGATAGGCGATCTGGACGCCGCCCGGCTCATCATCAGCCCCCGGCGCGTCCTCGACCAGGACCTTGCCGTTCCAGACGGCGACGGCCAGGGACTGGGCGTCGTCGAGCTTCTCGGCGATCCAGCTGGCGTCGCCTCGACGCTCGCTGGCGCGGTCCAGCGGATTCCCGGCGAAGATGTTGACGATCTCGGATAGCGGCATGGGCGAATCTGTAGCCCAGCGACGCGGAGTCGTCACCGCCTGCCGTTAAGGCTTTTCGCCCACCGGAAACGACCACCGCCCTGGCCCGCGATCCACATCTCTACGGCCCGCGACGCTCTGGCTTCCCGTTTTGTCGCGTCGCGGACGCCGAAACCGGCGGCCACTTTCGGCTGCGACGCTCTGGGCGCTTGCATATCGGTCGATGAGTCGCGATATACCCCCTCGGAGATCGGCGACGGACGATGGCCTCGCCAACCTGGTCAGGGCCGAGAGGCAGCAGCCACAACGAGATCACCTTCGGGTCGTCTGCCGGTCTCCACCTTATTCCCCGAAATCGTCAGCATCCACGCCAGCGAGCGCGCGCGAGCCTTTTGCCGCGCCGCCCGACGCTCTAGACTGCGCCCATGGCCGACCACGACCTCACGCCCGATTCCGCTCCCCCCTGGGACGAGCCCGCCTTCGAACGCGAGGACGTGGCCGAGCGCGACGAGAACACGGCCGACATCTTCGGCGACGCGCCCCCGACCCCGGCGGCGGCCGCGCCTGCGCCCAAGCCGCTGCCCGAGCCCGAACCGGAAGAGCCCGGCGCGGCCTACACCGTGCTGGCCCGGAAGTACCGTCCGCGCACCTTCGAGGACCTGATCGGCCAGGAGGCCATGGTCCGCACGCTAGCCAATGCGTTCAGCACCGGCCGCATCGCCCACGCCTTCATGCTCACCGGCGTCCGCGGGGTCGGCAAGACCACCACCGCCCGCCTGCTGGCGCGCGCGCTGAACTACGAGAGCGACACCGTCCACGGCCCCAGCGTCGATCTGACCACCGAAGGCCGCCACTGCCGGGCGATCATCGAGGGCCGGCACATGGACGTGCTGGAGCTCGACGCCGCCAGCCGCACCAAGGTCGACGAGATGCGCGAGCTCTTGGACGGGGTGCGCTACGCCCCGGTCGAGGCGCGCTACAAGGTCTACATCATCGACGAAGTGCACATGCTGTCGACGGCGGCGTTCAACGCCCTGCTGAAGACGCTGGAAGAGCCTCCGCCGCACGCCAAGTTCATCTTCGCCACCACCGAGATCCGAAAAGTTCCGGTGACGATCCTGTCGCGCACCCAGCGCTTCGACCTGCGCCGGATCGAGCCGGACGTGCTGGCCAAGCACTTCGACCGCATCTCGCAGAAGGAAGGGGCGCGGATCGACGCCGACGCCCTGGCTTTGATCGCCCGCGCCGCCGAGGGCTCGGCCCGCGACGGCCTCTCCCTGCTCGACCAGGCTATCGTCCAGACCGAGCGCGGCCAGACCGTCACCGCCGCCGTCGTCCGCGACATGCTGGGCCTGGCCGACCGCAGCCAGACCATCGCTCTCTTCGAACAGGTGATGAGCGGCAAGCCGGGCGAGGCCCTGACCACCTTCCGCCAGCTGTGGGGCTTCGGCGCCGATCCGGTGGTGGTGATGCTCGACCTGCTCGACCACTGCCACGCTTCGTCGGTCGCCAAGGCCCTGGGGCCGGACGCCCTGTCGATGCCCAAGGAGCAGGCCGCGCGCCTGACCTCGGTCGGCGCCCAGACCAGCGCCGGAACCATGGCCCGCCTCTGGCAGATGCTGCTCAAGGCCCATGACGAGGTGCGCCGCGCGCCCGACGCCATGGCCGCCGCCGAGATGGCCATCATCCGCCTGTGCTACGCCGCCGACCTGCCGGGTCCGGAAGATGCGCTGAAGGCCCTGCGCGATGGCGGCAACCCCGGTGGTCCGGGCGGCGGCGTCGCGGTGGGCGGCGGAGCCGCGCCGGGCGGGGCGGTTTCGG
>NZ_QHJY01000396.1 GCF_003185805.1 Caulobacter sp. D5
CCCAGGCCAGGCTGGCCTCGAACAGGTGCATGTGCGGGTTCGACAGCAGCGGCACGCTGCGCGGAACGCTCTCCTCGAAGCCCGCGACCGGATGCTTCAGCGTGGCGTAAAGGGAGTCGCGCAAGCCCACGGCCAGAAGCGGCAGGTCGGTCCGCTCGGGCAGAACCTGGGCGGCCATGGCCAGGCCAAACAGGCCGAAGGCCTGGTCATAGAGGTCGACCTTGTCGTCCAGCGGCGTCCCGTCGCTGGCCACCAGGGTGCGCATGAAGCCGTCCGGGCGACGGTACTTGCTCAGATAGAAGTCCAGCCCGTGCTCGAGCGCCGCCTTCCAGGGCCCGTCCCAGCCCAGCAGGCCGGCGGCGGCGTAGGCGTAGATCTGCCGCGGCTGCACCCGGGCGCGGCGGGGCGCCTCCACCGGCGAGCCGTCGAGATCGATCTTCTCGAAGAAGCCGCCCTTCTCGTGGTCCGCCCCGACCGTCCACCACAGCGGAAAGGCGTCGTGCAGCGCCCACGCCTTGAGTTGGTCACGCAGGCGGACGATGCGGTCGGCGGTCATTGAGCTCTCCTTGATGGCGCCGTTTCTAGCGCTCCCCTTCCGTGGCGCAACCCTCCGCTTGTGACAGGGCGAGGGCTCGCGTAATGGCTAGCGGATGCCCAACGAAGCGCCACTGAAGGCTGTTTTCTTCGACCGCGACGGCGTGCTGAACCTGGATCACGGCTACGTCCACGATCCGGCCGACCTGGAGTGGACGCCCGGCGCCCGCGAGGCGATCGCGGCTCTGACGGCGGCGGGCGTGCGCTCGATCGTGGTCACCAACCAGTCGGGCGTGGCGCGCGGCTACTACGGCGAGGACGCCGTCCACGCCCTGCACGCGGTGATGCAGGACGAACTGACCGCGCGCGGCGGCCGGATCTCGGCCTTCTACCACTGCCCGTTCCACAAGGACGCCGTGGTCGAGGCCTATCGCTGCGACGACCATCCCGACCGCAAGCCCAATCCCGGCATGATCCTGCGCGGACTGGCCGAGCACGGCCTTTCGCCGGACGAATGCGTGCTGGTCGGCGACAACGACAGCGACGTCGAGGCCGCCCGCCGGGCCGGCGTCGAAGGCTTTCTCTACGCGGGCGGCGACCTGCTCGAATTCCTGAAAGCGAAGCTTGGCCGGCGTTTCCCGGCGGCTTCTGGAGAGGCGGCTTGAAACTCCTGATCACCGGCGGGGCCGGCTTCATCGGCTCGACCCTGGTGCGCAAGGCGCTGGAGGCCGGCCACGCGGTCGTCAATCTCGACGCCCTGACCTATGCCGGCGACCTGGCCAATCTGGCCGATGTGGCGGACGCCACGGGATACGTCTTCGAGCGGGCCGACATCGCCGACCCCGAGGCCGTCGCGGCGATCTTCGCCCGCCACGACCCGGACGCCGTGCTGCATCTGGCCGCGGAATCCCACGTCGACCGCTCGATCGACGGCCCGCTGGCCTTCGTGCGCACCAACATCGTCGGCACGGCCGTGCTGCTGGAGGCCGCCCGCGCGCACCTGGCCCGCCTGCCGGCCGACCGCGCCGCCGGCTTCCGTTTCGTCCACGTCTCCACCGACGAGGTCTACGGCGCCCTGGGCCCCGAGGATCCCCCCTTCGACGAGCGCTCGCCGGTCGATCCCACCTCGCCCTATTCGTCGAGCAAGGCCTCGTCCGACCTGCTGGCCCGGGCCTGGGGCCGCACCTACGGGCTGCCGGTGATCGTCACCTCGTGCTCGAACAACTACGGCCCGCGCCAGCATCCGGAAAAGCTGATCCCGACGGTGATCTTCAACGCCCTGGCCGGCCGGCCCATCCCGGTCTACGGCGACGGGCGGCAGGTGCGCGACTGGCTGCATGTCGAGGATCACGCCGGCGCCCTGCTGCGGGTGCTGGAGGCCGGCGCGCCGGGCGAGACCTACCTGATCGGCGGCGACGCCGAGCGCGCCAACATCGACCTGGTGCGCACCATCTGCGCCGTGCTCGACGCGATCCGCCCCGGCAACACGCCGCGCGAAGCCCTGATCACCCACGTCACCGACCGGCCCGCCCACGACCGTCGCTACGCCATCGACGCGGGCAAGCTGCAGCGCGAACTGGGCTGGTCGCCAGCCATGACCGTCGAGGAAGGCCTGGAGCGCACCGTGCGCTGGTACCTCGACAACGACGCCTGGTGGGAAGCCATCCAGGCCAAGGGCTTCGCCGGCCAGCGGCTGGGCGTGACCCCGGATACGACCCAGGGCGAGGGCAAGTGATCCGCATCCTGCAGTTCGGGGCCACCGGCCAGGTCTCGCGGGCGATGATCGACCGGGCCCCCGGTCGCGCGATCCTGACGCCGCTGTCGCGCCAGGAGGTCGATCTCGCCGACCTCGCAGCGATCGAGGCGGCCATCGCCGGGGCCGACTGCGATCTTGTCGTCAACTGCGCCGGCTTCACCCTGGTCGACAAGGCCGAGGCCGAGCCCGACGCCGCCCGCGCCGCCAACGCCCTGGCGCCGGCGGCCATGGCCCGGGCCTGCGCGGCCCGCGGCCTGCCGCTGGTTCACCTGTCCACCGACTGCGTGTTCGACGGCGCCCTCGACCGACCCTACCGCGAGGACGACGCGCCCCATCCGCTGTCGGTCTACGGCGCCACCAAGCTCGACGGCGAAACCGCCGTCCTGGCCTGGGAGAAGGGCGTGGTGGTGCGGATCTCGTGGGTGTTCTCGCGCTTCGGCCGCAACTTCGTGCGCACCATGCTGCAGCTGGGCCGCACGCGCGACGAGCTGCGGGTGGTCGCCGACCAGTTCGGCTGCCCGACCGACGCGCTGGCCCTGGCCGAGTTCCTGCTCGCCGCCGCGCCGCGCTGGGCCGCGGCCCAGGCCGGCGATGCGGTCTTCGGCCTCTTTCATTTCACCAACGCCGGCGCGACCTCGCGCCACGACCTCGCCGCCG
>NZ_QHJY01000045.1 GCF_003185805.1 Caulobacter sp. D5
AGGCCCAGAACGCCGTCCTGCTGAAGGCCGACTGGACCAAGCGCGACGCCACGATCGCCAAGGCCCTGGCCGAGCAGGGCCGCGCTGGCGTGCCGCTCTATCTCGTCTATCCCAAGGGCGGCGGCGCGCCCGCCATCCTGCCCCAGCTGCTGACCGAAGGCCTGGTCATCGAGGCGGTGGAGAAAGCGGCCAAGGGCTGAGCCTCAGCCGGAGAGTTTATCTGGCAAAGGGAGCAAGGTTGGTCTCCCAATTGGCATCATGAATGATGCGGGCATGATGATGTGATCCTGCAAGGATCTGTGATTTCGTAAGATGAGATACGGAGGACCAATTGCCAGCAAAAACATAGGTTGCATTTGCTGGCATAACGCTCTCTAGTATCGTCATTCCGGTTGTTGGAAATACGTAGGCAACATAAGCGTGAAATCCGCCGTGACCTAAGTAGACTTCTGGAGGATTTCGGCTCGCCAGAAACGTGAGTCTACTCATAATTGGTCCACGAAACGTAGGAGCTGTGCGCCCAATTAGACCTGCTACGTGTGCGCTTACTCCAGAGAGTGTGCTTCCGGGGGGTAAAAGCGTCCAGTTTACGCGCCGGGTGTGAGGCGGTAGGAAGGAGGTCAAATTTTCGTGCCGAACCTCCACTTCTCCGAATAATTCGAGCATTAAATTTAGGGTATGTAGAACCTCAGCCTCTGGCGTTTGCAGCCAAGTCGAGGCTGGGGATGTTACTAGGCGAGAACCAGCGTGGTCTACGACGGTGAGTTCGATCCCGAGCGGCGGGACAAATGTGCGCGGGTAACAATCACGATAGATATCGACGGCTTCGGTTACGGTGCGAGTTTGGCCGGGACCTGCCCACTCTTGCCGAGTCCATTCGCGCCTCCCCACAAGTCTAGGCTCTTTTGGGCGGTCACGGTGGGTCACATAGATCCCCTCTGCATTGGTCCGGCTAACCTTTCCAATGGCCGGTGGAAGTAGCGTGTCGCCGTCCCCAAGCTGTGCAAAACCGGACCTGTCGAGCTTTCCTCTCTCAATTTGTCCGAGATCGACAACGAACTTGAATTCCGTATTCGGGATCAATCCGCCGAGGTAGCTTGAAAGCGCCCGAACGTACTTCCTTCTAATCAGCATTCTTCCCTGCCTTGTGCGGTGGCGTTTTAAGAGAAATGGTTGAGCTTGTTTGATGTTCTAGAGGTTGTGGGTGCGGCATATTGTCTCGCTATGAGCGCGTCGCTCACCGACTGGGCGGCGGGCTGACCACCGAACCTGTCAGAAGCTTCATTTGTCAGCTCCCGCCACGTCGCTACCGTGCGGCGCGCACCCCAGGGGCGGAGGGCGAGATGCGGGCTTGGACGGTCTTTGGGGCAGCTTTCGGGGCGATCCTGGCGTTGGCGGGGCCTGCGGCGGCCGCGCCTCAGACCTGGCTGATGTCCGTCGATCGGTGGGGCAACGCCGAGCATGCGGTGCTGACTCTGGACGCCAAGGGTGACGCGCTCTTAGGCGCGGTCGACGACTGGACCCTGACGGGCAGCCGGCGGGGCGACAGGCTCAGCTTCGTCGCCATCGACAGCCACGGCGTCCCGCACCGCTATGAGGCCACGCAGCGCGACGGCGTCCTGACCGGCTGGGCCGACTATCCCGACACCAGCAACAAGGCCCGCGCCCGCCACGCCTTCACCGCCCTGCGGCTGGAGATCCCCGCGGGGCCGCCGGGGCGGGTGACCTATTCGCCCGCCAGCTTCTCCAACACCTTCACCGCCGACCTGCCGCCGGCCCTGGTGATCCGGCCCGGCGACGTCGTGGCGACCCGCACCATCGATTCCGGCGGCGTCGACGAGCAGGGCAAGGTCGCGGCGCTCTACGGCAATCCCCAGACCGGGCCGTTCTTCGTGGCCGGGGCCAAGGCCGGCGACGTGCTGGCGATCCACATCCGCAAGCTGACGCTCAATCGCGACTATGCCGACAGCCTGGACGGCGTGGCCGGCCGGGCCATGTCGCTGGGCCTGGCCGCGCGCTCGGCGGGACTGGGCAAGCCGGTCCGCTGGCGGCTGGATCGCGCGACAGGGCTCGCGCGCCTCGAGGAACCGCCCGAGCGGCTGAAGGACTACGCCGTCCCCGTCCGGCCGATGCTGGGCGGCCTGGGCGTGGCGCCGGACTTCGGCTTTCCCCCGCAGTCGGCGGGCGACAGCGGCCGCTGGGGCGGCAACATGGACTTCAACGAGATCGGCGAGGGGGCCACCGTCTATCTGCCGGTGTTCCAGCCCGGCGCCATGCTGTTCCTCGGCGACGGCCACGCCCTGCAAGGCGACGGCGAGACCACCCAGTGGGCGCTGGAGACCTCGCTGGACGTCGAGTTCAGCGTCGAGCTGCTGCCCTCCCGGCCGCTAGCCGCGCCGCGCATCGAGACCGCCGACCGGATCACAGTGCTGGGCCAGGCTTCGTCGCTGGACGAGGCGGCCCGGGCGGCGACCGGGGCGATGATCCAGTGGCTGGAGCAGGACTATGGCCTCAACCCGTCCGAGGCCTCGCTGATCCTCGGCGGCGCGGCCGAGTACCGGGTGGCGACCCTGGCCGGCCGCAACGCCGGCCTGGCGCTGAGCCTCGACAAGGCCCGGCTGAGCGGACTGGCCAGAAAGCCCTAGCGACCGCGCACGGCCTCGCGGATCACCCGCGTGGCGCGGAACCAGCCCACCAGCATGTTCACGGCGTAGACCGCGGCGAGCAGGTAGGCGCCGTGCAGGGTGACGTCGTCCTCGCCCGGCCCAGCCTTGAAGGAAATGAAGGCGAAGAAGACGGCGAACAGCACGCAGGCCAGCAGCAGGTGCAGGCAGTTCAGCTGATAGCGCAGCACCCGCCCGTCCAGGCCGTGCTCGGTCCAGAACCGGCCTTCGTTGTAGATCTGCAGGGCCTTCCAACTGCGCCGAAACGACGAGAACGGCGTCTTGAACGTCACGACATTGGCCTCGACTCGCCGGGGCGGCTTGTTCTGCTGCTCGAGCAGGGTCGCCACGCGGTCGAGAACGCCCCCGTAGGAAGCCGTCGGGTCCAGCGGGATCGACCCGCGCAAGGTCCACAGGAAGTCGAGCATGGCCTAGCCGTACGACCGAAGGTCAAGCTGGGCAATGGCCTGCGGGCTTGGCCCGGCCTCTACTTCTTCTTGTCGCCGCCCCAGGGCAGGCGCGCCCTCACGTCGTCGATCGGCGTGCGCGTGGTCGTCACCGGCGGCGGCGCGGCGATCACCGGCCGGGGCAGGGGATAGGCCCGCCAGCCGGTCTGGATCAGCGCCTCGAAGCCCTGGCAGCGCGGCATGATCCGCACCGCGCCGGTCTTGGGCCGGGCGAAGGGCGGCGGCTGGCGCACGTCCTGGCGGCGCGGGTCGATGAACATCCAGTCGCCGGGCAGGGCGTAGCCCCGCTCGCCGCCGGTCTTGACGGCCTGGTAGGCGAGGTTGGCCTGGAACGGCTTGACCCCGTACTTCAGCATGGCGCGCAGGAAGATGGCGTCGGCCTCGGCCCGCTTGCCCGGCTCGCCCACCGCATAGAGCCAGTCGTGGACGATGGCGGCGCGCGCCGTCGGTCCCTGCGGCTCGATGAAGCCCTGGCCGTACCAGGGCACGCTGGCGAAGTCGGTGACGTACCAGCGCGGCACGACGATCACCTTGCCGGTCTCGACGTCGCAATAGGGGAACTCGGCCTCCAGGGTGAAGAGCTTGCGCCCCTCCTTGGCCTGGTTGAACAGCATGATCGGCTGCGGCGTCAGCGAGCTGGGCGGGGTCGGCGCCACCACCGGCACGAAGACGGTGGTCTCCTTGGTCGTCGTGCAGGCGGCCAGGGCGAGGCCGGCGGTCAGAGCGGCGACGAGGGAAAGCTTGGAGCGGAGCGTCATGATCGTGGCGTTCGGGGAGAAACGGGGCGAGCGATGCCGTCTTCTGGCGGCCGAAATGCGGCGGATCAAGCGTTCATGGCCAAGCTTGGCCGCGAGTAACAAAGGATTGCACGTCCGGTGCGCTGTTCCACCGCAGGACGATCCGTGAGAATGTCTCGCAACGCCGACTGTCGCCCCTCGGAGGTTCCCCATGATCACCCGTCGCCTGATCGTCGCCAGCGCCCCGCTGGTCGTGCTCGCCCCCAGTTTCGCGCTCGCCGCGCCAGCCCCGGGCTTCACGGCCAAGGACATCGACGGCAAGACCCGCTCGCTGGCCGAGTTCAAGGGCAAGACCGTCGTGCTCGAATGGGTCAACGAGGGCTGCCCCTATGTGAAGAAGCACTATTCCGGGAACATGCAGGGCCTGCAGCAGGCCGCCACGGCCGACGGCGTGGTCTGGCTCAGCGTCGCCTCCTCGGCCCCCGGCAAGCAGGGCTATTTCGCCGACGGCGCCCAGGCCAGGACCTGGATGAGCGCCAAGGGCGCCAAGCCGACCACCCTGCTGCTCGACTCCGACGGCGTGGTCGCCACCGCCTACAAGGCCAAGACCACCCCGCACATGTTCGTCATCGATCCGGCCGGGCAGGTCGTCTACCAGGGCGCCATCGACGACAAGCCCAGCAACAAGGTCGAGGACATCGCCGGCGCCAAGAACTACGTCGCCGCCGCGCTGGCCGACCTCAAGGCTGGCCGCAAGGTGGCCGTCCCGGCGAGCCAGCCCTATGGCTGCGCGGTGAAGTACAAGGACGCTTGAATGGGAAACCTCTCGCGCGCCCCTTCCTCGTCATCCCGGCCGAAGCGTAGCGAAGAGCCGGGACCCAGGGGACTGGGCGCCGCGTCCAGGCTGGGCGCTCGCGCGGCGGCCGGCGTAGTGCGGCGGCCCCTGGGTCCCGGATAAGCGCTGCGCGCTTTCCGGGATGACGGGCTTGGTAGGGTAGAGGGAAAGCTCAAGCCGCCGGCTGGGGCGGCGCGGTGATGACCTCGACGTTGTCGTTCAGCAGATAGACCATGTCGCGCAGGGCGAGATCCTGCTCCTTGACCGTCTTGGCCGCCGACATGGCCGACAGCTTCTCGGGCAGGTCCTGGCTGATGCCGCGCAGGATGCACTTGAGGTCGTCGACCGCGCCGCGCTCCTTCAGGGTCACGTGGCCCTTCATGTCGAGCGCCGACAGGGCCTCGATCTCGGCCTTGAAGGCGGTGAAGCCGGAGAGCGGGACTGCCGCCGCGGCGGCGTCCTTCGGCAGGGCCTGGCGATAGGCCTCGGTCTGGCCCTTCAGCGCGCCGGCCCTTTTGACGATGTCGGCGAACAGCGGCTCGCCCGCCACCGACGCCGGGGCCTGGCCCTGTTGCACTACGGCCGGAGCCTGGTCGACGGGCGCCGCCGAACCGGTCGAAGCCAGCCACAACATGGCGGAAAAGGCGATCGCGTCGCAGGACATCAGGCGCTCCAGGCGAAAAACGTCATTGGTCTTCATGACGCCGAGACTGACCTTTGGTAAGCCCGCTCCCGTAAACACCGTTTTACCACATATGGAGTTGCCCGTGGCCGACCTCGACGCTGCCTGGACCCGCCTGGAAACCGCCGCCAAGGCCGCCGGGGAGAAGCGCATCGTCGAGTTCTTCGACGCCGAGCCCCAACGCCTCGAGACCCTGACCCTCGACGTCGCGGGCCTGCATCTGGACCTCTCCAAGCAGGCCTGGGACGAAGCCGGCCTGGAAGCCGCGCTCGACCTGGCCCACGCCGCCGACGTCGAAGGCGCCCGCGCCCGCATGCTGGGCGGCGAGGCGATCAACAGCTCCGAAGGCCGCGCCGTGCTGCACGTCGCTTTGCGCGCCAAGGCCGACGCCGACATCAAGGCGCAAGGCGTTCCGGTGATGGCCGACGTCGAAGCCGTCCGCAGCCGGATGAAGGCCTTCGCCGAGGCGGTGCGCTCGGGCGCGATCAAGGGCGCCACCGGCAAGCCGTTCAAGGCCATACTGCACATCGGCATCGGCGGCAGCGACCTTGGTCCCCGCCTGCTGTGGGACGCCCTGCGCCCGGTTAAGCCGGAGATCGACCTGCGGTTCGTGGCCAATGTCGACGGCGCCGAGTTCCTGCTGACCACGGCCGACCTGGATCCGGAAGAGACCCTGGTCGTGGTGGTCTCCAAGACCTTCACCACCCAGGAGACCATGTCCAACGCCGCCGCCGCCCGCGCCTGGCTGGTCGCGGCCGTGGGCGAGCAGGGCGCCAACGCTCACCTGGCCGCCGTGTCGACGGCGCTCGACAAGACCTCGGCCTTCGGCGTGGCCGACGAGCGGGTGTTCGGCTTCTGGGACTGGGTCGGCGGCCGCTATTCGCTGTGGTCGGCGGTCAGCCTGTCGGTGGCCGTCGCCGCCGGCTGGGACGTGTTCCAGGGCTTCCTCGACGGCGCGGCCGAGATGGACGCCCACTTCGCTTCGGCCCCGCTGGAAAAGAACGCCCCGGTGCTGGTGGCCCTGGCCCAGATCTTCAACCGCAACGGCCTGGACCGCCGCGCCCGCTCGGTCGTTCCGTACTCGCACCGCCTGCGCCGCCTGGCCTCCTTCCTCCAGCAGCTGGAGATGGAGAGCAACGGCAAGTCGGTCGGCCCCAACGGCCAGCTCGCCGCGCGCGGCACCGCCACCGTGGTGTTCGGCGACGAGGGCACCAACGTCCAGCACGCCTATTTCCAGTGCATGCACCAGGGGACCGACATCACCCCGATGGAGCTGATCGGCCTGGCCAAGTCGGATGAAGGCCCGGCGGGCATGCACGAGAAGCTGCTGTCGAACCTGCTGGCCCAGGCCGAGGCCTTCATGGTCGGCCGCACCACCGAGGACGTCGTGGCTGAACTCCAGGCCAAGGGCGTGTCCGAAGCCGAGATCGCGACCCTGGCGCCCCAGCGCACCTTCGCCGGCAACCGTCCGTCGACCCTGGTGCTGCTGGATCGCCTGACGCCCCAGACCTTCGGCGCCCTGATCGCCCTCTATGAGCACAAGACCTTCGTCGAGGGCGTGATCTGGGGGATCAACAGCTTCGACCAGTGGGGCGTGGAGCTGGGCAAGGTGATGGCCAACCGCATCCTGCCGGAACTGGAAGCCGGCGCCGTGGGCAGCCACGACGCCTCGACCAGCGCCCTGATCGACCGGCTGAAGAAGTAGGGCCTCAGCCAGACCCCCAACCTGATTGCATCAGGTCGGGGGGTCTGATCTTTTGTCGTGACGCATTTTCTTCACGCGAACCGGAAGCCACTTCGCTCGAAAATGCTTCGGTCCAACCCACCACGGTCAGCGAATAGGCCGGCAGCGTCAGCGCGCCGGCCGACGTCGTGAACCGGCTGGGCGGCAGCGAGCGCGCGGGCCGGCTTTGGGCCCCCGCGTCGCGCCAGGCGTATTGCGCGGGGCCGAACTGGACGACGTCCAGCGGCCCCTCGACCGGCCGCCGGCCC
>NZ_QHJY01000397.1 GCF_003185805.1 Caulobacter sp. D5
GATGTCTCCGAACACCTGTCACGGATGTCCCCGGTCTGAACATCTCTAAGAGAGAGGGAGGGGCCCAGGCGATAGCCTGGGAGGGTGAGGGGTTTCACCGCCAACAGGCAACCCCCTGGCCGCAGCCAACCCGCCAATATCGCAGTCCACGCTGAACCGCCGCGCTTCATTCGGCGAATTTGTCACCTCTCACCCTCCCACGCCTCCGGCGCGGGCCCCTCCCTCTCTCACAGAGAGAGGGGTTCCAGAAAACCACGCCTTCAGCCGCGCCACCTCGGCCGGCGTCACGGGGATCACCGCCCCGTGCTTGGGGCTCTGGAAGTTGGTCGCCTTCATCGGCGAGCCCGGGTCGTTGAAGCGGCCGAGGTTCCTGTAGTGGACGAAGTCGGTCGTCTCCGAGAAACCCATGTTGTTCGGCTTGGCCCCGAACACGTCGTACATCAGGACGTAGGTATCGGTTCCCGTCCGCCGCCACAGGGTCGGGGCTTCGGCGGCGACGGCTTCGGGATCGATCTTGCCGGGCTCGTAGACATAGCCGCCGGTCAGGCTCTTCGACGTCGCGTGGCGGATGCCGGCCGGCTTGTCGTAGCCCACGGCGAACAGGTGATAGGTGTCGCCCACCTTGGTGATGTCGCCGTCGATCAGGCTCTGGTTCGGATCGGGATGGGCCAGCAGCGGCCTGGGTTCGGCGGTCAGGGTGGTGAAGGCGTCGTCGGCATAGGCGTAGACGAGGTAGTTGCGGCCGGCGCCGACCCGGGTCGTGAAATAGACCATCATCGCCTTGCGCTCGGGGTCGTAGATCGTTTCCGGCGCCCAGGCGCAGCCGATGTCGCCCATCTGCGGGAACAGCTTGTCGATCCGCGCGATCGCATGGGTCCAATGGACCAGATCGTACGACTTCATCAGGATCAGGCCGCGGTTGTTGCCCCAGCCGTAACCCTTCTCCGGCCGCTCCCATTTGTCTGAGCGAAGACCCTTCTCCTGAGCGAAGATGTGCAGGTCGGTCATCGCCAGATAGAAGGCCCCGTCGGGACCGCGGGCGATGTGCGGGTCGCGCAGGCCCTTCTGCTCGGCGACGTCCCGCCCCTCCAGCACCGGCGCGCCGTCGTTGACGTCGGTGAAGCTGTAGCCGTCGGACGAGACGGCGAAGTGCAGGGAATGGGTCTCGTCCTTGAAATAGACGAGCAGATAGGCGGTCTGGTCCTTTACCGCCGGGGCCTTGCCGGGCTTCAGGCGCTTGACGATCTCGACCTGTTTCGCGGGCGCGGCCCAGGCGGGCGCTGCGCCCAGCAGGCCGAGCGCCAGAAGCGATGTGCAGGCTCCGAGCGAGCGGCGGCGCCAGGCGTTGAAGCCCATCTGAAGTCCTCCCGTCACGCGTGGAGGTTCCCACGGCGACGGGTATTTGTCTGACTTATTCTGGGAAGTGCAAGAGGGACCGCGACGCTCGCACGTTGTGGCCAGGCCGCGCGAGGACTAGCAAGGACCCAGCTTTTTGCAGGAGTCGGCTTTGCGCCTCACCCTTTGTCTCGCCCTGCTGCTCGTCACGACGGGCTGCACGACCATCACCTACAACTGCAACGTCCCGGGCGCCTGCCCGGGCGTCGAGAAGCCCGGCGTCTCAGTCTCGGTGATCAACAAGCCGGCCCGGCCGTAGCGCAGGCCTAGACCATCCCCACCGTCTTCAGACGGGCGCGGGGGTGGATCTCGTTCTGGCTCATCACCACGGTCTGGCCGCGGAAGCGCTCGATGATCGAGCGCACATAGGGGCGGATGGCCGGGCTGGTCAGCAGCACCGGCGACTCGCCCTGCAGGGCCGCGCGCTCGAAGGTGTCGCGCACGCCGCGGATGAAGTCCTGCAGGCGCGAGGGGGCCAGGGCCAGCTGCTTGTCGTCGCCGGGCCCGATCAGGGCGTCGGCGAAGGCCTGCTCCCAGTCGGCCGACAGGGTGATGATCGGCAGGGCGCCGTCGTCGCCTCGGTTGGCCCAGCACAGCTGGCGGGCCAGGCGCGCGCGGACCTGTTCGACCAGCTGGGTGACCGAGCTGGTGTGCGGAGCGGCCTCGCCGATGCCTTCCAGGATCTGCGGCAGGTCGCGGATCGAGACGCGTTCCTTGAGCAGGGCCTGCAGCACGCGCTGGATCGTGGCGGCGTTGACGACGCCTGGGATCAGGTCGTCGACGAGCTTCTTCTGGTTTTCCGGCAGCTCCTTCAGGAGCTTCTGCACCTCGGCGTAGGAGAGCAGGTCGGCCATGTTCTCCTTGAGGATCTCGGTCAGGTGCGTGGTCAGCACGGTGGCCGGATCGACGACGGTGTAGCCCCGGAACGTCGCCTCTTCGCGCAGGTCGTCGGCGACCCAGGTGGCCGGCAGGCCGAAGGCGGGCTCGCGCACGTGCTCGCCGGGCAGTTCCACCTGGCCCCCGCGCGGGTCCATGGCCATCAGGTGACCCAGGCGCACTTCGCCCAGGCCCGCCTCCATCTCCTTGATGCGGATGGCGTAGCCCTGGTTGGCCAGGCGCATGTTGTCGAGGATCCGCACGGGCGGCATGACGAAGCCGAACTCGGTGGCCAGGGTCTTGCGCAGAGCGCGGATCTGGTCGGTCAGGCGGCGGCCTTCCAGGTCGTTGATCAGGGTCAGCAGGCCGTAGCCCAGCTCGATCTTGACGTCGTCGATGGCCAGGGCCGCGCTGATCGGCTCTTCTTCCGGCTCGGCCGGCGCGTCGGCGGCGGCCTTGGCCGCTGCGGCCGCGGCCTCCCTGGCGGGGGCCAGCTTGGCCTGCTGGGCGCGGCGATAGGCCAGGAAGCCCGCGCCGACCGCCAGGCCGGCGAACGGCAGCAGCGGCATGCCCGGGATCAGGGCGATGACGCCCGACGAGGCCGAGACCATGCCCAGGGCGACCGGGTTCATGGCCAGCTGGGTGGTCAGGGCCTTGTCGGCGCTGCCCTCGACGCCGGCCTTCGACACCACCAGACCGGCGGCGATCGAGATGATCAGGGCCGGGATCTGGCTGACCAGGCCGTCGCCGATGGTCATCAGGGTGTAGGTCGAGGCGGCCTCGCCGATCGGCACCTTGTGCTGGACGACGCCGATCAGGATGCCGCCGACGATGTTGATGCCGGTGATGATCAGGCCGGCGACAGCGTCGCCCTTCACGAACTTGCTGGCGCCGTCCATGGCGCCGAAGAAGGTGCTTTCCTGCTCAAGTTCCTTGCGGCGGATCTTGGCGGTGTCCTGGTCGATCAGGCCGGTCGACAGGTCGGCGTCGATGGCCATCTGCTTGCCGGGCATGGCGTCCAGGGTGAAGCGGGCCGCGACTTCCGCGATCCGGCCCGAACCCTTGGTGACGACCATGAAGTTCACCACCACCAGGATGATGAACACGATCACCCCGATGACGAAGTTGCCCTGCATCATCAGGTTGCCGAAGGCGGCGATGACCGCGCCGGCCCCGTGGCCGCCTTCGTGACCATTGCCCAGGATCAGGCGGGTCGAGGCGATGTTGAGGCCAAGGCGATAGAGGGTCGCGACCAGCAGCACGGTCGGGAACGAGGTGAATTCCAGCGGCTTCTTGATCAGCACCGCGGTCATCAGGATCAGCACCGAGCCGGTCAGCGACACGGCCAGCAGCACGTCCAACAGGAACGGCGGCACGGGCAGGATCAGCAGGACGATGATGCCGACGACGCCGACGGCCAGGCCCATCTCGCCGCGCAGGATCCCTTCCCACAGCGACTTGGCGCTGGGGATCGAGCTTGCGGCCTTGGGGGCGGCGGCGTCAGCCATGGAAAGCCTTGCTGCTGTCTACGGGAGTGGACCGTTCCGCTTGGAGCGATTTGGAGCGGCCCGCCATCTCCTTAATCGAAATTAGCCATGTTCGGCGCCGGACCGATCGTCGCGGGCGCCGAACGGCGTTACGTACTCAAGGTTTAGGCCGCCGCGCCCACGCCGCCCTGCGGGGGCGGAACGCTGACGCCGGCGTCGCCGTATTCCTTGAGCTTGTTACGCAGGGTGCGGATCGAGATGCCCAGGATGTTGGCCGCATGGGTGCGGTTGCCCAGGCAGTGCTCGAGCGTGTCGATGATCAGGGTCTGCTCCATCTCGGCGACCGTCTGGCCGACGAAATTGCGGGTCGCCGCCGAGGCCACGGCCTCGGCCGCCGCCATCGAGGCGCCGCGGGCCACGGCCGCGTCGGGCGCCGGGGCCAGGGGCTGGCCGTCCGGCAGGCGGATGGCGAACTCCTCGATCTCCGGACCGGTCGACAGCAGCACCGCGCGGTGCATGGCGTTTTCCAGCTCGCGCACGTTGCCCGGCCAGCGGTGGGCGATCAGGCGGCGCTTGGCCTCGGCCGAGATCGGCTTCAGGTCGATGCCGTTGGCGGCCGAGTACTTCTTCACGAAGTGCTCGCACAGATTGATGATGTCGCCCGGGCGTTCGCGCAGCGGCGGCAGGGCCAGGTTCACGACGTTCAGGCGATAGAGCAGGTCTTCGCGGAACACGCCTTCCTTGACCGCCTCGGCCAGGTTGCGGTTCGACGTGGCGAGGATGCGGATGTCGACCTTCACCGGCTTGGTGCCGCCGACCCGGTCGATTTCGCGCTCCTGGATGGCGCGCAGCAGCTTGGCCTGCAGGCGCACGTCCATTTCCGAGATTTCGTCCAGCAGCAGGGTGCCGCCGTTGGCTTCCTCGAACTTGCCGATGCGGCGGGCCAGGGCGCCGGTGAAGGCCCCCTTCTCGTGGCCGAACAGCTCGCTTTCCAGCAGGTTCTCGGGGATGGCGGCGCAGTTGACGCTGATGAACGGCGCCTTGGCCCGACGCGACTTGGCGTGGACGTGGCGGGCCATCACTTCCTTACCCGAGCCGCTTTCGCCGGTGATCAGGATCGAGGCGTCCGACGGCGCGACCTGGTCGGCCAGCTTGATCACCTGCTCCATGTTCGGATCGCGGGCGATCATCGGACGGTTGTCGTCGGTCACCGCGGCCAGAACGGCGGCGATCAGCTCGGCGTCCGGCGGCAGCGGGATGAATTCCTTGGCCCCGGCCTTGATGGCCCCGGCCGCGCGCATCGGGTCGGCGTCGACGCCGCAGGCCACCACCGGCACCCGGATCCGCTCGCTCTCGTTGGCGGCGATCAGGCCGGCGATGTCGAGGCCGTAGTCGACCATCATCAGGTCGGCGCCCTGCCCGGCCCGCAGCGCGTTGGTCGCCTGCTCCGTCGTCTCGACGTGCGAAACCTTGGCCCCGGCGTTCATCGCCATCTTCACGGCGACCGAGAGCTGACCGTTCAGTTTACCAACGACCAAGAGGCGCATCGTATTCTCTCCGGGCGGCCCTTCCGGACCGATCTTCTACTGCTTCGCCCCTTTTTCGAAGGGGCGCGGACGACTGGGGACGTTCGAAACCGAAGGCTCAGCCCGCGGCGTCGCCGTCCTTGATGATTTCCGTCATGGTCACGCCCAGGCGCTCGTCGACGACGACGACCTCGCCCCGGGCGACCAGGCGGTTGTTGACGTAGATGTCGATCGCCTCGCCGACCTTGCGGTCGAGCTCGAGGATCGAGCCGGCCTGCAGCTGCAGCAGCTGGGCGACCGACATGTTGGAGCGGCCGAGCACCGCGGAGATGTTGACGGGAACGTCGAACACCGGCGCCAGGTCGGAGGCGATCTTGTCGCTCAGCTCGACCGGGATCTCCGAGGCGAGCATGCCGCCGTTGAAATCGTTGAGGGTCAGGTCGTCGGACATGGCGGTCAGCCTTCGCTAGGAAGCAGGGGTTCGGCGTGCAGCCCTTCGGCCGCGATGGCGGCGTCCAGGGCTTCGGCGACGCGTTGCGCCGCCTCGTCCGGATTGAATTCGGCCCGGCCGTCGCCCCAGTCGAGGACGAAGGCGGCGGGCGGCTGGTTGGGATCGGCGCGGGCGACGATCGCGCCCGGATAGCCGACGGCGTGGGCGGTCTGTTCCAGAGCGGCCTGGGTGCGCTCCACGAGGTGGGGGGCGACCCGGACGCTGAGCTTCGGCGAGGCCTCGACCTCGCGGGCCAGGGCGATCAGGGCCGCCGAGGCCGGAGCCTCGGGGAACTGGTCCAGGGCCGCGTCGGCGATCTTGTTGGCGCAGGCCAGGGCCAGGCGCGCCGAGCCTTCGCGATGCTCGTGGGCGACGGCGGCCAGGGTCGACATCGCGCCGTGCACGGCGTGGGCGATGGCGTTCAGGGCCTGGGTCGCCTCCTGCTCGGCGCGGGCCACGGCCGAACGCTCGCCCTGCGCGAAGGCCTCGGCCTTGGCGGCCTCGACTTCCTCGGGGGTGAAAGCCTTCTTCACCTTGGGGGCCTCGTAGGCCACCCCGCCACGGTCGTCGAAGACCGTGTCGAAGGCGAAGCGCTGATAGGTTCCGTTGGTCATCCCGCGCGCCTCAGTAGATCAGCTCGTCGTCGCTGCCCGAACCGGCCAGCATGATCTCGCCCTTGGCGGCGAGATCCTTGGCGATCTGGACCATGGCGACCTGGGCCTGGTCGACGTCCTTCAGACGCACCGGACCCATGCTTTCCATGTCCTCGCGCATGATCTTCGAGGCGCGTTCGGACATGTTGGAGAAGAACATCTCGCGCAGCTTGTCCGAGGCGCCCTTCAGGGCCAGGGCCAGCTGTTCCTTGCCGGTGGCGCGCAGCAGGGTCTGCACGCCGCCCGGATCCAGCTTCGACAGGTCCTCGAACACGAACATCAGGGCCCGGATGCGCTCGGCCGCTTCGCGGTTGCGCTCTTCCAGGGCGGCGATGAAGCGCGCTTCGGTCTGGCGGTCGAAGTTGTTGAAGATCTCGGCCATCATCTCGTGGCTGTCGCGCTTGGAGGTGCGCGCCAGGTTCGACATGAACTCGATCCGCAGGGTCTGCTCGATCTTGTCGAGGATCTCGCGCTGCACCGGCTCCATGCGAAGCATGCGGGTGACGCATTCCAGCGCGAAGTCTTCCGGCAGGCAGGCCAGCACGCGGGCGGCGTGGTCGCTCTTCACCTTCGACAGCACGACGGCGACGGTCTGCGGGTATTCGTTCTTCAGGTAGTTGGCGAGCACGGCCTCGTTCACGTTGCCGAGCTTGTCCCACATGGTTCGACCCGCCGGACCGCGGATCTCTTCCATCAGGGCGTCGACCTTCTCGGGCGGCATGAACGACTGCAGCAGGCGCTGGGTCTGCTCGTACGAGCCCATGATCGCGCCGGTCGAGCTCATGCCCGAGACGAACTCGACCAGCAGCTCTTCCACGACGGTGGCCGAGACCGTGCCGAGGCTGGCCATGGCCTGCGAGACTTCCTTGATCTCCTCGTCGTCGAGAGCTTCCCAGATCTTGGTGTGCTCTTCGCCGAGGGCGAGCAGGACGATGGCGGCCTTTTCGGGCCCGGCCAGCTTGGAGATGTCGTTGACGGCGGCCTTCATTCCGTCACTCCGACTCGTGCAGCCAGTTGCGCAGGATCGCGACCGACTCTTCGGGGTGGCGCTCGACGAACTCCGAGACGCGCTTGATCGACGAAGCCTTCACCTGGCCTTCGATCTTGGCGATGTCGATGCGCTGATCGATGTCGCTGGTCGGGCCGGCGATGGCGATCGGCTCGCCCGACTGGTCGACGACGACCTGCTGGGTGGTGCCGTCCGACAGGGTGACCAGGCGGGTCACGGCCGGCGAGCCGTCGTGGCCCAGGGCCATCTGGATCGGGTGACCGCCGGCCGGCTGGCTCAGGCTCTTCAAGAACGGACGCACCGCGAACAGCAGGATCAGCAGGGCGACGATGGCCAGGACGCCGATCTCGGCGATGCGCATCAGGTCGTTCTTGTCGAAACCCGACATCAGGCCGCCTTCGGTCAGGCCCTGGTCCTCGGCCGTGGGGAAGCGGATGTTGGTCACCTTCACCTGGTCGCCGCGGGCGGCGTCGTAGCCGATGGCGGTCTTCACCAGTTCTTCGATCTGGGCGATCTCTTCGGCGGTGCGCGGGGTGTAGGCGCCCGGCTTGCCGTCCTTGCCCGGGGCGGCGGTGACGCCGTCCACGGCCACGGCGACGGCGACCTTCTTCATGGCGCCCGGCTCGACCACTTCGGTGCGGACCGACTCGGAGATCTCGTAGTTGGTGGTGGTCTCGTTGCCGCCCGAGGTCGAGCCGATCGGTTGCGCGCCGCCGGGCTGGCCGCCGGGGATGTTCTGGGTGGCGGTGACGCCGCTGTTGTCTTCGTTCTTGGTCTCGGAGGCGTTGTTGGCGCTGGTGCTTTCCGAGCGCACGACCTGACCGTCCGGATCGTACTTCTTTTCCTGGGTGGTGACGCGGTTCAGGTCGATGTCGGCGGTGACCGTGACGCGGGCCTTGCCCGGGCCGAGGACGCCGTCGAGCATTTCCTTCACGCTCTTGCCGATGCGGGCTTCGGCTTCCGACTTGCGGTCCTGGGCCAGCTTGCCGGCCAGGCTCTCGTCACCGCCGGCCGACAGGGTCTTGCCGCGTTCGTCGATGACGTTGACGCGCTCGCCCTTCATGCCCGGGACCGAGCCGGCGATCAGGTTCTGGATGGCCGCAACCATGTCCGACGAGGCTTCGCGGCCGGCGGTGCCGATGGTGACGGCGGCCGACGGTTGCTCGGCGTCTTCCTCGAACAGCTGGCGCTTGGGCAGCACCAGGTGGACGCGGACGTCGCGCACGCCCTGCCAGCCGCGAATGGTGCGTTCCAGCTCGCCCTGCAGGGCGCGCTGGCGGTTCAGCTGCTGGACGAAGTCGGTCTGACCCAGCACCGTGGAATTGTCGAAGATCTCGTAGCCGATCGAGCCCGAGGTCACGAGGCCCTTGCCCGAAACCAGCAGGCGGGCGGAATTGACCTTGTCGCGGGCGACCATGATGGTCGAGCCGTCGCCCTTGGTCTCGTACTTGATGCCGGCCTGGTCCAGCGCCTGGGTGACCGACGAGGCTTCCTTGAGGTCGAGGTTCGAGTACAGCAGCTCGTTCGGCTGCTTGCCCAGCATCATGACGACCGCGGCCAGCACGGCGATGGAGCCGACGGCGACGCCCGCCAGGGCGGCCAGACGACCGACGCCGAACCTCTGAATCGCGCTCAGGAATTTATCCACTGGGCCTGTCCCTCAAACCGCGTCCGAACGGGGCGCATGCGAGACAGACCGGAGCCCGCCGTCGCTAGGCAGGATTTACCCAGTCGATGGTTAACGCCGACTTTAGATTTGAGGCGGGACGAAGATGACGAAGGCGCCAAATGGTCGCGGCCGCGTCCTGGGGGACGCGGCCGCTGAACAGACCGTTCGGGCGCTTCGCGGAGCATAACCCCTCGCGCCCTATCAGTTTTTCCGCCGTTTAGCGGTACTGCTGAAGCCGGGTGGTCCGAAGACCCGCCAGGCCATGCCGGTCGATAGACTGCTGCCAGGCGAGGAATTCCTCGTTGGTCAGCTTGTAACGATCGCACGCCTCGTCGAGCGAGAGGAGACCACCGCGAACGGCGGCCACCACCTCGGCCTTACGCCGGATCACCCAACGCTGGGTTTCCGGAGGCGGCAGATCCGACAGGGTAAGAGGCGCACCGGTCGGACCGATGACGTACTTTTCACCCCGGCTGTTCGTGCGCTGCTGCTGCAACATGGCTTTACGCCTTTCCCACAACCATCACTGTTGATGAGGAATATAGGCGCCGGGAAATAACAGCGGCTTAATTCCAGTAGTAAAGAAAGACCTAAACATCGGACTTCCCCAGGCTATCAAAGTGTATCGATGTGACACACTCTGATTAAAAGCGGTTAATACCTATGATCAGCGCTTAATGCTCAGAAGTTCTTCCAGCATCTGATCAGCGGTGGTGATGATTTTCGACGACGCCGAGTAGGCGCGTTGCGTAGTGATGAGGCCGGTGAACTCAGTCGACAGGTCGACAGTCGAAGCTTCCAGCGTCGAAGGAGCCAGAGAACCGGCGCCGCCCGAGCCCGGGGTCTTCAGGCTGTAGGTGCCGCTTTCATTGGTCACGCGGTAGGCGTTGCCGTTGACGCCCTTCAGGCCGTTCGGATTCGAGAAGGTCGCGACCGCCACCTGGGCGATGCGGCGGGTGACGCCGTTGTCGAAGATCGCCGAGACGTAGCCGTCTTCATCGACTTCGATGTTGGTCAGGTTGCCGAAGGCGGTGCCGTTGGTGTTCACCGACTGCACGACCGACTGGCTGTTGTACTGGGTCAGGCCGCCGGCGGCGTTGGCCAGGTCGATCTGCACCGACTGGCTGTCGATGCCCAGGCTGTCGGCCCAGCGCGGGCCGGTGCCGGTGGCGGTCGGGTCCGAGGCGTCGATGGTGATCGAGGTCGGATCGGTGCCGCCGAACAGGTTGCCGACCGAGGACAGCTTGCCGTCGGTGGTGAAGGTGATCTTGCCCGAGCTGATCAGGCCGTTGGCGTTGTTGTCCAGGTCGCCCGGCTTGGCGCGCAGTTCGGCGTACCACTCGTTCGGGCCGGGGCCCTTGAGCAGCGACAGGGTGACGTTGCGCTGGCCGCCCTTGGAGTCCGAGATCGGAACCTGGATCTCGAAGTCCGGCTTCACGCCGGTGGTGCTGTCGAGCGCGTAGTCCGACATCGAGTTGGTGGTCGGGTCGTAGACGCCGCCGGCCGCCACTTCGGTCTTGGTGTTGACGCCCAGCGAGGCGAAGGAGACCGTCGTACCGCCGCCGATGTCGATGGCCGCCGACGGGGTCGTCGTGCCGCTCGGGGTGTAGGTGGTCAGGGCGCCGGTGGTCGGGTCGTAGGCGGCCGTGCCGCTGGAGACCAGGTTCGTGCCTTCGTACAGCTTGACGTCATAGGTGTTGCCCGTGCCCGTCGGGGAATAGGCGACCGTGTAGTTGTGCGAGGCGCCGGCGCTGTCGGTCACGGTCTTGACGCCCGTGGTGAAGCTGGCCGAGGCCGAGACCGGCTGCTCCGAACGCAGGTTGGCGTTGACGCCGACGCGGGTGGTCTTCTCGGCGGTGCCGCCGACGCTGCCGACGTTGATCGACGACAGCTGGGTCAGGTCCGACGGGTCGGGCGTGATCGCGCCGGTGACGGGGTCGGCCAGCCAGCCCTGCAGGTAGAGACCGGCGTCGTTCTTCAGGTAGCCGAGGTTGTCCAGCTGGAACGAACCGGCGCGGGTGAACGAGCGGGTGTCGGTGGCGGTCAGGCCTTCCGGCTTCTCGGTGGTGACAAAGAAGCCCGAACCCGAGATCGACAGGTCGAGGTTCGAGGTCGTCGACTGGGTCAGGCCCTGCTGGCTGATGAACTGGTGCGTCAGCGCCTTCACGCCGCCGGCGCTGTAGGTGCTGTTCTTGCTCTGCGAGGTGACCAGGGTCGAGAAGTTGGCCGACGAACGCTTGTAGCCGACGGTGTTGACGTTGGCGATGTTGTCCGAGATGGCGGCCAGGGCCGAGGAGTTGGCGACCAGACCGGAGACGCCGGCGAGCATGGCGCTGTTGATGGACATGACTGAATTCCTGCTCGTGAAGTTTGTGTCGAGGGGTTCAGCGCTGTTTGCGTTTGGGTCCGGATCGGCCGTCTGGCTCGGGGGGACCGCGTCGGCGTCTTTCTGACGCCCGGTTCATTCGGTAGAGGCCGGCGAGGCCTTAGCTGGTGGTGGTCGCCGGCGGGTTGGTGACGCCGATCACCGAACTGATCGGGACCTTGACCCCGCCGATGGTGACCATGTTCTGGCCGCTCTCGTTGGTCACCGCGGTCACGATGCCTTCGATCCGGCCCTTGGAGCTGGTGGTGATGTTCGCGCCATCGGCGTTGATGGCGGTGATCTTCAGGGTGTACTCGCCGCCCTCGGCCTGGGCCGTGCCCTCGTCGGACTTGCCGTCCCAGGTGAAGGTGTGGTCGCCCTTGGACATGTCGTCCGGGTACTTGGTGGCGATCGTCGCGCCGTACTTGTCGAGAACCTCGATCTTCACCGAGGTGCCGGCCTGGGCCTGGGTGTAGCTCCAGTCGGCTTTGCCGTTCTTGATGGTGGCCTTGTCGGTCTCGGCCGTGGCCAGCTTGTCCATCATGCCCAGGGCGTTGGTCAGGCCGCCGTCGTTCATGCCGACCAGGGCCGCCAGCAGGTCGTTCGTGACCAGCTGCTGCTCGACGCCCGTCATCTGGACGATCTGGCCGGTGAAGGCGTTGGAATCCATCGGCGACAACGGATCCTGGTTCTTCATCTGGGTGGTCAGCAGCTTCAGGAAGGTCTCTTCGCTGCTGGCGAGCGAGTTCCTGGAGTTGTTAATCTTGTCGAGCACCGAGGTGCTGCTGGACGTCGCGGTCGTGGTGGCCATGACGCTTGCTCCTAGATCTTGACGTCGACGCCGCTGGTTTCCGCACCGCGGTAACCAGGGATCAGCGACGAAGCCGAAACGGTGGGGATGTCCTCGATGGCGGCGCCCGCGAAGGCGCGGCCGGCGAAGGCGCGGCGGCCGTGGTCGCCGCCCTGGAAGTCGAAGAAGGCGTTCTGCTGCTGGCCCTGGCCGCTGTTGCCGCCCTGGCTCGACACGTCGAACTTCAGGGCGTTGTCGGCGACGTCGAAGCCGGCCTGGCTGAGGGCCTGGCGCAGCTCGCCGGCGCGGTGGCGCAGGTCGGCGGCCGCTTGCGGATTGTCGAAGGCCAGGGTCGCGGTCAGCTTGCCCTCGGCGCCGATGCGCACCTGCACGTCGACCTTGCCCAGGCCTTCCGGCGTCAGGACGATGTCGAAGCGGGTCGACTTGGCGTCGAGCTTCTTGCTGATCTCTGCCGACAGGGCCGCGACCGTCTCGGGCGAGCCGCGGACGATGGTCTCGGCCGGAGCCTGGGCCGTCTGCGCGGCCTGGGTCTGGACGGTCGGGGTGAAGGTCGCGTCGATCTTGGCGGCGGGCGCGTCGGTCGGGGTGGTGTCGGTCGCCATCTTGGCGAAGGCGTCGGCGCCGCTCTTGTCGCTGTCGCTGTTGGTCGCGGCGTCCTGGGCGGCCTGGTCGGCGGCCACGGCCCGGGCGGTGACAACGGCCTCGCCCTTGGCGGCGACCTCGGTCTTGCCGGCCTGCGGCGCGACCGGAGCGGTCTCGGCCGGCTTGGCGGCCTGGGTCAGGGCGGCCGACGCGGCGACTTCGGTGGTTTCGACGGCCTGGGCGTCGGTGGCGGCGGGGGCCACGTCCTCGGCGGCCGTCTGCACGGCCGTCAGGCTGGCGATCTCGTCGCCCAGCGAGGCGGCGGCCGGCTGGGCGGCGTCGGTCGCGGCCTTGGCGTCGGCGACGACGGGCTTGTCGGTCGTCTTGGCGGTCTGGTTGGCCAGGGCGGCCTGCTCGGCCAGCTTGGTCAGGTCGGCGGAAGCCGGGGCCTGCTCGCTCGGCGACAGGGTCTGCAGCGCCGACAGATCGACGGTCGCGGCCGGAGCGGCCTCGCCTTCGGTCGTGGGAGCGGCGGCGACAGCGTCGGAGGTCAGGTCGGCGGC
>NZ_QHJY01000398.1 GCF_003185805.1 Caulobacter sp. D5
AAGCCGACGGAGGGGGATGTGATTTCCCACGTCGGCGACAGCCTGAATTCGGCGGGGACTGCCCCCTCCGGCCCTACGGGCCACCTCCCCCTTCAGGGGGAGGGTCTTTCCTAGTCCATCGCCCGAACCGTGGTCGCGATGAACCCGCCGCCGAGCACGCGTTCCGGGTCGGCGGGGTCGTAGAGCACGCAGGCCTGGCCGGGGGCGACGCCTTCTTCCAGGCCGTCGAACACCAGCCGCACGCCGCCGTCTTCCAGCGACAGGCGACTGGCCACCGGCTCGCGGGTCGAGCGCACGCGGGCCAGGACCGGCGCATGCGCCTTGGCGGCCTCGATCAGGTCGTCCTCGCCGCCCAGCCAGTTGTCTTCCTTCAGCGTCAGCGACTTGGTCAGCAGCGCCTCGCGCGGACCGACCACGACGTGGCGCTTTCCGGCGTCGATGCGCACGACGAACAGCGGCTCGCCCGTGCCGCCGCCGACATTGAGGCCGCGCCGCTGGCCGATGGTGTAGCGGGTGACGCCCTCGTGGCGGCCCAGCACCTTGCCGTCCAGGTGCACGATGTCGCCTGCTTCCGCCCCCTGCGGGCGGATGCGGTCGATCACCGTGGTGTACTTGCCCTCGGGCACGAAGCAGATGTCCTGGCTGTCGGGCTTGTCGGCCACCGACAGGCCCAGGGCGGCGGCGACGGCGCGCACCTGCGGCTTGGCGAAGCCGCCCAGCGGGAAGCGCAGGAAGTCGAGCTGCTCGCGCGTGGTGGCGAACAGGAAGTAGGACTGGTCCTTGCCCGGGTCGGCCGCGCGGCGCAGCTGCGGGCGGTTGCCGCCGCCGACGAAGCCGCGCTGCACATAGTGGCCGGTCGCCATGGCCTCGGCGCCCAGGTCGCGGGCTACGTCCAGCAGGTCGCGGAACTTGACGGTCTGGTTGCAGCGCACGCAGGGGATCGGCGTCTCGCCGCGCAGATAGGCGTCGGCGAATTCCTCGATGACCTGTTCCTTGAAGCGGCTTTCGTAGTCCAGCACGTAGTGCGGGATGCCGATCCGCTCGGCCGCCATGCGGGCGTCCATGATGTCCTGGCCGGCGCAGCAGGCGCCCTTCTTCGAGATCGCCGCGCCGTGATCGTAGAGCTGCAGCGTCACGCCGACCACGTCGTAGCCGGCGCGGGCCAGCAGGGCGGCGGTGACGGTCGAGTCCACGCCGCCGGACATGGCCGCGACGATCCGGGTTCCTTCGGGAAGACCGACGGCCTGCTTCACCGCCTGCGCGGCCTGCGCGATCAGGGCGTCGCCCTCGGCGACGGGGGCGTGGGCGGGGTCGAAACGGGCGAGGTCGGCGTCCATCGCGGCTATTTAGGCCCTGAGCGACGGTTTTGCGAGGCTGAGCAGCGTCGCAGGTCGCGTCGGCCTGCAATCATGCTGACAAAGGGCGGCGGCAGGGCGGGTTATCCGGGGCGTTCGGACGAGGGGAGAGGCGATGGCGGCGGATCCGAGACTGGTCGAGGCCTGGGTCGATGGCTGGGCGCTGTCGCGCGGCGTGGCGAGGCCTGAGCGGATCGCGGGCGGCTTTCATCTGACGGTGGACGCGCCGGGGCATCTGGCGCGCTACGTCTTTCCCGCGCTCGATGCGGTCGCTCTTGCCCGGCTGGGGCGGGAGATCGATCAGCCGGGCGTGTTCCTGAAGGCGTTCTGCCCGCCCGAGGCGCTGATGGCGGCTCTCGACGAGCGCTGGCGGCTGGAAAGCTGCGCCGACCTGATGGCGACGGCCCTGGACGGCGCCCCGGCGGTCGAGCCCGATCCCGCCTATCGCCTGTCGACGACCCTCGAAGGCGCGGTGCTGGTCATCGCCGCGGCGGCCCCGGACGGGACGCTGGCGGCCTCCGGGCGCGCGGCGCTCACCGGATCGTTCGCGGTGTTCGACAAGATCGTCACGGATCCGGCCCACCAGAGGCGAGGTCTCGGCCGGGCCGTGATGACGCGCCTCGGCGCCGAGGCCGTCGCCCGCGGGGCGGAGGAGGGCGTCCTGGCCGCCACGGTCGAAGGGCGGGCGCTCTATGAGGCGCTCGGCTGGCGGTTCGAGGGGCGCCTCCACACGGCGGTCATCCCGGGTCCCGACGCCTAGGCGAGGCCCTACTTCAGCACGTTCAGCAGCGACGAGCTCTGCAGCGTCGAGAACACCTGGGCCGAGGCCTGGACCGCCAGCTGGGCGGCCTGGAGGCGGGTCACGGCCTCGGCCATGTCGACATCGACGACGCCGCCGATCATCACCGTCAGGCTGTCGGACTGGTTCTGCAGCGCGGTCTGGGCGTCCTCGAAGCGGCTCTGGTTCAGGCCGTTCTTGCCCTGGGCGGTCGTCAGGCCCTTCTGGGCGGTGTCGAACGACGACAGCGTGCCCTTCAGGAAGGTGGTCTGGGCCTCGGTCAGGTTGCCGCTGAAGGCGCCGTTGGCGTCGACATAGGCCTGGATCTGCTTGAAGGCGTCGAAGAGGTCCGTGCCCAGGGCGTCGCCCAGCACGCCGGTCTTCACCGTCGTCGACTCGTCGATGCGGTTGGTGGTGACGTACTGGTCGTTCTGGAACAGCGAGGCCGTGCTGGGCGCGGCCGTGAGGTCGGCCATGCTGGTGGCCGTGGTCGTGGGCGTGTCGGTCTTGGCGCCCGAGAACACGTAGTAGCCGTTGGACTTGGTGTTCAGGCCGCGCACCGCGTCGCCGAAGGCGTTCTGGAGCTGCTCCATCAGGGTGGTGGCGTTGCCGGCCGCCAGGGCGTTGGCGATCGCCTCGCGGGCGTCGCCGGCCGCGTCGGAGACCTGGCCGATGCCGGTGTCCTGCATGTCCAGGCGGTTGGAGACCAGCTTGGTCTGGTCCAGGAAGCCGTCGATCTTGGCCTGGGCGCTCTTCATCGCCGTCAGCATCTCGGCGTTCTTGGCGTAGCCCTTCAGGTCGCTGGCGATCTTCTGGCTGGAGACCTGTTCGCCGATCTCGTTCTGGCGCACCTGCGCCAGCATGAGATTGGAGGTCATCACGCCGAAGTTGCTGGAAGTGGAGACACGGGTCATGGGCGGCCTCAGATGAGGTTGGTCAGAACGTCGTACATGTCCTTGCTCGCCTGGATCAGGCGGGCGGAGGCGTTGAACGCCTGCTGGTACGTCGTCAGATTGATGAGCTCTTCGTCGAGATTGACGCCCTCCTGCGACTGGCGCTGGGTGTCGACCTCGGTCTTGACCGAAGCGGTGGCGTCCTTCCGGGACTCGGCGGCGGCCGCCTTGCGGGCGATCGAGCCGGAGAAGTCGGCGGCGTAGCGCAGGACGCTGCTGGTCGCCGCGCCGACGCCGCCGGCGGACGAGAAGCTGACCGTGCTGTCGCCGGCCTTGGCCAGGGCCAGGGCGCCGCGGGCGTCGCCGACGGCCAGGGACGAGGTCCCCGCCGCGGCCGTCAGGTCCAGCTTGGCGAAGGCCAGGCGGCTGGGGTTGGAATCCAGGGTCGCATCGACCGCGTAGCTCGAGGCGCGGGTGCTGCGCTCGGACGGGCCCAGGCCGAACAGCTGGCTCAGCGTCGGACCGCCGGTGCCGCGTTCGGTGTTGTCCTCGACCACCGACAGGGTGACCGGCGAGGCGCTGTTGGAGCTGAAGTTCAGCGCGCCCTTGGAGTCGAGCGAGAACGTCCCGTACTGGCCCGCGCCGTCGCTGCGCGAGTTCATGGCGGTCAGCAGGTCCTGCATGGTGCCGCCCGTCGGGACGGTGACCTTCACGTCGCGGATGCGGCCGCCTTCGACGTCAGTCAGGCGCAGGGTGATGGTGTCGCCGGCGGTGAAGCCGTGCTGCGACGTCGTGGTCATGCCCGTTTCGTACGGCGAGTAGCCGGTCGAGCGGACGATGTCGTTGAGACCGAAATAGTGGCTGAAGCCCTTGCCGGCCTTGGTCGACGGGGTAGTCGCGTCGTCGGCGACCGCCACGCCCAGGCCGCCGTTGGCCGACAGGCTGAGCGCGCCGTCCGAGAAGGTGGCCTGGCCGTCGGTTCCCAGGGCGCTGTTCAGCTGGGTCAGGAAGTTGCCGGGCGTGAACGACGGGCCGGCGGCGCCGTCGACGGTCATGGTGCCGGCGGTGAAGTCGACGTCGATGCGGCGCTGGATGACGCCGCTGGAGTCGGTCAGGGCGATCGTCGTCTTGCCGGTGAAGCCCGAGAAGGCGGTCGTGGCGTCCAGGCCGGTGTTGCGGCCGGTCAGGCTGGTGGGGGCGGGGACCGCCGAGTTGGCGTTGGAGGCGCGGTTCAGCTCCTCGGTGGCCCGGCTGACGAACTCGCCCAGCTGGTCGGACAGGGCCGGCAGCTCGGTGTTGCGCAGCTCCATCAGGCCCTTGAGCTCGCCGCTGCTGATGTAGAGCGGGCTGGGCTGGCCGCCGCTGTTGGGCAGGGTGACGGTCAGGTAGCCGTTGGCGGTGGGCGACTGCTCGTACTTGACGGTGGCCGCGCCGTCGCCGGCCAGGCTGAGGCCTTCGGTCGAACGGATCAGCACGCCGCCGTTGGCGCGCTGGCTGACCTGCACGTTCATCAGGCCCGACAGTTCGTCGATCAGACCGCTCTGGATGTTCTCCGAGCCGGTCGAGTCGACGCCGGTGGTCTTGGCGCGGGTGATGTCGGTGTTCAGTTCGTCGATCTGCTTGAGCAGCACGTTCACCCGGTCGACATCGGCCGAGATCTTGGTGTCGGCGTCCTTGCCCAGGTTCGACAGGCCGGCGGTGATGCGGCTGGACTCGCCGAGGAAGTCCTCGACCTTGGTCAGGGCCTGGGTGCGCAGCAGCGACGAGGACGGCTCGTCGGCGGCCTGCGAGAACGACGAATAGACCTCGTCGAGCATCGAGAAGAAGTTGGTGCTGGCGCTGGGGTCGCCGAACAGCTTCTGGGCGTTGTCGAGCGCGCTGGACAGCGCCGAGGCCCGGCCAGAGTCCGAGGCGGCGTTCAGGCTGGCCGACTGCAGGAAGCGGTCGGTCGCGCGCTTGATCGCGTCGATGTTGACGCCCACCCCCATGCCGTTCGACACGAGGTTCGACTGGCTGACGGTCTTGCGGACGTAGCCGGCGGTGTTGACGTTGGCGATGTTGTCGGAGACGACGCGCAGGCCCGTCTGGGCGGCCATCATCCCCGAAGTCGCGGTGTTCAGGATGGTGTTGAGGGACATCAGAGGTCTCCTGTCCGCCCGGCAAAGCACGAACCACGCGACGCGCCCTTGCCCGGCGAAACTTGCCGGGTCCGGGGCGAGAGCGTCTCGTTACAGATGTGCAAACCGTTGAAATACAAGGCGTTGGGTTCCATGCGCCGTGCGGACGACGAAAAGGTGAGCGCAAGGATGGCGCCAACCCCCGTCCTGGCCCGGCTGCGGCGCGCCGACGCGGCAAGGGAGGGGTCATTCTTTCCGTTTCCGCCCGGCAAAAAGCGCCGCAACCTGCCGAAATAAAAGGGTAAATCAGTGGTTAAAATCTTTAAAATCAAAGGCTTGTAAGAATTTTCCGGGTTGGCCCGGCGATTGCTCAGGGAACGGCGGATCAAGGCGTGCTCCATCCGAGCCGTCATCCAGCCCGAGCGTACCGACCCGCATGACCGCGATCGCCGCCTCTCTTCCGCTTCCGACGCCCGCCTCGGGCGCCGCCGGCGTTTCCGACGCTTCGAGCGCCGGCGACGTGTTCGGCGCGCTGCTGGCCGCGTCGGGCGACGAAGGCGGGTCCGACCAGGCCGAAGCCCGTCCGACGGGCAAGTCGCAGGCCAAGCCGGCGACCAAGGCCGCCAGCGACCGCAAGGCCAGCGACCGCAAGGATGGTGAAGACGCCTCCGCGGGCCAGGACGCCGCCGCCGCCCAGGTGGGCGCGGCCGTGGTCGCCGCCATGACCGTTCAACAACAACCGGCCAAGCCGGCCCAGGGCGATGACGCCACGGCCGCCGCCGCCGCTTCCACCGAAGCCGCCGCGCAATCGACCGCCCAATCGGCTGCTCAGGCCGCCGATGCGGGCGAGGGCCTGCTGGCCAAGGCCGCCGACCTGGTCGGCGACGTGGCCGATACCGTCGCCGGCGTCGCCAAGCTGGCCGGCGCGGCTCCCGTCGCCGC
>NZ_QHJY01000399.1 GCF_003185805.1 Caulobacter sp. D5
GGAGCAATCACATCCCCCTCCGTCGGCTTCGCCGACACCTCCCCCTTCAGGGGGAGGGTCTCAGAGCTCCACCCCATAAAGCCGCCCATCCCGTCGCTCGCCGTCGCGATCCACCTGGCCCTTCAGATAGGCCGCGCCCTTGAAGCCCAGGCGTTCCAGCAGCTTCTCGGCCCGGGCGTCGCCGACCTGGGTGCGGGCGACCACGTGCTTGAGGTCGCTGGCGGCGGCGTGGGCGAGGAGGGCGCTGACCGCCTCCTGGGCGTAGCCGTTGCCCCAGGCCTCGCGGGCCACGATGAAGCGCAGTTCGGCGCGGTGGCGGCGCTCGTCGATCTCGACGAACTCGCAGGCGCCGACGAAGGCGCCGGTCGCGGTCAGGCGGATCGTCCAGTAGAGCGCGGTCCCGGCCTGCATGTCCTCGACCTGGCCGACCACGCAGGCGGCGACCTCGTCGGGATCCTCCAGCGGCGCCCGGTCCCAGTGCGCCATCAGTTCCGGATCGCTGAGGAACGGATAGATCAGCGGGGCGTCTTCGGCGACCAGGGGCTTCAGGGTGAGGCGTTCGGTCTCGAGAATCATGCGCGCCCTAAAACTGGATTGGGGAACTTGGATTGGGGAACTTGAGTTGGCCGGCCGTCGTCCCACCTATGGCGTGCGCGCGCCGGTAGTGGTAGAGGGGCCGCTTCGTTTTTCGCAGCCGGTCCCCCGACTGCACTGATCGAGAACTGTTTCGTCATGCTCATCGGCATCCTGCTGGCCATCAACATCATCGTCTGCATCGCGCTGATCGGCTTCGTGCTGCTCCAGCGGTCGGAGGGCGGCGCGCTCGGCATGGGCGGCGGTGGAGCGGGCAGCTTCATGACCGCCCGCGGCGCCGGCGACTTCATGACCCGGATGACCTGGATCCTGTTTTCGGTGTTCCTGGTCATCAGCCTGGTGCTGACCATTCTGACCGGCCGCATCGGCGGCGCTGATTCGGTCGTCGACAAGCTGAAGATCGACAATCTCGACACCAAGACCCTGAACGCCCCGGCGACCCCGGCCGCTCCCGCCACGACCGCGCCGGCGCCGATCCAGGCCCCGACCCCGCAGCTCGGCGCTCCGGCTCCCGCGGCTCCGGTCACGACCGCTCCGGCTCCGGCTCAGACCCCCGCCCAATAAGGGCGGGGCTCGGGCTCGGAAGCGAAACTTGTTTATGAACGTCGGTCTTTTCGCCGCGATCGCCGAATCGCGGGTAATCTGAGCGCCCATGACGCGGTACATTTTCATCACCGGCGGCGTGGTTTCCTCTCTTGGAAAAGGCCTCGCCTCCGCAGCGCTCGGCGCTCTCCTGCAGGCTCGCGGCTACACCGTCCGCCTGCGCAAGCTCGACCCCTATCTGAACGTCGATCCGGGCACCATGAGCCCGTATCAGCACGGCGAGGTGTTCGTCACCGACGACGGGGCCGAGACGGACCTGGATCTGGGGCACTACGAGCGCTTCACCGGCGTGTCGGCCAAGAAGGCCGACAACATCACGACCGGCCAGATCTACAAGACGATCATCGAGAAGGAGCGTCGCGGCGACTATCTGGGCGCGACCGTCCAGGTGATTCCGCACGTCACCAACGAGATCAAGGACTTCGTCCTCTCGCCCGCCATGGACGAGACCGGCCAGAAGGCCGTCGACTTCGTGCTCGTCGAGATCGGCGGCACGGTCGGCGACATCGAGGGCCTGCCGTTCTTCGAGGCGATCCGCCAGCTGCGCCAGGACCTGCCGCGCGGCCAGAGCTGCTACGTCCACCTCACCCTGCTGCCGTTCATCAAGACGGCCGGCGAGATGAAGACCAAGCCGACCCAGCACTCGGTCAAGGAACTGCGCTCGATCGGCATCCAGCCGGACATCCTGCTCTGCCGCTGCGAGCAGGACATCCCGGTCGAGGAAAAGCGCAAGATCGCCCAGTTCTGCAACGTGCGCCCCAGCGCCGTAATCCAGGCCATGGACAGCGCCTCGATCTACGCGGTGCCGATCGACTATCACAAGGAAGGCCTCGACGCCGAAGTGCTCGACGTCTTCGGCATGCACGACGCGCCCAAGCCCGACCTGTCGCGCTGGGAAGCCATCGACCACACCGTCCAGCATCCGGACGGCGAGGTGACCATCGCCGTCGTCGGCAAGTACACCGTGCTGAAGGACGCCTATAAGTCCCTCATCGAGGCCCTGCACCACGGCGGTCTCGCCAACAAGGTCAAGGTCAACCTCGACTGGGTCGAGAGCGAGACCTTCGAGGGCGACGAGAACGCGGCCGCGGCCCGTCTCGAAAACGCCCACGCCATCATGGTGCCCGGCGGCTTCGGCGAGCGCGGCGCGGAAGGCAAGATTCGGGCGGCCCAGTTCGCCCGCGAGCGCAAGGTGCCGTACTTCGGCATCTGCTTCGGCATGCAGATGGCCGTCATCGAGACCCTGCGCAACGTCGCGGGAATCACCGACGCCTCGTCCAGCGAGTTCGGTCCCACCGAGCGCCCGGTCGTCGGCCTGATGACCGAGTGGATCAAGGGCAACGAGATGGTCTCGCGCAAGGCCGGCGACGACCTGGGCGGCACCATGCGCCTGGGCGCCTACGACGCCGTCCTGCAGCAGGGCTCCAAGGTCGCCGAGATCTATGGCGAGACCGACATCGTCGAGCGCCATCGTCACCGTTACGAGGTCAACATCGGCTACAGCCACAAGATGGAGGAGGCGGGTCTCAAGCTCACCGGCCGTTCTCCGGACGGCGTGCTGCCCGAGATCGTCGAGCGCGACGACCATCCGTGGTTCATCGGCGTCCAGTTCCACCCGGAACTGAAGAGCCGTCCGTTCGCTCCGCACCCCCTGTTCGCCAGCTTCATCGCGGCGGCCAAGGAGCACGGACGACTGGTCTGAACTGGCGAGTTGCATGTCTGGAGAGATTCAGGCATAAGCGCGCCCTCACGCGGCGACCTGGGCTTTCCCGAGTCGCCGCTTCCGATTTTCACGCTCAGCGAGCAGAGTCACTTCGATGGCCGTTCCCAAAAGAAAAACTTCGCCTTCTCGCCGGAACATGCGCCGGTCGCACCACGCCCTGGGCGCTAACTCGTTCATCGAGGACAAGGACACCGGCGAGCTGCGTCGTCCGCACCACGTCGATCTGAAGACCGGCCTGTACAACGGCAAGCAGATCCTGACCCCGAAGGAAGACTAAGGTCTTTCTCGGACGCGCCCGCCGAACCGGCGAGCGCTCCAGGATTTAGCGTCTGACGCTTCGAAAGCGCCGCCCGGCTCGCCCGGGCGGCGCTTTTCGTCGTGGGTTGGTCCAAGCGGTGCTAGAGTGGCCATCGGATCGCCACTGGGACGATCCCAACAAGCCAGGAGCGCGGTCAGCGCCAAGAATGGCGTGATCAGCCTCCGGCGAACTGGGAGGTTCGCCATGTTCACGCGTCGCACCCTAGCGTGCGGCCTCGGCGCATCGTTCGCCGCCGCGCCCTCGTTCGCCAACGCTTTCTCGCCCGGCCAGGCCGCTCCGGCCGTCCTACCGCCCCCGGCGACGCCCGCCGTGCCGCTCTACATCATCGACACGGCGATCGACGATTCGGAGCGCATGACCGTCGAGACCCAGATCAACGAGCAGGGGTCGTACCGCTTCGTGGTCGATTCCGGCGCCGATCGCTCGGTGATCTCCCAGATGCTGGCCGCCCGCCTGGACCTGCCGAGAGGCCGGGACGTCATCGTCCACGGCATCGGCGGCTCTGCGATCACCCCGACGGCCCGCATCGCCCACCTGTCCACCGGCGAAGCGCGCCTGACCGATGTCGAACTGCCGGTGCTGGCGCCCGAGCGGGTCGGCGGCGACGGCCTGCTGGGCGTCGACATCCTGCAGGACCGCTCGGTGGTCATGGACTTCAAGCGAAAGCGCCTGGAGGTCCGCCACAGTACGCCCGAGTACCGGTTCTTCCGGCGGTCCCAGGAGGTGCAGATCGAGGCCGATCAGCGCTTCGGGCGGCTCACCGTGGTCAACTGCCGGGTCAACAACATCCGAACCCTGGCCTTCATCGACTCCGGCGCCGGCTCGTCGATCGGCAACATGGCGCTGTCCAAGGCCATCCAGGCCAAGGCCCGCAAGGGCGCCGATCCGGCCCTGGCCGTGCGCCTGCTCGGCGTGGCGGGCGGCGAGACGATCGGCGAGTACCGGGTCCTGCGGTCGATGAACATGGGCGACCTGCGGATGACCAACCTGGCCGTGGTCTTCGCCGACCTGCACATCTTCGATCACTGGAAGATCAACGAGAAGCCGGCGCTCCTGCTGGGCGTGGACGTGCTGAAGCTGTTCGCCCGGGTCGAGCTCGACTTCGGCGCCGAGCAACTGCTGTTCCGCCTCGGTTCGGGCGGACCGCCGGTCCTGCAGGCGTGACGACCCTGCTGGCGTGACGACAAGGCGCTGACGCAACGGAACTTCGATCCTGCCGAACGCCGGTCTTGGTTGCGGCGAAGCAGCGGCGCGGCTAAGGGGAAGCGCCTTTTCTTTCGGGAGCTCCCATGACCGAGATCGTCGACATCATCGCCCGCGAAATCCTCGATAGCCGCGGCAATCCGACGGTCGAGGTCGACGTCGTCCTCGAAGACGGCGCCTTTGGTCGCGCCGCGGTGCCGTCGGGCGCCTCGACCGGCGCCCACGAGGCCGTCGAAAAGCGTGACGGCGACAAGTCGCGCTACCTCGGCAAGGGCGTCCGCCAAGCCGTGGAAGCCGTCAACGGCGAGATCTTCGACGCCCTGTCGGGCGTCGACGCCGAAGACCAGCGCCGCATCGACAGCCTGCTGATCGGCCTCGACGGCACGCCGAACAAGGCCCGCCTGGGCGCCAACGCCATCCTCGGCGTCTCGCTCGCCGTGGCCAAGGCCGCCGCCGAGTCGGCCGGCCTGCCGCTGCACCGCTACATCGGCGGCGTGAACGCCCGCGTCCTGCCGACCCCGATGATGAACATCATCAACGGCGGCGCCCACGCCGACAATCCGATCGACATCCAGGAATTCATGATCCTGCCGACCGGCGCGGCCAGCTTCTCCGAAGCCCTGCGCATGGGCGCCGAGATCTTCCACGGCCTGAAGAAGGCTCTGAAGGACGCCGGCCACAACACCAACGTCGGCGACGAAGGCGGCTTTGCTCCCAACCTCGCCAGCGCCGAAGCCGCGCTCGACTTCATCGTCAAGGCCGGTGAAGCCGCGGGCTACAAGGCCGGCGACGACTTCCTGCTGGGCCTCGACGTCGCCTCGACCGAGTTCTTCAAGAACGGCAAGTACGAGCTGGAAGGCGAGGGCAAGTCTCTCGACCCGTCGCAGATGGTCGACTACCTGGCCGACCTCGTCTCCAAGTTCCCGATCGCCTCGATCGAGGACGGCATGGCCGAAGACGATTTCGCCGGCTGGAAGCTGCTGACCGACACCCTGGGCAAGAAGGTCCAGCTGGTCGGCGACGACCTGTTCGTGACCAACCCCAAGCGCCTGCAGATCGGCCTCGACCAGGGCCTGGCCAACTCGATCCTGGTCAAGGTCAACCAGATCGGCACGCTGTCGGAAACCATCGACGCCGTCGATCTGGCCCACCGCCACGGCTACACCAGCGTCATGAGCCACCGCTCGGGCGAGACCGAGGACAGCACCATCGCCGACCTGGCCGTGGCCCTGAACTGCGGTCAGATCAAGACCGGTTCGCTGGCCCGTTCGGACCGGCTGGCCAAGTACAACCAGCTCCTGCGCATCGAGCAGCAGTTGGAAGACCAGGGCGTCTACGCCGGTCGCGCCGCCCTCAAGGGCCGTTGATCGGACGGACCGCGGTCCGAGCTGAACGAGATGAGCGCGCCGGGTCAGCCCGGCGCGCTTTTTCGTGTCCGATCCTCAGCCGGGCAGGCGGTCCAGCCAGGCCAGGAACAGTCCGCCCCAGGCGGTCTCCGGGGCCGGCGGGCGCGAGCGCAAGGCAAAGCCGTGGCCGCCGGTCGGGAAGACGTGCAGCTCGGCGGTCCCGCCCCGGGCGACGATGGCGATGGCGGCGTCACGGCTGTTGTCGGCCGAGACCTTGGGATCGTCCTCGGCGTGGAACAGAAAAGCCCTCGCGGGGCCGTCGAAGCCGTGGAAGGGCGTCGCCTGCGGCGGGGCCTTGGGCCGGGTCAGCCACGGATAGCCCAGGCCGATGAAGTCGGGCAGGGAAGGGGCCGCGTCCAGAGCGTCCACCGGCGGATAGAGGGCGGCGGCTCCGCGAGAGGCGAGCGCGGCGGCCAGCGTTCCACCGGCCGAAAAGCCCAGCGCGCCGACCATGGGCGCGCTGGTCCGGCTTCTCAGCAGCCGCAGCGCGCGCTGGGCGTCCTGCAACGGGGCGTCGAAGCGGGCCGCCCACGGATCCTTCGGCAGCCGATAGACCAGCACGCCGGCGTAAACGCCGTTGGCGGCCAGCCAGCGGGCGACCTCGTGGCCTTCCTTGTCGGCCACCACCTTGCTGAACCCGCCGCCGGGAATGACCAGCACCGCCGCCTTCGGCTTGGCGGTCCCGGTCGGCGGATAGAGCGTCAGCGTCGGGCGCGTGACGCCCTCGATGCTGTAGTCGACGCGGCCGTCGGGCCAGTTGTAGGCCACGCGCCGTTCTTCGCCCGTCACGCGCTCTCCACCCGGCGCCGGGCCGGGCCACAAGGGCGCGACTTCCGGGGCGGTCTCGGCTCTGGCCGCGCCCACGGCGCCGAGAGCTAGCGCGCCGCCGGCCGCCATCAGCCGGCGGCGATTCCAGTCGCGGTCCATCAAGGCGTCTCCAACCATGGGATAGGGCGAGCGTCTCAGCCCTCGATCAACTGCGCCCGGGCCTTCACATCGGCCAGGGTGACGTCCTTCTTCATGACCATGTAGCCAGTCACCGCGTGCCAGGCGTCCTCGCCCAGGCCGTCGGTCTCCGCGCCGGTCGCCGCGCCGTTGACGCGATCGGTGGTCGGCATCACCGGACGGCCGGGCAGGGCGATCTCGCCCAGCACCAGGTCCTTGGCGTCGCCCGTCCGGCCCCGCCAGCCGCAGGTCTCGAACCGCACCAGCCGCTCGGGCGCGAAGGCCTGGGTCAGCAGCATCAGCTTCATCGTGCCGGTGGCGGCGACTTCGGCCTGCTGCATGGCCCGTGTTTCCTGGCGAGCCACCGATCGGCCGTAGGTCACCCAGCGGTCCTCGCCCTCCCACAGGGTCTTGAAGATCGAGGCGTTCATCGGGATCAGCAGCCCGCCGCCGAAGTCGAGCCTGGGCGGGTCGCCCTTGATCATGTTGGGGCCGCCCTTGCGGCCCTTCACGACGCCGTCGTCGCTGCGCTGGCGGGCGGCCGCCGGCAGCGCCAGGGCGATGATGGCGAGGCCCGCCAGAGCGTGTCTGCGAAGCATGTCGTTTCTCTCCCCTCGAGACGCATTGCCAACGCTGATTTCGCACGCGGAGCGCGCGGCGGATCAATCTCAAGTGGCAAGCCAAAAGCGTCACAGCGGCGATTCTGAGGCGAGGGCGCCCTCAAAACAGGCGTGACCGGTGTTCGATCAAAAAAGACCGACCACATTTTTTCTAAAAGCTCGGCCGCCTTTAGAAAAACAGAGGTTTTAACTGTTCTCGCGGCTGCGAACGAAATGCCGCGATGCGGTATCTCGATGCCCCTGAAACGGTCTCATTTGAAAGTATTTTGGGCCTGCTCGCGAGCTATTTGCAAGCCCCTTGCAGGGTTGGGGATTTAGACCGTGTTAAGCACGTTCTGGCAGCCTGAACCTCCCTGTCCGGGATTCGCCGATGTTCGCTCGACTGCAACCCTACCTGCCGACCGCGGCGCTCCTTCTCCTGATCACGTACTTCGTCTTTCACGCTCTGACGGGCGAGAGAGGCCTGCTTTCCTCGTCTCAACGCAACGCGGACTTGGCCGCCAAGACGATGGAACTTAAGAAGATCCGCGCTGAGAGGATGGACCTGGAGGCTCGGGCTCGTCTATTACGCAGCGGCAGCCTGTCGGCCGATCTCCTGGAGGAACGCGCGCGTTCCCTCCTTGGATACGCCGATCCCAAGGACTACGTGATCCGCACCAAGCGCTGAGCTGGGTCGGTTCACACCGGTCCGAGGCTGTCTTGTAGACCACACTTCAGGTTGCGGCCTGGAGGGCGGTCTCGGCGTCAACATGAGCGCTATCCTGCGCCGGAAAGCCGCACAGCGGCGGCGACGGAAGCCTCTGAGATGAAGGCCGTTATGGTGATTGGCCAGGGAGAGTTTAATGGCGCGAACGCGCAAGGGTGAAGCCTCGACGGAGAAGGGCGCCGACACCGGTGTCAACGCCTTCGTCGGCAAGGAAGAGCTTCTCAAATTCTATCAGGACATGCTGCTGATCCGCCGCTTTGAAGAGCGCGCCGGCCAGCTGTACGGCATGGGCCTGATCGGCGGGTTCTGCCACCTCTACATCGGTCAGGAAGCCATCGCGGTCGGCATGCAGTCGATCTCGCACAAGGGCGACCAGATCATCACGGGCTACCGTGACCACGGCCACATGCTGGCCGCCGGCATGGACCCCAAGGAAGTCATGGCCGAGCTGACCGGTCGCGCTGGCGGTTCGTCGCGCGGCAAGGGCGGTTCGATGCACATGTTCGACATCGAGACCGGCTTCTACGGCGGCCACGGCATCGTCGGCGCCCAGGTGGCGCTCGGCACCGGCCTGGCGCTGGCCAACCACTACAAGAACAACGGCAACGTCTCCTACGCCTACTTCGGCGACGGCGCGGCCAACCAGGGCCAGGTCTACGAGAGCTTCAACATGGCCCAGCTGTGGAAGCTGCCGGTCGTGTACGTGATCGAGAACAACCAGTACGCCATGGGCACCAGCGTCGAGCGTTCGGCGTCGGAAACCGCCTTCCACAAGCGCGGCGTCTCGTTCCGGATCCCGGGCGAGGAAGTCGACGGCATGGACGTGGTGGCCGTGCGTGAAGCCGGCGCCCGCGCCAGCGAGCACGCCCGCAGCGGCCAGGGTCCCTACATCCTCGAGATGAAGACCTACCGCTACCGCGGCCACTCGATGTCCGACCCGGCCAAGTACCGCACCAAGGAAGAGGTCGACGAGGTCAAGACGACCCGCGATCCGATCGACCACATCAAGGAACGCCTGGCCGCGGCCGGCGTCACCGAGGACGATCTGAAGACCGTCGACGGCGAAGTGAAGCGCATCGTGGCCGAAGCGGCCGAGTTCGCCCGCACCAGCCCCGAGCCGGATCCCTCCGAACTCTACACCGACGTATACCTGGAGGCCGCCGAGTGACGGACATCCTGATGCCCGCGCTTTCCCCCACCATGGAGGAAGGCACCCTGGCCAAATGGCTCGTCAAGGAAGGCGACACCATCAAGGCCGGCGACGTGATCGCCGAAATCGAGACCGACAAGGCGACGATGGAAGTCGAAGCCGTCGACGAGGGCGTGATCGAGGCCATCCTCGTTCCCGCCGGCTCGGAGAACGTCAAGGTCAACACCCTGATCGCCAAGCTGGCGGGTGAAGACGGCGCCTCGGCGTCGGCCGCTCCCGCCGCCGCCCCGGTCGTCGCCGAAGCGGCCCCGGCTGCTCCGGTCGCCGCGGCTCCGGCCCCGATCGCCGCCGCCTCGAACTTCGCGGACCCGGAACTGCCGGAAGGCACGCCGACCAAGAAGATCACCGTGCGCGACGCCCTGCGCGACGCCATGGCCGAAGAGATGCGCCGCGACGACCGCGTGTTCCTGATGGGCGAGGAAGTCGCCCAGTACCAGGGCGCCTACAAGGTCAGCCGCGAACTCCTGCAGGAGTTCGGCGACAAGCGCGTCATCGACACCCCGATCACCGAGCACGGCTTCGCCGGCATGGGCGTCGGCGCGGCGATGGCGGGCCTGAAGCCCATCGTCGAGTTCATGACCTGGAACTTCGCCATGCAGGCGATCGACCACATCATCAACTCGGCGGCCAAGACGCTGTACATGTCGGGCGGCCAGATCAAGTCGTCGATCGTGTTCCGCGGCCCCAACGGCGCGGCCTCGCGCGTCGGCGCCCAGCACAGCCAGGACTACGCGGCCTGGTATGGCAACATCCCGGGCCTGAAGGTCATCGCGCCGTACGACGCGGCCGACGCCAAGGGCCTGCTGAAGGCCGCCATCCGCGACCCGAACCCGATCGTCTTCCTCGAGCACGAGATGATGTACGGGCACGAGTTCGACATCCCGGACGTCGAGGACTACGTCGTGCCGATCGGCAAGGCCAAGATCCGCCGTCAAGGCACGGACGTGACCCTGGTCGCCTACAGCCGCATGGTGGGCTTCGCTCTCCAGGCCGCCGAGGCCCTGGCCGCCGAAGGCATCTCGGCCGAGGTCGTCGACCTGCGGACCATCCGCCCGATGGACCACGCCACGGTCCTGGAAAGCGTCAAGAAGACCAACCGCCTGGTCACGGTCGAGGAAGGCTGGGGCCCGATGGGCGTCGGCGCCGAGATCGTCGCCCGCATCACGGAGTTCGGCTTCGACTACCTGGACGCCCCGCCGCTGCGGGTCCACCAGGAAGACGTGCCGCTGCCGTATGCGGCCAACCTGGAAGCCCTGTCGCTGCCGTCGGTCGACAAGATCGTCAAGGCGGCCAAGGCGGTCTGCTACCGCTGAGACCGGCGCGGCCCCCGCTCCTGACGGGCGGGGGCCGCATCGTCTCGGTCAACGAATTCATCCCGCCCCTGGGCGGGGTATCGAGGACGACGGCCCGGCACACCATCGGGGCCGACATCGTTCCGAACGCTTGAGGAAAGAGCTCAAATGTCGATCGACATCCTGATGCCCGCCCTGTCGCCCACCATGGAAGAGGGCACCCTCGCCAAGTGGCACGTCAAGGTCGGCGACACCGTCAAGGCCGGCGACGTCATCGCCGAGATCGAGACCGACAAGGCGACCATGGAAGTCGAAGCCGTCGATGAGGGCGTGATCGAAGCCATCCTGGTCGACGCCGGCACGGAAAACGTGAAGG
>NZ_QHJY01000400.1 GCF_003185805.1 Caulobacter sp. D5
AGCCGGGCCTGGCCGTCTCGCCGCTGGTCGTGCCGTTCCCGACCATCCCGCCGATCGCCGGGGTCGAGATCGCCACCGGCCGCGCCGGCTTCTACAAGCACGAGCGCCCCGACCTGCTGCTGATGCGCTTCGCCGAGGGCACCTCGGGCGCCGGCGTCTTCACCCGCCACGGCGTCGGTTCGGCTCCGGTCGACTGGTGCAAGCGCCAGCTGGCCGCCAGCGGCGGCGCCGACGTGCGCGCTCTCGTGGTCAACGCCGGCTGCGCCAACAGCTTCACCGGCAAGCCCGGCGCCGACGCCGTGCGCCGCGTGGCCACGGCCGTGGGCAAGCGCTTCGACTGCCGCCAGCGAGACGTGATGATGGCCTCGACCGGCGTCATCGGCGTGATCCTCGACGACAGCAAGATCACCTCCAACCTGCGCGAGGTGGAAACCCGCCTGACGCCGGACGGCTGGGCCGCCGCCGCCTCGGCGATCATGACCACCGACACCTTCCCGAAGGGCGCCTACGCGACCGCCGTGATCGACGGCCACGAGGTCAAGATCGCCGGCATCGCCAAGGGCTCGGGCATGATCGCGCCGGACATGGCGACCATGCTGGCCTTCGTCGCCACCGACGCGGCCATCGCCCCGGCCGCCCTGCAAACCCTGGTGTCTCTCTACACCCGCACCACCTTCAACTGCGTGACGGTGGACGGCGACCGCTCGACCAACGACACGCTCTTGCTCTTCGCCACCGGCCAGTCGGGCGCGCCCAAGATCAGCCGCCCCGGCGACAAGCGCCTGGCCGACTTCCGCGAAAAGCTGGAAGGCGTGCTGCTGGATCTGGCCCTGCAGCTGGTCCGCGACGGCGAGGGCGCCACCAAGTTCGTCAAGATCACCGTCAACGGCGCCGAGAGCCCGCTGTCGGCCCGCAAGATCGCCCGCACCATCGCCGAGAGCCCGCTGGTCAAGACCGCCTTCGCCGGCGAGGACGCCAACTGGGGCCGCATCGTCATGGCCGTCGGCCGCGCCGACGAGCCGGTCAACCGCGAGAAGATCAGCGTCAAGTTCGGCGACCTCTTCGCCGCCCGCGACGGCCTGGTCTCGGCCGAATACGACGAGGCGGCCATGAGCGCCTACATGAAGCACCAGGAACTCGAGGTCACCGTCGAGGTCGGCGTCGGCAAGGGATCCTCCACCGTCTGGACCTGCGACCTGACCAAGCAGTACGTGGCGATCAACGGGGATTATCGGTCGTAGGCTTGCCCCCTACTGACCTAGCCCCTCCACCGTAAAACCCCCGCGAAAGCGGGGGCCCAGGCTTTTTCTGAAGCCCCGGATGCTCGACGATAAAACACCTGGGTCCCCGCTTTCGCGGGGATTTTGCGGGATAGGAACTGTCACCCCTGCTCGCTCCGCGCCCGCACGTCGGCCAGCGTGTGGTCCACCAGCAGCGCGCCGTCCTCCCAGACCGTGACCATGGCGTCGGTCCAGCCGGCTTCCACCGCCTCGTCCTCGCCGACGGCCACCGTCCGGTACTCGCCGGCGTCGTTCCGTTGCAGCATCAGCCGCCCGGCCTTGGAGCGCTTGCCCGGGTCGGTGATGGGGTTCTTGCTGACGTCGATCCACACCCCGTCGACCTTGGCGGCCGAGCACTTCAGGGCGAAGCGCTGGGTGTCGCGGTCGAGCTGCTGCAGCAAGCCGCCGCCCATGCCGAAGGCGATGTTGTCGGCGCTGAAGCCGTCGGCGATCACCCGCTCCAGGATGGCCGCGATGCTGACCGGGTTGACCCCGTCGCCCTGGATCACCCGCACGTGGTTCAGCACCTTGTAGCCCTTGGCGTTGACCGTGCTGCCGAAGGCCTCGTCGAGACGCTTCAGGGTCTCGGCGACGATGCTGACGGGATCACCGGAGTCGGGCCGCACCACCAGGGTCGCGCCGCTGGCGATCACTTCGTCCCGCAGCTCCTGGCCCCAGATGCGGCTGACGGCGTCGAACAGGTCGTAGCTGTCGGACACCACCGAGAACAGGGCCCCGGGCCTGCCGAAGCTATTGAGCATGTTGCGATAGGCGTCGGCCTCGCGGTCGCGGCCCCAGCTGGTGATCGTGCTGTGCTCGGCGGCCGGGATCGAGAAGGCGGCCATGGGCTCGCCATACCAGGCGCGCCCGGCCTGCACCGCCGCCAGGGTGTCGCTGCCCAGGAAGTTGACTAGGTGCGCCAGGCCCCCGATCGCGGCGCTCTCCCGGCTGGAGACGCCCCGCGCCCCGAAGTCGTGCAGCTTGAACGGCAGCTGGCCGGCCGGATCGTCGCTGGTCTTCTCCAGCGCCGCCCGGATCGTCTGCTTGACGCCCCAGCTGGTGGTGGCGACGGTCACCGGATACCAGACCCGCAGCAGCAGGGTCTCCAGGTACGACGGCAGCCAAAAGCACTCCGGGTCGGTGTTCTCGATGGTCATCAGCGCCTGGTGCGTCGGCACCACCGCGCCCTCCGGCACGGCGCGGATGCGCACCGGCAGGCGGCCGCCATGCACGTCGACGATCCGCCGCCAGCCGGCCTCGTTGAACGGCTCGCCATGCGCCGCCAGCAGCTCGGCGGCCTCGTCGACCATGGCGTGGGTCACCGGCCTGGCCAGCGCCGTCTTCAGGATCGCCTGCAGGCCGAAGAAGACCGTGCGGTCGTAGCGCCCGCCCCGGCTCTCCACATAGGAGAAGGCGCCCGTGGTCCCGGGCGGATATTGCAGCCAGTGGCTGGCCTTGTAGCTGTCGGTGTCGAGGATCAGGTTGTCGAACATCGCGGAAGCTCCTTCGCGCGGGGTGACCGTCTCGTCTCTCAAGGCGGGTATGGTTTGAAAGCCTCGTCAGGCGGCGCCGACGAAGTGTTCGAGGATGTGGAAGTGGTCCTCGAAGAACTGCTCCTCCATCAGCAGCGCCTCGCTGACGGGAACCCAGCGCGCCTGCTCGGCGTCGTCGGAGCCCTTCACGCGCGGCAGCGGACCGGCGGGGAAGTCGAAGTGGAAGGCGTGGGTGATCGTGCGTCCGCGCAGCGAGCGGTCGGGGTGGTCGAACACCCGCGCGGCCCTGATCGAGCCGCGCAGCACCGCCGGCGGGATCTTCAGGCGCGTCTCCTCGTGCAGCTCGCGGATCGCGGCGGCCTGCACCGTCTCGCCCTGGTTCACGAAGCCGCCCGGCAGGGCCCACAGCCCCCGCCCCGGCTCGGCCCGGCGGCGCACCAGCAGCACGTGGCCGGAATGCACGACCACCGCGTCGGCGGTGACGAAGGTCGGCGGATAGGGCGCGGCGGCCCAGGCCTGGCGATAGGTCTTGATGAAGGCGTGCTCGCGGGCCAGCTGGGCGTAGGCGGGCGAGCCGTCGCGGAAGGCGCCCAGCATCTCGAACACCGGCCCGGGCACATTGGCCTCCACGAGGCGCAGGCCGCCCGCCTCGCCGGCGAACAGCCAGTCGCGCAGCTCGGTGGCCGACAGCACGTCGGCGTGCCGCACGTCGACCAGCTCCCACTGCGGAAAGGCGGCCAGGTAGGTCGCGGTGGCGTCGTCCTTGTTGCGGCCGATCAGGCCGATGGTTGCGCCCTCATCCGCGCCGTCCCTGGCCACGGCCTCGGCGACGATGCGCTGCACGTCGCCCACCCACAGGGTGTCGCCATAGAGGCGGTCGCGCAGCGGCGCCAAGATCAGCCGGGCCGCGTCGTCGCCGGCCGCGGCGCGGATCATCACGGCCCGTTCGCCGGCGTTGAAGGGGTTGCGGATGGTGCGCGGCTGACCCGCGCTCCCGGTCAGCACGATCACCTTCTCCGCCAGCCGCAGCGCATGTTTCAGCACGCTGGCGTGGCCGTTGTGGAACGGCTGGAAGCGTCCGATCAGGACGAGATAGTTGAAGCGCATGAGACTCCCTCACGCCGATGTCCGCCGCCAGTCTATCCGGCGACATGGGTTATGCTAACTTTGAGCAAAAGGGTCTGTCAACCCCGGCGTGCAGGGCTCGCCTTCTTTAGGGAAACCCTCTAGGGAAATCCTCTCTCATGGAGAGAGGGAGGGGCCCGCGCCGTAGGCGTGGGAGGGTGAGTGGGTAGG
>NZ_QHJY01000401.1 GCF_003185805.1 Caulobacter sp. D5
AGTCGAACCCCTCTCTCCAGAATGAAAATCTGGCGTCCTAACCGATAGACGAAGGGACCATCTCGCCGCGAGGAGCCGGGGATATACAAAGGCTCCCCGGAGAGCGCAAGCGGTCAGATGCGTTTTTTTTATTCCGTCCACATGCGGGGATCGGCGGCGTCCTCGATCTCCAGCTGGACCCCTTCCCGGCCCATGTAATCGTCGGGTTTCAGGCGGCCCACGACGTGCAGCGCCCCGCCCCCGGCCAGCAGCCGACGGCCAAGATCGGTCTCGGCCGAGCGCCAGGAGACCGCCTTGATGCGGTCGCCGGAGGGGCCGACGAGGTCGACTCGCACGTGGCCGCCGCGCAAAGCCATGACCCGCTCGGGGCGCACGCCGGTGAGGGCGAACAGCGGCTCGACATTGCCGGGACCGAACGGGGCCATCTGCTGGAACTCGGTCCAGAGGGCGCGATTGGCGGCGCGGGGCTGCACCAGGGCGTCGATCTCGACCGCCTCGGGCCCGACTTCGGCCATTTCGCCGGCCAGGGCCTCTTCCAGGAAGGCGCGCAGTTCGGGAATCGAATCGGGACGCACGGTCAGGCCCGCCGCCATGGCGTGCCCGCCCCCGGCCATCAGGATGCCGGCCTCGAAGGCGGCCTGCACGGCCCGGCCGAGGTTCACCCCCGGCTGCGAGCGGCCCGAGCCCTTGGCCACCCCCGCCGCCCGGTCGACGCCGATGACGATGGTCGGCTTGCGGTAGCGCTCGCGCAGGCGGCTGGCGACGATGCCGACCACGCCGGGGTGCCAGTCCTCGCCGGCCACGACGATGACGGGGGCGTCGGGATTGAAGTTGCTGCCGCGCTCGAGAATCGCCGCGGCCTCCTCGACCACGGCCGCCTCGACGGCCTTGCGCTCGGTGTTGAGCGCGTCGAGCTCTTCGGCCAGGGCCTGGGCCTCCAGCGGATCGTCGGTCGACAGCAGGCGCGCGCCGAGGTCGGAGCGGCCGATGCGGCCGCCGGCGTTGATCCGCGGCCCCAGGATGAAGCCGGCGTGGAAGACGCTGGCCGCCCCCTGCCCCTTGGCCACCTCCAGCAGGGCCTTGAGGCCCGGATTGGCCCAGTTGGACATCACCCGCAGGCCGGTGGCCGTCAGCGAGCGGTTGAAGCCGACCAGCTGGGTGACGTCGCAGACCTCGCCCAGGGCGGTCAGGTCGAGCCACTGGCGCAGGTCGGGCTCGGGCCGGTCCTCATTGAACAGGCCGCGCTTGCGGGCCTCGCGGTTGAGGGCGACCAGCAGGATGAAGGTGACGCCGGCGGCGGCCAGCACGCCCTGCCCGCTCTGGCAGCCCGGACGGTTGGGATTGACCACGGCGGCCGCGGCCGGCGGATCCTCGCGCATCAGGTGGTGGTCGATGACCACGACCTCGAGGCCGATCGTGGCGGCGCTGGCGATGGCGTCGTAGGCGGCGGCCCCGCAGTCGAGGGTGACGACCAGCTCGGCGCCCGACTCGCGGATGGTCTTGAAGGCGGCAGGGCTCGGCCCATAACCCTCCTTCAGGCGGTCGGGAATATAGATCGGCAGCTCGACGCCCATGTGCCGGAACCAGCGCACCAGCTGGGCGGCGCTGGTGGCGCCGTCGACGTCGTAGTCGGCGAACACCATGGTCGGCCGGCCCTGCACCAGGGCGTCGATCAGGATCTCGGCGGCCCGATCCATGTCGGTGAAGCTGGACGGGTCGGGGAACAGCGACTTCAGGGTCGGCTGCAGGTAGTCGCGGGCGCTGCCCTGGTCGATCCCCCGCGCGGCCAGGGCGCGGGCCAGGGGCTCGGACAGGCCGTGCAGGCGGGAGAGGTCGCGGACGATCACGGGATCGGCGGCGCGCTCGCGCCAGGCGCGGCCGGACAGCGAGCGCGTCACGCCCAGGAAGGCGGTGTCGGCGTCGGCGGCGACGGGAACGGCGTGACCGTCGGCCATGGGCTAAACCAGCCTGAAATCAGCGTGTTGGGGCATGGGACGAGCCTAGCCGGTTTGGGGGATTCGATCCATTGCACGCCGGTGCGGCGGAAGCGGACGTACAGACCCTCCCCCTGAAGGGGGGGGGTCTTGGGGCATGGGTTCGCATGCTCTCGTGAAAACTCACGAAAGTTGGTGGGGAGGCGCGGAGCGGCCGGGCGGAGCCCGGAGACC
>NZ_QHJY01000402.1 GCF_003185805.1 Caulobacter sp. D5
TTCGGCGGGCACCTACGACATCACCGTCACGACGCCTGGCGGCACCAGCGCCACCAGCGCCTCCGACCAGTACACCTATGTCGCGCCGCCGGTCGGCAGCTCGCAGACCTACGGCTCGATCATCCCCTATAACGACGGCTCGAACGCGACGACCAACATCGACCTGTCGCTCTACATCACGGGCGGCGGCACGCCGACCAGCTACGCCGTGGGCTCGGCCACGACCGCTCAAGGCGGCTCGGTCAGCGTCAACAGCAGCGGGATCGCGACCTACACGCCCCCCGTCGGCTACCGTAACGCCAACGACAGCTTCACCTACACGGCGTCCAACGTCGGCGGCACCTCGGCGCCGGCCACGGTCACCGTGACCATCGGCAATCCGACCATCACGGTCACCCTGCCGGCCAGCACGGCCACGGTCGAACGCGTCTACAATTCGGGCGCCGCCGCCGTGACCTTCTCGGGCGGCCGGGCCAGCTACACCGTCAACAGCATCAGCGGTCTGCCCTCGGGTCTGACCGACGCCGGCGGCGGCGTCATCAGCGGCACGCCGGCGGTCAACGGGGTCTTCACGGTCACCGTCAACGTCACCGACAGCTCGCTGGGCGCGGGTCCGTACAACGCCAACACCACGGCGACCCTGACGGTCAGCCTGCCGCCGGCGCCGGTGGTCTCGTCCTTCAGCATCAACGGCCTGACCTACAACAGCGGTTCGGCCACGGCGACGACCTTCAGCGCGGCTCCGCACGCCACCGAAAGCCCGACCGGCTACCAGGTCGGCGCCTCGTCCTACGGCGCTACGGTCAGCGTCGATAGCGCGGGCCTGATGAGCTACACCCCGCCGGTCGGCTTCCGCGGCACCGACACCTTCAACTACGTCGCCACCAACGCCGGCGGCACGTCGAACGTCGGCCAGGTCTTCGTGACGGTGGACGACCCGGTGTTCTCGGTCACCCTGCCGGCCTCCACGGGCACGGTCGGCGCCGTCTACAACAGCGGCTCCTCGGTCGTGACCATCAGCGGCGGTAATCCGCCCTACAACAACTTCTCGGCCACGGGCCTGCCCGCCGGCCTGACCATGGACAGCTCGGGCGTCATCAGCGGCACCCCGACCACGGCGACCACCGCCACGGTCGTGGTCACCGTCACCGACAGCTCGGGCGGCAACGGCAGCTACACCAGCACGGCCTCGGCCAACCTGACCATCGCCGCGCCGACCATCACCCTGTCGCCCGCCTCGGGCGCCCTGCCGGGCGGCCAGGCCGGCGTCAGCTACAGCCAGACCTTCACCAGCACGGGCGGCGTCACGCCGACGACCTTCGCCGTCACCGCCGGCGCCCTGCCTCCGGGCCTGTCGCTGAGCACCAACGGCTTGGCTTCGGGCACGCCGACGTCGACGGGGACCTACAACTTCACGGTCACCGCCACCGACAGCAGCGGCAACAACTACACGGGCTCGGCCAGCTACAGCATCACGGTGAGCGCTCCGACGATCGTCGTGTCGCCCTCGACCCTGCCGGCCGGCGCCGTGGCCGCCGCCTACAGCCAGACGATCACCGCCAGCGGCGGCACGACTCCCTATGTCTTCTCTCTCGACAGCGGGACTCTGCCCGCCGGCCTGACCCTGACGACCGGCGGGGTGCTCTCGGGCACGCCGACGGAAGGCGGGTCGTTCCCGATCACCATCAAGGCGACGGACGCGACCGCGGGCGGCACGTATAGCGGCACGCAGGCCTACACCCTGGTCATCGGCGCCCCGTCGATCACGCTGTCGCCCGCTTCGGGCGCCCTGGCCGGCGGCCTCATCGCCACCGCCTACAGCGACACGATCACCGCCAGCGGCGGCACGTCGGCCTACACCTTCCAGGTGACCGCCGGCAGCCTGCCGCCCGGTCTCACCCTGTCGACCGGCGGCGCCATCAGCGGCTCGCCGACGGGTGGCGGCGCCTACAACTTCACGATCACCGCCACCGACTCCAGCACGGGTTCGGGTCCCTATACGGGCGCGGCCGCCTACAGCATCACCGTCGCCTCGCCGACGATCACGCTGTCGCCGACCTCGCTCGCCAACGGCGCGGTCGCTTCGGCCTACAGCGCCTCGATCACCGCCAGCGGGGGCACCACGCCCTACAGCTACGCGGTGACCAGCGGCGCCCTGCCGGCCGGCGTCACCCTGTCGACCG
>NZ_QHJY01000403.1 GCF_003185805.1 Caulobacter sp. D5
GGCGTTAAGAGCGCCGCCGCCCGGGAAGCCGGCAGCCAAACGACCGCGCGGAGCGCACGGCTTCGTCGAAACGGTATCTGTCTACACATCTCCGGGCGTCGCCCCGGCGCTCCGCTCTCCTTCACCAACTCGCAGCGAAAGCGCGGGATTGCCCACCCGTTCCCTCTCCCCTTGCGGGAGAGGGTGGCCTCCCGAAGGAGGTCGGGTGAGGGGTCTCTCAGAACCCAACACCGCGTGCAGCGGTCAGGCCGGGTGAGGTGTCCGATGCCTGAGAAACCCCTCATCCGACGGCCTCCGGCCGCCACCTTCTCCCGCAAGGGGAGAAGGCATGCTCAAGCCCCCTACTCCCCCCTCGCCTCCTCGCCCAGGAACCGCACCTTGGCCCCCTTCTCCACCGACGCCCCCAGTTGCTGCGCGTCCCAGTTGGTCAGGCGCACGCAGCCGTGCGAGGCGCGCTTGTTGACCAGTTTCGGATCGGGCGTGCCGTGGATGCCGTAGGTGTCCTTGGTCAGGTCGATCCAGGTCGAGCCGACCGGATTGTTCGGCCCGGCCTTGATGGTCAGCTTGCCCTTGGGCTTGCCGAAGGTCAGGCGCGAGGGATCGTAGGTGTAGGTCGGGCGCGGCGCGACGGTGCGCACCGCCCACTCGCCGCTGGGGGCCGGGCGCTCGGTGCTGCCCACCGTGGCCGGATAGACCGCCAGGAGGTTGTCCTGACCGTCATAGGCTCGCACCTGGCCGACGCCCTTGTCGATGTCGATCCGCGTCACCTTGGCCGGCAGCTCGCTCGGCCCCAGCGCCGCCACGGCGATGCGGGTCCCCGCCTTGCCGAAGTCGGCCCCGGGATTGAGGGCCTGCAGCAGCGCCTCGTCCATGTGGAAGCGCTCGGCCAGGGCCTCCAGCGGGCTGGTGTAGGAAAGCGCCGGCAGCCTGGCCATCCCCTCGTAGTCGTCCTTGGGGATCGTCTTGGCGTACGGCCCGTCGGCGTCCTCCTGGGTGATCACGTAGTCGGTCAGCACCTGGCCGCCGTCGGCCTCGATCAGCGCCTTCCACAGGTCGGGCGTCACCTCGCCGTCGACCGTGAGGCCCTGCGCCTGCTGGAAGGCCTCGATGGCCAGCTTCAGATTCGTGCCGGTCACCCCGTCGATGGACCCAGGCGAAAAGCGGGCCCGGTCGAGCAGCACCTGCACCCGCACGAGGGAGGGCGCGATCGTCGACGGATCGGCCGGCGGCGCGGTCTGCGGGCCGGCGGCCTCGACGGCCTGGGCCAGGGGCGAGCGATCGGCCGGAGCGGCCTTCGGCGACGGGGGGGCCTGAGCCGCC
>NZ_QHJY01000404.1 GCF_003185805.1 Caulobacter sp. D5
GAAACCTCTCACCCTCCCACCGCTTCGCGGCGGGCCCCTCCCTCTCTCAAAGAGAGAGGGTTACTTTAAGCCCCCTTCGCCCAGCCCTTGGCCACATACGCCGCCGCCACCGCCTCGGCGATCTTGATGCCGTCCACGCCGGCCGAGAGGATGCCCCCGGCATAGCCCGCGCCTTCGCCGGCCGGGAACAGGCCGGCGGTGTTGAGGCTCTGGCCGTCCTTGCCGCGCGTGATGCGGATCGGCGAGGAGGTGCGGGTTTCGACCCCGGTCATCAGCACGTCCGGATGATCGTAGCCGGCGATCTGGCGGCCGAAGACGGGCAGGGCCTCGCGCATGGCCTCCAGCACGAACGGCGGCAGGCATTCGGCGAGGTCCGTCATCTTGATCCCCGGCTTGTAGGACGGAGAGACCTCGCCCAGCGCTTCCGAAGCCCGGCCGGCCAGGAAGTCGCCGACCTTCTGGGCCGGGGCCTTGTAGTCGCCGCCGCCGGCGGTGAAGGCCAGGGACTCCCACTTGCGCTGGAACTCGACGCCGGCCAGCGGATGGCCCGGATAGTCGCGCTCGGGATCGATGGCCACCACGAAGCCGGAGTTGGCGTTGCGCTCGTTGCGCGAATACTGGCTCATGCCGTTGGTCACGACCCGGTTCGGCTCCGAGGTCGCCGCCACCACCGTACCGCCGGGGCACATGCAGAAACTGTAGACCGTGCGGCCGTTGGAGCAGTGGTGCGACAGGCTGTAGTCGGCCGCGCCCAGGTCCGGATGGCCGGCGCAGGCCCCGAACCGCGCCTTGTCCATCCACGACTGTGGGTGCTCGATGCGCACGCCGATCGAGAACGGCTTGGCCTCGATGTGGACGCCGCGGTCATGCAGGACCTCGAAGGTGTCGCGGGCGCTGTGGCCCACGGCCAGCACCACGTGCTCGGTCTCCAGATACTCCCCGGTCGACAGGCGCAGGCCCTTCAGCCTGCGGGCACCGTCTTCGGCGGTCTCGATGTCGAAATCCTCGACCCGATGCTGCCAGCGGTATTCGCCGCCCAGGCTCTCGATCAGGGCGCGGATGTTCTCGACCATGTGCACCAGGCGGAAGGTGCCGATGTGCGGGTGGGCCTCGGTCAGGATCTCTTCGGGCGCGCCGGCGGCGACGAACTCCTCAAGCACCTTGCGGCCCAGGAAGCGCGGATCCTTGATCTGGCTGTAGAGCTTGCCGTCCGAGAAGGTGCCAGCGCCGCCTTCGCCGAACTGGACGTTGGACTCCGGGTTCAGCTCGCTCTTGCGCCACAGGGCCCAGGTGTCCTTGGTGCGCTCGCGCACCACCTTGCCGCGGTCGAGGATGATCGGCTTGAAGCCCATCTGGGCCAGGATCAGCCCGGCGAACAGACCGCAGGGACCGGCCCCGATCACCACCGGACGCGGGCCGTCGAAGCCCTCCGGCGCGCGGACGGGGAATCGATAGTCGGTGTCGGGCGTCGGCCGCACCTGGTGGTCGGCGGCGAAGCGCGCCAGCACGGCGGCCTCGTCGCGCAGGGCGACGTCCACCGTGTAGATCATCAGGATCGCCGACTTCTTGCGCGCGTCGTGGGCCCGCCGCCAGAGCTTGACCTCCAGCAGGTCGGCCGGATCGATCCCCAGGCGCGCGCAAATGGCCGGAGCCATGGCCTCCGGCGGATGGTCCAGGGGCAGCTTCAGTTCGGAAAGACGCAGCATGGGCGCGGGTTTAGCGGGTTGGAGGCCGCATTTCCATCATTCCCTACCCATCAGGATAACGGGTTCCCTCCCCCTTGATGGGGGAGGGGCAGGGGTGGGGGTGGCTGCAGCGCTTGAAGCCGCGCACGGCCGCCAACCCAGCAGGTCACCCCCATCCCCGACCCTTCCCCCATCAAGGGGGAAGGGAGTTCACGCGACCCTAAACCGCCAGCCGCTTCAGCCGCTCGCGCAGTTCGATCAGCTCCGGCAGCGGGGTGTCGAGCTTGCAGAAGAACTGCTCGGCCACCTCCAGCGCCTTGTCGCGCATGGCGTCGCCCGCGTCGGTCAGCGAGACGATCACCCGCCGTTCGTCCTGCGGGTCGCGGCCGCGGGCGATCAGGCCGGCGGTCTCCAGGCGCTTGAGCAGGGGGGTGAGGGTGCTGGACTCCAGGTCCAGCGCCTCGCCCACCTCGCCGACCGTGCGCGGGCTCTTCTCCCACAGCACCAGCAGGGCCAGGTACTGCGGATAGGTGATGCCCAGCGCGTCGAGCAGCGGCCGGTAGAGGCGCGTCACCCGGTTGGCGGCGCTGTAGAGCGCGAAGCAGAGCTGGCGATCGAGGCGCAAGACCTCGACCGCGTCATGCTTGGATATTTCGGCTTCCGAACTCATGCGGCCTTTACGCTGAGGGCGACGTCGATGTTGCCGCGGGTGGCGTTGGAATAGGGGCAGACCTGGTGCGCCGTGGCAACCAGGGCTTCGGCCGCTTCCTGCGAAAGCCCTTGGGTCTCGACTTCCAGGGCGACCTCGAGCTTGAAGCCGACTTCCTGGGCGGCGAGGCCGACGACGCCGGTGACGGTCGAGCCGGTCAGCGGGATCTTCTGCTGGCGGGCCACGAAGGCCATGGCGCTCTGGAAGCAGGCGGCGTAGCCGGCCGCGAACAGCTGCTCGGGATTGGTGCCGTCCTCCTTGCCGCCCAGGGCCTTGGGCATGGCCAGGCGCACGTCCAGCAGGCCGTCGGCGCTGCGGACGCCGCCTTCGCGGCCGCCGGTGGCCGTGGCGCGGGTTTGGTAGAGAGTGCTCATCGGGTTCGCTCCTGCGATTGAATTGGTGAGTACGATTTAATCGCGCGCGATATAAAAACAAGAGCGACGCCGTCGATTTTTTCGTGCGCTTGCTTTTGGCCGCCGGCGCGGGTCAGCCTCGCCCTCGTCGAATGACGGGGAGGGGACATGAGATCCTGGTTTCTGAAGGCGGGCCTGGCGGCCGCCGTCGCGCTGGCCGGCCCCGCCTTGGCGCAAACGGGGAGGGCGACGCTCGACACCGCCGACGTCGATCTCTTCTACCGCCTCTATGACCAGACCGGCGGCCATCCCAGCGCCGAGCAGCTGCAGAGCCGCTATATCGACGCCGGCTCGCCGGGTCTGCGCACCTTCTTCGAGGCCCGCCGCACGACCGCGACCCGCCTGGCCGAGACCATCGCCGCCCGGCCCGAACTCTACAGCCGCGCCCGCGACTGCGCCGCGACCCTGCCGCGGGTGAAGGGCCGGGTCGATACGGCCCTGGCCAGGTTCGCGGTCCTTTATCCGCAAGCGCGCGTTCCCTCGGTGACGCTCGCCGTCGGGCGCGGCAAGCCGATCGCCATCGGCAGCCCGGTCACCGGCGTGCAGGTGGGGCTGGAGGCGCTGTGCACGGTGGACTTCATCGATCCCGATCCGGAGAGCCGCTTCGTCGGCGTGCTGATCCACGAATACGCCCACGCCCAGCAGAACCCGCTGCTGACCGAGAAGCAGCAGCCGACCGTCCTGGAAAGCGCCCTCGTCGAGGGCGGGGCCGAGTTCGTCACCCAGCTGCTGCTGGGCCGCCCGGCCTATGTCTATTTCGGGCCGCTGACCAAGGGCCGCGAGCGCGAGATCGAGACCGCTTTCGCCGCCGATCTCGACAAGACCGACCTGTCGGCCTGGTTCTACAATTCCACGCTCGAGAAGCCCGCCGACCTCGGCTACTGGGTCGGCTACCGCATCGCCAAGGCCTATTACGACAAGGCCCCGGACAAGCAGGCGGCGCTGCGCGAGATCCTCACGGTCTCGGACGCCCACGCCTTCCTGGCCGCCAGCGGCTGGACGCCGGGCATGGACCTGAAGTGAGGGCTTAGGCCGCCCAGGCGGCGGCGAAGCGCTTCAGCTGCGAGCGGGCGGCGCTTTCGTGGACGGTTCCGGTGCGCTCCAGGCGCAGGAAGAGGTCGCCGGCCGGATGGGCGCCGCGCGCGGGCAGGCCCTGGCCGTTGAGACGCACCAGGCCCCGCTCGGCGGCCTTGGTCGAGATCCACACGGTGCGCGGGCCGATGATCGTGTCCAGCTCCACGCGGCCGCCCTCGGCCAGCACCTGGGCGTCCAGCTGTACGGTCAGCCACAGGTCGTGGCTGCGCACCAGGGCGGCGGGATCGGCCTTGATGCGCACGGTCAGCAGGGTGTCGCCGACGCGTACGGTGTCGCGCTGGCGAAGGCCCGCGGGCAGGGTCAGGCGCAGGCGGCGATCGCCGATCCGGGCCTCCAGCGCGCCGCCGGAAAAGGCGAAGGCCGCGTCGATGTCCAGGCAGGCCTGGCTCGGCATGGCCGGGGTCTCGACGGTGGCGGGCGGAAAGCCCATGGGCGCGGGCGCATCCACGCCCTGCAGCATGCGATAGGCCGCCAGCACGTCGCGGAACAGGACCGCGTCGCCGCCCGGACGGTCCGGGTGGGCGCGCTTGGCCGCCTCGCGATAGGCTGCGCGCAGCTCGCGCTCGTCGGCGCCGGGCGCGACGCCCAGAATGGCGCGGGCGGCGGAAAGGGACAGGGAAGGGGCCGAGGCGGCGGTCATGCCGCGACCCTCGCGCGGACTTGGTCAACGCGGGGTTAAGTTAAGACTTTCGGTCAGCTCCGTGCGGCGATCAGCGCCAGGCTTCCGAACATCACGACCATCACGGTGACCATGCCGATGACCAGCCAGGAACCGCTGCGCTTGTGCCAGGTGATGGGCACATGGGTGGAGGGGCCCTCGGTCCGCGCCCTCAGCGCCCAGCGCTTGACCTCCTGCATCGCCGCGACCACGCCGGCAACGAAGGCGCCGCCATAGATCAGGATGCAGCTCAACCAGTCGAGCAGACCCTCCGGCGGCCTTGTCCGCAGCCTGTCGACGAGCCAGAAGGCGCTGATCGTCATCCAGAGCATGAACGGGATCCAGGCGAGGCGGGCGCGGGTTGCTAGCGTCATGCGGCGAAACTGAGGGGCGCGTAAGTGTCGGTCAAGCATGGTCCCCCGCCGCGCGGGGGCCTATATCGAGGTCATGACCGACGCGCCGCTGATCCCCGCCTCGCCCAGCGAGGACGACTACGTCTCTCAGGTGACCAACGCGACCCCCCCGCCGCTGCTGCCGGAGGGCGATCCGATCCACCTGTTCGGCGAGTGGCTGGCCGAGGCCGGCAAGTCCGAGCCCAACGATCCCAACGCCATGACCGTCTCGACGGTCGACGCCGAAGGCATGCCCGACTCGCGCATGGTGCTGCTGAAGGAGGTCGATTCCAGAGGGTTCGTCTTCTACACCAACCTGGAAAGCGCCAAGGGCGTGGAGCTGGCCGCCAATCCCAAGGCCGCCCTGCTGTTCCACTGGAAGTCGCTGCGCCGCCAGGTGCGGGTGCGCGGGACCGTCGAGCGGGTCAGCGAGGCCGAAGCCGACGCCTATTTCGCCAGCCGCGCCCGCCACAGCCAGCTGGGCGCCTGGGCCAGCGACCAGTCGCGGCCGCTGCCCGACCGCCTGGCCCTGGAGCGCCGCGTGGCCGAGATGGGCCTCAAGCTCGGCCTGATCGGCAAGGTGCCGCGCCCGTCGCATTGGTCGGGCTTCCGCATCGTACCGCAGGTCATCGAGTTCTGGCGTGACCGTCCGTTCCGCCTGCACGAGCGCCTGGTCTACGACCGCGTCGACGGCGCCTGGACGACCAGGCGGCTGTTCCCCTGAGCTGAGCCTCAGTATCCCGAGCAGCGCTCGGCGTAGTTCGGGTCGATGTCGTGGTCGGCCAGGATGCAGGCCAACTGGCCGACGCGATCGCGCGTCAGCCGCGCGGCCAGCGCCTCGGTCGAGGCCTTGGGCCAGGCAAGCGGGGCGAAGGCCAGCCAGGCGTCGCGATAGGCGATCCAGGCCCGCTCGGTCTCGCGCACGCCCTCGCGGGTGATCTCGCCGAGCTGTCCCGGCCCCCGGGGCGGAAGCTCGCCCATGGCCACGGCGTACACGCGGTTGAGACTGCTGTCGTATTCGCGATGCTCGCCCAAGCCGGTGACGCGGGCCGCGCCCGACAGCTGTTCCAACTGCTCGACATGGACGTCGCGGATGTCTTCCGAGATCCGCAGCGGAACGCCCCGGTTCATGGCGCCGGGCGGGGCCTCGTTGGCCTGCCGCACCTCGACGAACCGCGCCTCGGCCGCGTTCAGCGCCGCGTAGGCCTTGCGGGCCGCCGGCGAGAAGCCCCGCGTCAGCACCGCCAGCTTCGCGGCGCGCACCGGCTGCGCCTCGTGCGCCAGGCAGACGGGAGCGGAGACGTTGGACGAGCCGGGAACCACGTCGCGGCAGTAATCGAAGGGCTCGTCCGCTGGTCCGCCCCGGCGACGGACGTCCAGCGCCTGCACCAGGTTGTCATTGTCGACCGGCGCGCCCCAGACGGCGCAGGCCATGTGCAGGGCCAAGTCCAGGTTCTTCTTCGCGCCCCGACCGTTGGCGTAGATGGTCATCAGCATGCCGGCGCCGGCGAACGGCTCGTACTGCTTTTCGCCGGTCTTCATTTCCAGGATCGCGCACTGGCGGGCCTTGACCGGGTCTGGCGTCATGCCGATCCCATAGTACAGCGCCTCGGACGAGCAGCCCTTCAGCGCCTGGGCGGTCGCCGCGTCGGGAACGTCCTGTGGCGGCGGGGCGCGGTCGCGCACGGCCCGGCACAGGGCCTGGCTCTTGGCGAACTGCGGATCGCCGTAGTTGCGGCCGTCCGGTTCGCCGAAATAGCCGTCCTGGGCGGCGAACCCGCACAGGGCCAGCGCGGCCAGGGCGAGAGCCCCGGCGATCGCGATCTTCGTCAGCATGGCTTCCCCTCCAGCGCCCCAAGACGGTCGGCGCCGCCAGCCTAAGGCGGCGACGGTCGTTCGTCATGGCGACCCTACTTGGTCGCGTAGCGCGCCAGGAAGGTCTCGACGGCGTCCTCGGCGATCTGGTTCACCGGCCGGTCGGGCTGCACGTCGTCGCCGGCCGACAGGCCCAGCACCAGGGTGGCGTGGTCGAGCATGCCCATCAGCTGGCCGGCCGCCCAGGAGGGCTTGTCGACCTTGAGGTCGCCGGACGCGGTCAGTTCCTTGACCACCTGGATGGCCGCCCCGCCCAGCGACTCGCGGGCCGCGCCCAGGAAGTGGTCGGCCACCCCCTCGAAGCGCCTTCGTTCGGCGGTCACCATCCGGAACATCGCCCGCGTCTCCGGCGTGGCGAAGAAGGTGGCGTAGGCGCGGGAGAGGGCGGTGAGCCGCGCGCGGGCGTCGCCGACCGCATTGGCGCTTTCGCGCACCGGCTCGGCCATGCTCCGTACGCTGTCGACGACGACGGTGCGGAACAGCTCGGCCTTGCTTGGGAAGTAGGCATAGAGCGTGGCGGTCGAGACGCCCGCGGCGCGGGCTACCGATTCCATGCCCGCGTCGGCGTAGCCTTCCTTGAGGAAGATCTCGCGCGCCGCCGCCAGGATCTCGGCCTTCTTGTGCTCGGAGCGCTTCAGGCCGGAGCCGATGAGCATGGTGGCCTCAACATCAGACTGTGGTTATCAAACGCTACTATCGTCTAAGTAGATGTAGCAAGCGTCCGCGAGGACTTGCAGCGAACTTTGCGCTATGGGACGCCCCGGCGCCGCCGATCGGGGCGGGCGAAGACGAGGTTGGACGGCGTGATCAAGGACGCGGAAGCGGCGCGCGAACAGGAAATCGCGGCCTGGCTCGGCGCGAAGGCCGACCAGACGATCGAGACCTCGTGCGCTCGGGTGTTCCTGGTGGGCGAGTCCGCCTTCAAGGTGAAGCGGCCGGTCGATTTCGGCTTCCTCGACTATTCGACCCTGGAGCTGCGCCGCTGGTCGCTGCAGCGCGAGCTTTCCTTCAACCGCGCCGCCGCCCCCGACATCTATCGCGCCGTGCGCCAGCTGACCCGGTCGGCCGACGGCGGCATCGAGATCGACGGCCAGGGCGAGGTCGTCGAGTACGCGCTCGAGATGCGCCGCTTCGACGGCGAGGCCGTGCTGGCCTCCCAGCCCTGGGCCATCGACGACGCCCTGGAGGAATCGCTGGGCCGCACCATCGCCCAGTTCCACGCCGGCGCCGCGCTGCGGCCGCAGGGCGGCGGCGTCTCGGCCCTGGGCTACACCATCGCCTCCAACGCCAACCTGCTGCGGGGCCTGGCTTCACGCTTGGGTGGGCAAGCCGTCGAGCGGCTGGTCGAGGAGACGGATCTCGCCCTCAAGCGCCTGGGCCCGCAGCTCGACGCCCGCGCGGCCGAGGGCTTCGCCCGCCACTGCCACGGCGATCTGCACCTGGGGAACATCCTGATCGAGGACGGCAAGCCGATCCTCTTCGACTGCATCGAGTTCAACGACGCCCTGTCGGACATCGACGTGCAGTACGATCTGGCCTTCCTGCTGATGGACCTGGACTTCCGCCGCCGGCGCGACGCCGCCGGCCGGGTGCTGAACGCCTATCTCGACGAGGCCGCCCGCACCTTCGGCGAGGGGCTGTGGACGGGCCTTGCCGCCCTGCCGCTGATGCTCAGCGTCCGCGCCGCCGTGCGCACCCACGTCTGGGCCTATACCGGCGACGACGAGGCCGCTCGCGCCTATCTGGCCACGGCCATCGAGCACCTGGCGCCCAAGCCGGTCAGCCTGGTGGCCACCGGCGGCCTGTCGGGCTCGGGCAAGTCGACCTTCGCCCGCGTCTGCGCGCCGGGCCTGGGCGCGGCCCCCGGGGCGGTGGTGCTGCGCACCGACGAGATCCGCAAGCGCCTGTGGAACGCGCCGACCCTGCAGCGCCTGCCCAAGGAGGCCTATACCTCCGAGGTCAGCGACAAGGTCTATGACGAGCTGTTCCGCGACGCCGAACTGGTGCTGCGGGCCGGCCGCTCGGTGGTGGTCGACGCGGTCTTCATCAAGCCCGAGCAGCGCGCCCGCGCTGAAGCGCTCGCGAAAAAGCTCGACGTCGCCTTCCAGGGCGTCTGGCTGGAAGCCCCGGCCGAAGTCCTCCGCGCCCGCGTCGCCGCCCGCGTCAACGACGCCTCCGACGCCGACGTCGCCGTGCTGGAAAGCCAGCTGGTGCGCGATACGGGGGAGATCGACTGGCGCCGCGTCGACACGGTCAGCGCGTTCGAGGACGAGGCTCGGGCGTTGGCCGAGCAGATGGGGTAATTCCCTCTCCCCTTGCGGGAGAGGGTGGCCTCGCGGAGCGAGGTCGGGTGAGGGGTCTCT
>NZ_QHJY01000405.1 GCF_003185805.1 Caulobacter sp. D5
CGCGCCGTGCAGGTTCGACAACTGCTCGGCGTGCAGCTTCACGGGCAGGCCGTGGGCGCGGGCGGTCTCGAACACTCGGCGGATCTGGGCCGGCGAAAAGCCGATGCCCTCGCAGAAGCCGTCCACCGCGTCGGCGAGGCCTTCTGCGGCGACGGCGGGGATCATCTGGTTACAGACGAGGTCGATGTAGCCGTCGGCGTCGCCCTTATATTCCGGCGGCAGGGCGTGGGCGCCGAGGAAAGTGGTCTTGACCGAAACCGGCCGGGCCTTGGCCAGGGCGCGGGCGGCGCGCAGGCTCTTCAGTTCGTGTTCGAGGGAGAGGCCATAGCCGGACTTGACCTCGATCGTCGTCAGGCCCTCGGCGATCAGGGTGTCCAGGCGGGGCAGGGCGGCGGCGACCAGGTGGTCTTGGCTCGCCTCGCGGGTGGCCTTCATGGTCGAGACGATGCCGCCGCCGGCCCGGGCGATCTCTTCGTAACTAGCGCCGGCCAGCCGCAGCTCGAACTCGTGGGCGCGGTCGCCGCCGAAGATCAGGTGGGTGTGCGGGTCGATCAGGCCGGGCGTGATCCAGCGGCCTTCGCAGTCGGTGGTCTCGGCCGCCTCGAAGGCCGGGGCATCGCTGGCGGGGCCGGCATAGAGGATGCGGCCGTCCTTGGCGGCGATGACGCCGTCCTCGACGACGCCCAGGCCGGGCGCGGTTTCGGCGAGGGTCGCAAGGCGGGCCTTGATCCAAACCCGATCGCACCGCATCGCCAACGCCTCCGAAGCCGCTTTGAGTCGCCTCACCGCGACCCTTGCGGCCCGGTTCAATATGTATAGACATATTCGCGAGCGACGAGGATTGTCCAGTGACCGACGCCGAGAATCTTGAAGCCCCCGAACCGGCGTCCGAGGAGAGCCCAGAGGAAATCCGCGTCGAGACCTTGAGCGAACCCGTCTCCGTCGAGGCTCCGAAACCCGAAGCGCCGAAAGACATCGTCGTCTGGTGCGAGAGCGCCCTGCTGGCCGACGGCTGGGCCAAGGGCGTGCGCCTGACCCTCTCCGAAGGCCGCATCGCCCGCATCGACACCGACGTCGTCGCCGGCAGTGAACCCCGCCTGGGCGCGGCCCTGCTGGGCATGCCCAACCTGCACAGCCACGCCTTCCAGCGGGCCATGGCCGGCCTGACAGAGGCGCGCGGCGAGGGGAGCGACAGCTTCTGGACCTGGCGCGAGCTGATGTACCGCTTCGTCGAGCGCCTCGATCCCGACGCCCTGCAGGCCATCGCCGCCATGGGCCAGGTCGAGATGCTGGAGAGCGGCTTCACCAGGGTGGGCGAGTTCCACTACCTGCACCACGACCAGGGCGGTGCGACCTTCGACAACCCGGCCGAGATGGGCGCGCGGATCGCGGCGGCGGCCGAAGAAACCGGCATCGGCCTGACCCTGCTGCCGGTGTTCTACGCTCACGCCGGCTTCGGCGGCGCGGCGCCGGGCGAGGGCCAGAAGCGCTTCGTCACCGATGTCGACGGCTACGCCCGCCTGCTGGAGGCCAGCCGCGCCGCCGTCGCGGGCCTGCCCGAGGCGGTGGTCGGGATCGCTCCGCACAGCCTGCGCGCGGTTACGGCCGAGGAACTGACCGCCATCACGCCCCTGGCCGCCGGCGGCCCGATCCACATCCACATCGCCGAACAGACCAAGGAGGTCGACGACTGCCTGGCCGCGACCGGCCAGCGACCCGTCCGCTGGCTGATGAACCACGCCGACGTCGGCAAGCAATGGTGCCTGGTCCACGCCACCCACATGAACGCCATGGAGACCGAGCGCCTGGCCAAGAGCGGCGCGGTGGCCGGCCTTTGCCCGATCACCGAGGCCAATCTCGGCGACGGCGTCTTTCCGGCCCACGACTACCAGGCCGCCGGCGGCGCCTTCGGCATCGGCTCGGACAGCAATGTGCTGATCGACGCGGCCGAGGAGCTGCGGGTGCTGGAATATTCCCAGCGCCTGACCCGGCGGGCTCGCAACGTGCTGGCCGGCGGTCCCAAGCGCTCGACCGGCGGCGAACTGTGGCGCGCGGCGGTAGCGGGCGGGGCCCAGGCCCTGGGCGCGGGCCGTCCG
>NZ_QHJY01000406.1 GCF_003185805.1 Caulobacter sp. D5
ACGTGGGAAATCACATCCCCCTCCGTCGGCTTCGCCGACACCTCCCCCGTCAGGGGGAGGGTCCTAACGCCTAGTCCAGCGCCCCAATATACGGCAGGCCGCGGCTCTTGCCTTCGTCGTCGAGGCCGTAGCCGACGAGGTAACGGGCCGGGGCTTCCCAGGCCACGAAGTCGGGCTCCATGCCGCGCGAGGTCGGCCAGGGCTTGCGGGCGAAGACGGCGGTCAGGACTTCGCTGGCGCCGGCGTCCTTCACCAGGCGGGCGGCTTCCGACAGCGACAGGCCGGTGTCGAACACGTCGTCGACCACCAGGGCGCGACGGCCGACCAGCGGGCGCTGGAGGTCGGCGCGCACTTCGCAGCGGCCGGTGCTCTTGCGCTCGTCATGGTACGAGGCCAGCCACAGGGCGTCGAAACGGACGTTGCGGCCGGCCTTCCACAGGGCGCGGGTCAGGTCGGCGGCGAACCACAGGCCGCCGGTCAGCAGGCAGACGGCGACGGTGTCGTCGTCGATACGCGGCGCGATCTGACGGGCCAGGGCCTCGACCCGCTCGGCGATTTCTTGCTCTGAAATGAGCACTTCGGGGCGGGCGGGATCGGTCATGTCAGGGGATCTTGGTCAATGATGCTCGGCGGGAGCCGCTTCGGCCGCTCCGGTCTCATGACCAGGGGCGTCATGTCCAGCCCCTTCGGCCGCGGAATCCTCCGTATGCCCCTCGGCGGCGGCATGATCCTCGGTGGGCGTGTCCTGGGCGCCGCGCAGTTCCGGCTCGCCATGGCCGCCCTCGGCCGCGCGCAGGCCGGTCTTGACCGCATGGCCCGCGCCCTTCTCGACCGCGAAGGCGATCTCCAGCACCTGGGCGCTGGACGGCGGGTTCAGCAGGACGACCGAGAAGTGGCGGGTCTGGCCCGGCGGAATGGTCGGGTCGGCGGCGGCGGCCAGCTGGCCGGCCACGCGCTTCTGGGCCTTGTTGAGCAGGGCTATGCGCAGCGGCGGCGCCTGCACCGGCTTTTCGGTGATGTTGCGGATCACGCCGGTGATGGTCAGGGCGGCGCGGCCGTCCTGCATCGTCGGCTCGGCCCGGATGCTGTTTTCCTCGACGATCAGGCCGATGGTGTTGATCGGCGCGCCGACCATGGCGTAGGCGCCGGCCGTGCTCGGCCAGAGCTTGCCGATGTTGAGGCGGAACACCCCGGCCCCGACCAGCACCACCACCATCACCGCGACCATGCCGCCCCAGACGATGCCGGTGGTCTTGGCTTCCTTCAGGCGGCGTTCGGCGTCGGCGCGGGCGCGGAACACCTTGGGCAGTTCCTCGCCCGGCAGGGCGCTGACCGGCGGCTCGGGCTCGGGCGTGTCGTCGAGGGCGTGCAGGGGATCCAGCGCCGCGGCCGCGGCGGCCCCGTCGTTGGCCGGCGCAACGGCCGGCGGCGCATCGAACAGCTCTTCGTCGGCGGCGTTTTCGTTACGCGCGGTCCAGCGCGCGCCGCACGAGGCGCAACGCACGACACGACCGGTCGAACCGACCTTGGCGTCGTCGACGAAATAGCGGCTGGCGCACTCCGGACAGGTCAGTATCATGGCCGCGAATCGGTCATCCCCGCTTTACAGCATTGGAGGTCGCCGATTTTAACCCTGATGTCCAGAAACCCCATCGACACACCCGTGCGGACCGGCGCAGATCAGGACCTCGACGCCGTTCCCGTGGTCCGTTTCGAAGGCGTCTCGATGCGCTACGGACGGGGCCCCGAAACCCTGCGCGACGTCGGCTTTTCCCTTGCCTCCGGGTCGTTTCACTTCCTCACCGGCGCCTCGGGCGCGGGCAAGAGCTCGCTGCTCAAGCTGATCTACCTGGCGCATCGTGCGTCACGGGGTCGCGTCGAGCTGTTCGGGCGCGACATCAGCCTGGTCCACGCCGGCGACCTGCCCTTCCTGCGCCGCCGCATCGGCGTGGTGTTCCAGGAATTCCGCCTGCTGGAGCACCTGTCGGTGTTCGACAACGCCGCCCTGCCCCTGCGCATCGCCGGCCGCAAGCCCAACACCTATCGCGACGACGTCGCCGAGCTACTGCACTGGGTGGGCCTGGGCGAGCGCATGCACGCCCTGCCGGCCACCCTGTCGGGCGGCGAGAAGCAGCGCCTGGCCATCGCCCGCGCCGTGGTCGACCGGCCCGACGTGCTGCTGGCCGACGAACCGACGGGCAATGTCGACCCGGCGATGTCGCTGCGGCTGCTGCGCCTCTTCGTCGAGCTCAACCGCCTGGGCACCACGGTGCTGATCGCCACCCACGACGAGGAGCTGGTCGCCCGCGCCGCCCGCCCCGTGCTGCACCTGGAGCATGGCCGCCTGATCGAGCCGGGCGAGGCGTGATGAGCGGTCCCTTCGACATCAACCGCTGGAAACCCGGCCCGCTGCTGCCGCCGCGCGACGCCCGCGACGGGGCGCTGGTCTTCGTCGTCGCCGTGCTGTGCTTCCTGGCCTGCCTGACCGCCCTGGCCGCCCTGGCCGCCAACCGCGCCGCCGAGGGCTGGAGCGCCCAGCTGACCGGCTCGGCCACCGTCGTCGTCCGCGCCAAGGCCGGCGAGACGCCCGACAGCGCCGCCGCCCGCGCCGCCGAGACCCTGGCCGGGGTCAAGGGCGTCACCCAGGCCCAAGCCCTTACCAAGGACAAGGCCGAGGCCCTGCTGGAGCCGTGGATCGGCCGCGACGCCCTGGTCGCCGACCTGCCGACCCCACGCCTCGTCACCCTCGACCTCGATCCCAAGGCTCCCGCCTCCGCCGAGACCCTCACCAAGGCCCTGAAGGAGGCCGCGGTGGACGCCATCGTCGACGACCACAGCCGCTGGATCGCCGACATCGAGCGCGGCGCAGGCCTGGCCCGCTGGGCGGCGCTGGGGGTCTTCGCCCTGATCGCCGCCGCCGCCGCCGCCGTCATCACCTTCGCCACCCGGGCGGGCCTCGCCGCCCGTCACGAAGTGATCGAGGTGCTGCACCTTTCCGGGGCCGAGGCCGGCTTCATCGCCAGGCTGTTCCAGAACCGTTTCGCGGCCATGGCCGCCAGCGCGGGCTTGCTCGGCGGCGCGGCCGCGGTCATCGTCGGGGTGACGGCGCGGCTGGCGGGGGGCGGCACGGGCC
>NZ_QHJY01000407.1 GCF_003185805.1 Caulobacter sp. D5
CCCGCGCAGGCCGAGGGACTGGCGCAGGCGATCGCGGCTTCGGCCGATCTCGTGCTCGCCAATGCCGCCGGCGACGCCGCCGCCGCGGCGCGCCTGGCCGCAAGGGTCGCCGATCCGAGCTTCACCACCCGCTGACCGTTCTGCGGATAGCGGGTCCGCCGGACCTTTCAGGACGTTTCGGCGGGGGTAAAGTCCTTCATCGAAACAAGGTTTTAGAGGTGCGTCATGGAAGCTCCGGCACTGGCCCAGCGCGGTCGCGCGTCGCTCGATTTCCAGGCGGGCGTATCGAAGGCGACCTTCGGCCTGCACTTCGCCTCCGAGGCGGAACTGGCCATGAAGGGCGTCAACGCCCAGACCCTGCCCGACGACATGGATGAGCGCCACGCCCTGGTCGTCGAGACCCTGGCCGACTCCAAGATCTTCAAGATCCGCGAGCTGTTCGGCGAATGGGCCTCGCGCACCCATGGCGCGCACTGCGACGAAGCCTTCGAGGAGCGCCGCGCGGTGCTCGAGCCCTACCTCAAGACCCTCGACGAAGGCCCGGCCACGCTGGACTACGGCGACGGCGAGACCCCGCCCAGCTACTGGAGCAAGGTCTGGTTCCACCGCACCACCGGCGGCTGGGACCACATCGACCACACCGGCTACGTCCACGGCGAGCTGGTGCACAAGCAGCTGGTGGCGCGCGGCTACGGCGGCGACATCTTCGGCCAGCGCCGGGCGGCCGCCCAGCAGGCCCCGCGCCGCGACTACAAGGAAATCCTCGATATCGGCTGCGGCTCGGGCCACTTCACCCAGGCCCTGCAGGAGACCTTTCCCGAGGCCCAGATCACCGGCATCGACTGGTCGGCCCGCATGCTCGAACAGGCCCGCCGCGTGGCCAACGAGAAGGGCTGGAACTGGAAGCTGATGGTCAAGGGCGGCGAAAACTCCGGTTTCGCCGACGAGAGCTTCGACCTCGTGACCACCTTCATCCTGTTCCACGAGGCCCCGCCGCGGATCATCAAGTCGATCCTGGAAGAGGCCTTCCGGATGCTGAAGCCGGGCGGCGACATCATCATGGCCGACGTGCCGCGCTACGCCGAAATCGATAAGCTGAGTTCCTGGCGCTACGACTACCTGGCCAAGTGGGGCGGCGAGCCCTACTGGCGCGCCTCGGCGAGCATGGACCTGATCCAGATCTGCAAGGACATCGGCTTCGTCGACGTCGAGGGTGCCACCCAGGCCCCGACCCACGCCTACTACGTGCTGCGCGCCCACAAGCCCGCCTGATCCTTCCGACAACGAGCGAGCGACATGAACGCGATGACTCCGAAGACCTTCGAGCGCCCGATCTCCGAGCCGGTGAACCGCCGGATGCTGACCGCCGACCAGATCGACGACCTGGGCGAGGCGATCCTGTCCCTGACCCGCGAGGTCTGGGTGCTGACCGACCGCGTCCACGTGCTGGAAGCCGTGCTCGAAAGCCACGGCGTGCTGGCCAATGCGGAAGTCGACAACTTCCAGCCGGGTCCTGAGCTGCAGGCCCAGCTGAACGCCAAGCGCGACGCCATCGTCCAGAACCTGCTGCGTTCCCTGCGGGCCGCGCCCGAGGCGCGCAGCTAACGACGTCCCCGCTGCATCTGCGCAGTGAGAGCCTGGCGCGGTCGGAAACGACCGCGCCTTTTTTTGTGTGTGGGGGAGAGGCGGCGCTCTTTGAAACCTCTCCCATGGGGAGAGGGAGGGGCCCGCGCCGCAGGCGTGGGAGGGTGAGGGGGT
>NZ_QHJY01000408.1 GCF_003185805.1 Caulobacter sp. D5
GAGTGGTTACACCTTCAGCCGGCGTGCCGGCACTTCGCCCGCAACAGCGCCAAGATCGTCGCCAAGATCGTCCGGGGGCTTCGCCTACCCACTCACCCTCCCACGCCTTGCGGCGCGGGCCCCTCCCTCTCTCTAAGAGAGAGGGTTTCGGTGACCGCTCCCACCTTTGGCGGACACTCACGGTGTCCGCTCACTGGGGCTGCGTCGGTAGCGGTGGAGGTCCCCGGCTCCGGGAGCGAGGAAGGCGAGAAGGTTAGGGGCCGTCTCGAAAGGGGCGGCCCTTTTTCGTGGGTCGGACGGCCAGCGGTGAAACCTCTCACCCTCCCACCGCTGCGCGGCGGGCCCCGCCCTCTCTCAAAGAGAGAGGGTTTTAACCGCTACTCCGCCGCCGCTGAAGACGTAGAAGCCTGCTGCCCCTTCGCCGCCGCGATCAGTTGGCGGGCGTGGGTCTGGACCTGGCGCAGGGTGGCGTTGGTCATGACCTGGGTGGTGTCGTTCAGCGCGTCGGTCACCCCGAAATAGGTCGGATAGGCGGCCAGGTGGTTGGCGACGATCAGGCCGAAGAAGTCCTGCAGGCTGGCGTAGTCGACGTCCGGCGGGCTGGCCGCGAAGGTTTTGTGGGCGATCGGGGTGTAGGTCTTGAAGGCGAGCAGGCCGTCGGCCAGCAGGTCGATCGAACCCAGCAGGGCGTCCATCTCCAGCTTGAACGCCAGGTCGCCGGTGTTGGTGAAAAAGCCCTTCAGGTGCACGTCGTTCCAGGCGGTGGGCACGATGTCGTGGGCGTTGACGATGTCGGTGTTGAAGGGCGTGGGGCCGGTGTCGGCCGGCTGCGGGTAGAAGTGGGTGTAGAGGGCCGCGAAGTCGGGATTGCCGGGCGTCGGGCCGGCGCTGGGCAGGGCCAGGTGGGTGACGCCCGGGAACGGGCCGCCGTTCTGGCCGATCACCGCCGTCGCCAGGGTCGGCGACAGCGCCCCGCCCAGGCTGTGGCCGGTGAAGATGATCGTGCCGCCGGTGTTGGCCTTGGCCCAGGCCGTGACGAAGGCCTGGATGCCGCCGCTCTTGGCGTCGGTCATCGCCAGCAGGGCGGTGATACCGGTGTGGGTGGCGTGCGAGATCTTCGGCGACGGCGCGCCCGTGAAGCCGCCGTTCCCATAGGCCCAGTCGACCTGGCGGACGATCGCGAAGTCCTCGGCCAGCCAGTCGTAGGCGTCGTCCTCGTTGGTGCCGGCCATGGCCACCACCAGGCAGGGCGCCCCGTTCACCGAGGCCTCCGCCGCGTACAGCAGGTTGTCGGCGTAGTAGAGCGCGGTCGGGTCGTCGCCGTCGTGGCTGGCCGCCTCGGGCCCCCAGACGACCGACCAGTCGGCGATCTGGCCGGCGTTGTCGGTGACGAAGGCGGCCACCGCCTGGGCCACGATGGCTTCCAGATTGGCCAGGGTGTCGACCTTGTCGCCGGCGGCGTTCGACAGCCAGGACAGGCAGAAGGCCTGCTGCTGCAGGGTCAGGCTCGAAGCGGGCATGATCGCCTCCCTATGTTGATTTTGATGGCGCGCGGCCCGGCCGTCGCCGAGGGCACGGTACCACGGTTTCAACTTGAGGATGTGATCTGTCGCACAAGGCGGCGCGGGGAATCCCCTTCGCCCGAAAATGCTCTAGGAAGGGGCCATGAACCAAACCCTCGCCCTCGTGGCCGCCCTGGCCTGGCCGCTGCCGATGATCGCCGCCCTCTACTTCGTGGCCCGCACCAGGGCGCTGAAGCTGCGGGTGATCTGGGCGGTGCTGGCCTTCGTCGGCGTCGGGGCCTTCTGGATGAAGCCCGCGACCGGCGAGTGGGGTTTCGTCCCGTTCGCGATCAACATCCTGGGCCCGGGCGCGGCCAATGGCCTGCTGAAGGCCACCTTCCCCGCCGGCGCGGTGCTGTCGCTGATCATGGTCTATTTCGCGCGCCGCAAGGCGAAGGCGGCCCAGGGCTAGAGGCGGCCTAGAACAGCACCCGCGGGTTCATGATCCGCTGCGGGTCGAGCGCCGCGCGGATCGCGCGCAGGGCGGCGACTTCGACGGGGTCCTTGTAGGCCAGGGCCTCGGCCGTCTTCATCGCGCCCAGGCCGTGCTCGGCGCTGATCGAGCCGGTGAAGCTGGCGGCGATGTCGTGGACGATGCGGGCGCCGTGCTCGCGCAGGGCGTCATGGGCGTCGTCGTCGCCTCCGGGGGCCTTCAGCACGTCGTAGTGCACGTTGCCGTCGCCCACATGGCCGAAGGCGACGATGCGGGTTCCGGGGAAGGCCTTGTCGATCGCCGCATTGGCCTGGCCGATGAACAGCGGGATCTTCGAGACGGGCACGGAAACGTCGTGCTTCCACACCGCGCCCTCGGGCTTTTGGCCGGCCGAGTGGCCTTCGCGGATGTGCCAGAAGGCCTTCATCTGGGTCTCCGTCTGCGCCACCGCCGCGTCGGCGATCAGGCCGTTTTCCAGGGCGCCGGCCAGCAGGCGCTCCAGCGCAGCCTCGGCCGCGCCGGGCTCGCCGCTGGCGATCTCGATCAGCACGTACCAGGGATGCTCCGTAGGCAGAGGATCGCGCAGGCCCGGCACGTTGCGCACGGTCAAAGCAAAGCCCAGGCGGCCCATCAGTTCGAAGGCCTCGACCGCGCCGCCGGTCTCGTCCTTGGCGCGGGCGAGCAGGGTGATGGCGTCCTCCGGCGAGGCCAGGCCCACGATCGCCACGGCCCGCGAGGCCAGGGGCGCGTGCAGCTTCAGGGCCGCAGCGGTGACCACGCCCAGCGTGCCTTCGGCCCCGATCAGCAGCTGCTTCAAGTCATAGCCGGTGTTGTCCTTGCGCAGCCGCTTGAGGCCGTTCCAGATCTCGCCGCTCGGCAGCACCGCCTCGATCCCCAGCACCTGCTCGCGCATCATGCCGTAGCGCAGCACGGCCGTGCCGCCGGCGTTGGTCGAGATCAGTCCGCCGATCGTGCACGAGCCTTCCGAGGCCACGCCCACGGTGAACCGCCGGCCGACGCTGGCCGCCTGCTGATGGGCCTCGTACAGGGTGACGCCGGCTTCCAGCACCATGACGTCGTCCAGGGCGTCGACGTCGCGCACCGCGCGCAGCTTCTCGGTCGACAGCAGGATCTCGCCCTGCGGGATCTGGCCGGCGACGAGGCCCGTGTTGCCGCCCTGGGGGGTGATCGCCACGCCCTCGGCGGCGCAGATGCCCACGACGGCCGCCACCTCGGCGGTGGTGCGGGGCGTCACCAGCAGCGGCGTCTCGCCCTTCCAGCGCCCGCGCCATTCCACCAGCTTGGGCGCCAGCCGCTCGGGATCCTGGCTCCATCCGCCTTCGCCCAGCACGGACTTCAGGCGGGAGACGACATCTGCGGGAACGGGCTTGGTCATGGCGCGCGAGAATAGGGCGGAACGGCCGGCGGCGGAACCGCCCTCGGGGTTATGACGGCCATCACCGAAGGCGCCGGATCCCGACCTTCGTCACGCGGGCGACATTTGAGGTTGTTTTCGGATTTTCGCACGCCCTGGACTTGTTTTCCGGCAAGCCAAGCTTGAGTGTCGCGCCTCCTTTTCCGGAGGCTCCATGAAACGTCTGCTCGTCGCGCTGGCCCTGCTGATCGCCGCGCCCGCTCCCGCCCTGGCCTATACCGAATGCACCGGACCGGTGACCCGCATCTGGGCCGACGATGCGGGCCTGGTCTGGGTGGTGATGAACGACGGCACCGTCGCCAAGCTGCTGCCCGGCGCGACCAGCCGCGAGACCTGGCTCTCGATGGCCATGACCGCCCTGACCACCAGCCGCACGATCACCGCCCGGTTCTCGGGAACCCAGGCCTGCGGCGCCGAACGCACCGACTTCGTCGGCATGTACCTGAACTGACGCGAAGGCGGCGGGCCGCCCGGCCCGCCTCAGCCCCGATCGCGGAACGGGTCGGCCGGGTAGACGCCCAGGATCTCGAACTTCTCGGAGAAGAACTGCAGCTCGTCGAAGGCCAGGGCCAGACTGCGGTCTTCGGGGCGGCCGTCGACCTCGGCGTAGAAGAAGGTGGCCGTGAAGGCGCCGTTCTCCATGTAGCTTTCCAGCTTGGTCATGTTGACGCCGTTGGTGGCGAAGCCGCCCAGGGCCTTGAACAGGGCCGCCGGCAGGTTGCGCACCCGGAACACGAAGCTGGTCACGCAGCGGTGGGTGAACGACGGGGCCGGCGGGGCCGGGTCGGCGGTCATCACCAGGAAGCGGGTGGTGTTGTGCCGCTCGTCCTCGATGTCGCGGGCCAGGATGTCGAGGTCGTAGATCTCGGCGGCCAGCGCCGGGGCGACGGCGGCGCGGGTCGGGTCGGGCTTGGCCGCCAGGGCCTTGGCCGCGCCGGCGGTGTCGCCCGCGCCTTCCTTGGCCAGACCCAGGCGCTTGAGGCTGTGGCGGCACTGGCTGAGCGCGATCGGCATCGAGACGGCGGTCGTCACCGTGTCCAGCGTCACGCCCTTGTTGGCCATCAGCTGGAAGCGGATCGGCTTGAAGCGCTCGCCGATGATCTTCAGGCCCGAGGCGGGCAGCAGGTGGTGGACGTCGGCGACGCGGCCGGCGATCGAGTTCTCGATCGGGATCATGCCCAGCTCGGCTGCGCCGGTCTTGATGGCCTCGAACGCCTCCTCGAAGGTGGCGCAGGGCAGCACTTCGTAGTCGGGGAAGTAGGTGCGGCACGCCTCGTGGCTGTTGGCGCCGGGTTCGCCCTGGAAGGCGATCTTCTTGAGGGTGCTCATCTAGCTTTCAGTCTTTTCGGCGTGGTCGCGCGCGGCCTGCAGGTCGGAAGGATTGTCGACGGAGATCGGGGCCTCGCCCGCCACCGCCGCGCGGATCGTCAGGCCCAGCTCCATGGCCCGCAGCTGCTCCAGCTTCTCGCGCTTTTCCAGGGCTGAGGGCGGGGCGGCGTTGAAGGCCTCCAGGGCGGCGCGGCGATAGCCGTAGATGCCGATATGGCGCCAGACGGGCGCGTCGCCATAGAGGGTGGAGCGGGTGAAATATAGGGCGCGGCCGCCCTTGTTGTCCCCTTGGCCGCCCGCGTCCATGGCCAGCACGGCCTTGACCACGTCGGGGTTGGCGCGGTCGTCGGCCGAGGCTTCCGGCGCCACCACGGTGGCGATGTCGGCGTCGGCGTGGGCGGCCAGCTGGCCGGCGCAGGCGCTCAGCACCGCCGGATCGACGAAGGGCATGTCGCCCTGCAGGTTGATGATCACGTCGTGGACGCCGTCCGGGTCCAGCACCGCCAGGGCCGCCAGGATGCGGTCGGAGCCCGAGGGCAGGGCCGGATCGGTCAGCACGGCGCGGCCGCCAGCCGCTTCCACCGCCGCCACGATCTCCGGATCGCCGGCCGCCACGGCCACCGGGCCGATGCCCGCGGCCTCCGCCTGGCGCAGCACGCGCACGATCATCGGCAGCCCGCCGATGTCGGCCAGCGGCTTGTTGGGGAGGCGGGTCGCCGCCATGCGGGCGGGGATGAGGACGATCGGGTTCATGGCGTACCGGAGTTGGGCGAAACGCGGTTCGCCCGGGTTGCGCACGGGGCGGTAGCGTGTCAGAGACCGGAGCGCAACATCGCGCGTGGGACGACCATGGGGGGACCCGCGCTCATAAATCGGCTCCGCCCACGTAAGGCGGGCCAATAAAGAGGCTGACAAGGCTGAGATGAGCGACCTTACGTTCAACAAGATTTTCGGCGGCGTGCTCCTGACCGGCCTGGTGATCTTCGGTCTGCGCGAGGCGTCCGACATCGTCTTCAAGAAGCACGAGGTCGAGAAGGCCGGCTACGAGATCGCCGTCCAGGAAGACACCGGCGGCGAAGGCGCCCCGGCCGCCGAGGTCCCGCCCGACTGGGGTTCGGTGATCCTGCTGCCCGCCAATATCGAGGCCGGCAAGGCCGTCGCGGCCAAGTGCGCCTCGTGCCACAACTTCGATTCGGGCGGTCCGAACGGCACCGGTCCCAACCTCTACGGCACCCTGGGCAAGCATCCGGGCACGCACCCGGGCTTCGCCTATTCGTCGGCCATGACCGACTTCGGCGGCAAGAACCCGCAGTGGGACTACGACCACGTCGACCAGTTCCTCAAGGGTCCGCAGAAGTACATCTCGGGCACCAAGATGACCTTCGCGGGCCTGAAGAAGCAGGAAGACCGCATCGCCATCATCGCCTACCTGCACAGCCTGGGCTCGACCCTGCCCGTGCCGGCGCCCAAGCCGGCGGCGGCCGCCGCCGCTCCGGCTGCTGCGGCTCCGGCCGCGGAAGGC
>NZ_QHJY01000409.1 GCF_003185805.1 Caulobacter sp. D5
AACGCGTCGACGGCGCGCTTGGGTTCGGACAGCTTGCCGACCAGGCGCGAAAGGCCGCGCTCGTGGCCGTTGATCAGCTGGTCGATGCGGGCGTGCAGGCCGCGGAACGGGGCGTTGTGGGCCGGCAGCACCAGCACCTCGTCGGGGACGGTCGCCTTGACCTTGGCCAGCGAGGTCAGCCAGTCGGTCAGCGGATCGGCGTCGGGCTCGGTGGGGAACACCGAGACATTGGACGAGATCTTCGGCAGCACCTGGTCGCCCGAGATCAGCAGGCCCAGCGCCGGGCTCCACAGGCAGGCGTGGTCGGGCGAATGGCCCTGGCCGGTCACCACCGTCCAGTCGTGCGCGCCGATGCGGAAGGTCTCGCCGTCTTCCATGCGGCGATAGCTGTCGGGCAGGGCGTGGATCGCCCGGCCAAAGCCGCCGAAGCGGGTCTTGTAGTTGTCGATGGCGTCGTCGTCCCACCCGGCGGCGCGGAAGAACCGCACCCCGTCCTCGGGCGCCTCGCGGCCGGTGTCGGCCACCAGCATCCGGCACTGAAAGTATTCCAGCCGGGTCATCCACAGCCGGCAGTCGAAGCGGCGGGTCAGCCAGCCGGCCAGGCCCACATGGTCGGGGTGCAGGTGGGTGACGATGACGCGGGTGACGGGCCGTCCCTCCAGCGCCCCGGCGAAGGCGGCCTTCCAGGCGCCGCTGGTCTCCCTGGTGGCCATGCCGGTGTCGACGATCGTCCAGCCCTCGCCGTCGGCCAGGGCCCAGACATTGATGAAGCCCAGCGAGCCGCCCAGCGGCTGGCGCAGCCACAGCACCCCCGGCGCGACCTCGACCGCCTGGCCCGAACCGGGCTCCGGCTCGACCTCGAACGGATAGGCCAGGCGCGGCCGGCGCGGCGATTCCGCGTCGCTGGCGGCCTCCTCGAAACCGTCGCTCATCGCCGTTTCACTCCCGCGTTCTCTTCCTGGCAGCCCATTTTTTATGGCCAAGCCGCGCCATGATTGCGCCCCTGTCGGACGACATCTTGACCCTAGATGCAAGCGGGCGCTTAAGTCCGCCGCGAGGAATTCACCCCCAGGAGACTACAGACATGAGGCCATTCGCGATCGGCCTGACGGCCGCCCTCGCGGTCGCCGTGCTCGTTCCGGCCGCCGCCTTCGCGGCGCCGAAGGATGCCAAGCCCGCCGCCGCCGCCGTCGACGCCAAGTCGCGTGAAACCGGCATGAAGGAAGCGCCGCCGCTGATGGCGCAGACGACCATCGCCTGCCAAGTGTCCGACGCCCGCCTGATCGGCGCCGACAAGAAGACCAGCACCTCCTACTACGAAGTCGCCTGCCAGGAAGGCATGGGCTACGCCATCGTGGCCAAGAAGGACGCCGCCCCGCAGGCGTTCAACTGCCTCGAGACCGGCCAGGTCGGCGCCGACGGCAAGGAATCGGGCCTGAAGTGCCTGCTGCCGGCCAACGTCGATCCCAAGCAGGGCCTGAAGCCCTACCTCGCCAAGGCCAGCGCCGCCTGCGACCTGCAGAACGCCCGCGCCATCGGCACCGGCAACAACAACTCGTTCTTCGAAGTCGCCTGTAAGGGCGGCGCCGGCTACATCGTCCAGGTTCCGGTCCCGATGAAGCTCGAAGGCACGGTGGCCAACAGCTGCCTGCTGTACGACGAGACCGGCAACATCTCGTGCAAGCTGACCGACCGCGCCACCCAGCTGCAGGTCGTCGACACCCTGGCCGCCGCCGCCAACAACGGCTGCGCGGTCAAGGACAAGCGCTACATCCTGACCACCAAGAGCGACAACTACTTCGAAGTCTCGTGCCAGGACGGCAAGGGCTATGTGCTGCAGCAGACCCTGGCCAGCGGCGCTCTCGCCCGCGCCATCGACTGCGCCAACGCCCCGGGCGGCGCCGAGTGCACCCTGACCGACAGCCGCGCGGCCAAGACCGAGCAGGCCGGCCTCTACACCAGCCTGGCCAAGAAGGCCGGCTTCGACTGCAAGGTCGAATCCTACGGCCTGTTCCCGTCGAACGACCCCAAGAAGGAAGTGGTCGAGCTGAAGTGCTCGAACCGTCCGGACGGCGGCATCGGCATGTTCTCGCCCACCGACAACCGCGTCTATGACTGCCTGTTCTCGGAGCTGAACGGCTTCCGCTGCAGCTACACCAAGCCGACCGCGGTGTTCCCGCGCCTGTGGTCCGACCTGAAGGGCTACGGCAAGGGCAGCTGCGAGGTTTCCGACGCCCGGGTCATCGGCCGCACCGAGACCGACGGCTTCATCGAAGTCGCCTGCGCCGACGGCCTGCCGGGCTGGGTGCTGGCCTACCCGCTGAACGCGCCCGCGCCCAAGCCCAAGGAACTGCTGTCCTGCCTGCAGGCCAAGGGCGTCGGCGGCGGCTGCAAGCTGCCGACCAACATCAAGAAGTAAGAGCTTTCCGAAGCTCTGACGAAGAACCCCGCCGGTGCGAACCGGCGGGGTTTTTTGTGTCCAACGGTGCGAAAGCCCTCCCCCTTGATGGGGGAGGGTTGGGTGGGGGTGACCTACGATGGTGGCGGCTGAA
>NZ_QHJY01000410.1 GCF_003185805.1 Caulobacter sp. D5
GAAGGTGTCGGCGATAGCCGACGGATGAGGGGTCTCTCAAACGCAAAACGCCGCGACAGCTGATCGGCTGTCGCGGCGTTTCTGTACGTGCAACCCCTCACCCGACCCCACTTCGCGGGGCCACCCTCTCCCGCAAGGGGAGAGGGAACGTGACTAGGCCACGCAGGCCTCGAAGCCCTTTTTCAGCTCGGCTTCATCCAGGTCGCGGCCGATGAAGACCATGCGGCTGTAGCGGTTGTCCTTGTCGGTCCAGGGGCGCTGGAAGTCGCCTTCCAGGATCATGTGCACGGCCTGGAACACCAGGCGGCGCTCCTCGCCCTTCACGTCGATGATGCCCTTGGCGCGCAGGATGTCGACGCCCTTGGCGGCCAGCAGGTTGTTGAGCCAGACGGTGATCTTCTGGCCGTCCACCGGCTTGTCGAGCGTCAGGGAGATCCCCTTCACGCCATCGTCGTGGATGTCGCTCTTGTGGTCGTGCCCATGATCATGACCGTGGTGATGGTCGTGACCGCAGTGCTCGTCATGCACGTGGTCATGGTCGTGGTGATGGTGGCCATGATCGTGGCCGCAATGCTCGTCGTGCACATGGCCCGGCTCGCCGTGGCCGGGGTTGAGGAAGTCCGGCTCCAGCTCGGTGATCCGCTCCAGGTCGAAGCTGTGCTTGCCGATGATGGCGCTCAGCGGAACGTTCGAGCGCTGGGCGCGGTGGATCGGGGCCAGCGGGTTGATCTTGCGGATCCGGGCCTCGACGTGGCGCAGGTCGTTCTCGTCCACGAGGTCGGTCTTGTTGAGCACGATCTGGTCGGCGAAGGCGATCTGCTCGACGGCTTCCTTGCTGTCCGACAGCCGCAGCATGATGTGCTTGGCGTCCACGAGGGCGGTGACCGAGTCGAGATAGGTGCGGGCCTTGACGTCCTCGTCGACGAAGAAGGTCTGGGCCACCGGGCCCGGATCGGCCAGGCCCGTGGTCTCGACGACGATGGCGTCGAAGCCGCCCTTCCTCTTCATCAGGCCGGACAGCACCCGGATCAGGTCGCCGCGCACCGTGCAGCAGACGCAGCCGTTGTTCATCTCGAACACTTCTTCGTCGGCCCCGACCACCAGGTCGTTGTCGATGCCGACCTCGCCGAACTCGTTGACGATCACGGCGTAGCGCTTGCCGTGCTCCTCGGTGAGGATGCGGTTGAGCAGCGTGGTCTTGCCGGCGCCGAGATAGCCGGTCAGCACGGTGACGGGGATCTTGCCGGGGGCGGAAGCGGTCTGGGTCATGGCGGGTATTTAGGGGGCCTGGGGCGGAAGCGAAAGCGTCAGTGCGTGGCCCTCGTCCTTCGACAGGCTCAGGATGAGGACCAAGGCACGGCCGAGCAGTCGAAAACCTCATCCTGAGCTTGTCGAAGGACGAGGTTTTCGCGCCCTACGTCTTCAGGAACGCCACCGCAAGGCCGACCAGCACCAGGGCCGCGCCGAGGATGGTCTCCTCGTAGCGCTCCAGCCAGTCGAGGTTCAGGCGGCGCACGCCGGCGAGGCTCAGGCCCGTGAACAGCAGCATCCCCGCCGCCGTCGCCGCCAGCAGCACGACGCTGAGCAGCAGGAAGGCGGCCCAGCCGTGCTTCATCCCGGCCAGGTAATAGGGAAGGAAGGCCTCGCAGGGCGACAGGGTCAGCAGCACCACCAGGGCCATGATCGCCGCCCGGTCCGAGGTGTAGGCCTTGCGGCCGGCCTCGGGCAGGCCGTGGCTGTGACGGCCCCGCGCTATATAAAAGAGACCGACGGCGACCATCAGCCCGCCGACCACCCAGTGGAACAGGCCGCCCAGCTTCGGCTCCAGCGCCAGGCCGGCGATCACCAGAAAGAGGCCCAGCAGGATGGTCAGGGCCACGTGGCCCAGGCCCGCCAGCAGGGTGACGCTCAAGGTCCGCGCCGCCGACCATTTCTGCGCGCGGCCGACCAGCACGAACGGCAGCCAATGGGTTGGCAGGGCCGCATGCAGGAAGGCCACCATGAAGCCGGTGGCCGCGATCGAGGCGAAGAAGGCGGACGTCACGCCCGCGCTATAGCCTGTTACAAAATAACGAGCCAGAGGACTCGTGCGCCGACGGCTGCTCGCCTCGCCTGGCGGTGGTAGAAGCATGGCCATGACGCCCGGTCCGGAACTGCAAGCCGCCATCGACGCGGCCTATGACGTGTTCGCCGCCTATCGTCGTCCCGGCCGGCTGGAGGCCGCGCCCACGCGCGATCCGGACCGCATCCTGGCGGACCTGACCTCGGCGCCGCTGCGGGAACTGAATTCCGAACGGATCAGCTATTATGCCGGCAAGGCCATGACCACGGTCGGCGACGACAGGGATTATCGTCACTTCCTGCCTCGGCTTCTCGAACTCGCCGCCCAGAAAGACTGCGGCGACATGGGAACCGATCCCGAGGAACTGGCCCGCAAAACCGTCCATGGCGACTTCAAGAAGTGGCCGCGCGACGAGCGTGCGGCGGTGATCGGCGTCTTCACGGCCGCCGCGCGCCAGGCGATCGGCGAGGCGCTCGACCAGGCCACCCCGGAGCCGTGGCTGATCGGCCTGGGCGAGCTGGGCGAATCCGTTTCGCCGCTTCTGCAGGCCTGGCTGGCCGCCACGTCTGTGGACGCGGGGCTGCACCTGGTCGAGGCGGTCCGGTCCGAAGCCTTCCGCTCCGATCGCGACGCTCCGACCCAATCTCATCCCGAGGCCCTGGCCGTGCGGCTCTGGCTGCGGGGTCCGGCGGTCCGCGAACGGCTGGAGGCCCTGCTTTTCGAGGTCCCCGAGGACGAAACCTGGCGTGTCGAGGCCGCCCTGATCGAAAGCGCCATGACCGACTGACCCGAGCCTGTGGCAGGGCCGCATATTGAATCTCGTCAAGCGCTTGAGAGGCGTCCTTGGCCGTTGACTCACAGCCTTTCGGCGCTATAAGTGCGCCCCTCTCGCCCGCCGGGTCTCCTCGCGGGCGTTCCGTTATTTTGCGAACAGCACGTTATTTAAGGCGCTAACCTATGTACGCGGTCATCAAAACCGGCGGCAAGCAGTACCGGGTCCAAGCCGGCGACCTGCTGGTCGTCGAGAAGCTCGACGGTCAACCTGGCGCGGAAGTCGCGTTCGGCGAAGTTCTGCTGCTGGGCGAAGGCGAGGCCGTGACGGTCGGCGCCCCCACCGTTGACGGCGCCGTCGTCAACGCCACCCTGATCGAAACCCGCAAGGGCGAGAAGGTGAAGATCTTCAAGAAGATCCGCCGTCAGGGCTACCGCCGCACCCGCGGTCACCGCCAGACCGAGTCGGTCCTGCGCGTGACGTCGGTTTCGGGCGCCGGCAAGGAAACCAAGTGGGACGGCGCGATCGACCTGACCCCGAAGGTCATCCTCGACGCCCGCGCCCGCGGTCTCGGCGACGCCGCCGTGCCGGCCACCATCCCGGAAGCTCCGGTGAAGGCCGAAGCCGCCCCCGCTCCGAAGAAGAAGGCCGCGCCGAAGAAGGCCGCGGCTTCGGAAGCTCCGGAAGCTGAAGCCTAAGATCCGCCAGGGTCTTTTTTGGAATTGATCTGACCCAGGTCCGCTCGCGGAAACCGGGTCGAAGATTAGGAGAGCATCATGGCTCACAAGAAATCTGGCGGCTCGTCGAGCAACGGTCGCGACTCGGAATCGAAGCGCCTTGGCGTAAAGAAGTTCGGCGGCGAGAAGGTTCTCGCCGGCAACATCCTCGTGCGTCAACGCGGCACCAAGTTCTACCCGGGCGCCAATGTCGGCATCGGTAAGGACCACACCCTCTTCGCTCTCGTGCAGGGCGCCGTGGGCTTCGTGACCAAGAAGAACAACCGTACCTACGTGACCGTGGCCCCGGTGGCCCAGGCCGCCGAATAGTACGATCAGAAGTCTCCCTTCGGATCGTGCTTCCAAAAGAAGACGATCCGGACGCGACGAATACGAAGCGGGCAGTCCGGACGCCGGACTGCCCGCTTTTGTTTTGTCCACGCTCCACGAAATAGCCCCACGATGGCAATTGGAGCGTCACGGTCCCGCACTATCTGAGGCCTGTCGGAGCGACGGCCTCGGCGTGAAGAAGGACCGGGAAAGGGAGACGCGCCATGTGCGTGATCGAAAGAAGCCCCGTCATCGAGACGCGGCGGCTGACGCTGCGGGCTCCGGACATGTCCGACGCGCCGCGCATCGCCAGCCTGGGCGCTGACTACGCCATCCCCAAGATGACCACCCGCATGCCCTGGCCCTACGGCCTCGGCGACGCCGAAGAGTTCGTGGCCCGCGTGCAGTCGCAGGACTGGAGCCGCGCGGCCACCTTCGCCATCGAACTGGAAGACGCCGGCGTCGTCGGCGTGCTGGGCTTCTTCCCCAACGAGGACGGCCGGCTCGAGGTCGGCTACTGGATCGGCCGGCCCTTCTGGGGTCGGGGCCTGGCCACCGAAGCCCTGCAGGGCGGCCTGTCCTGGGCCGCGCACGACTGGCGTCGCAAGCTGGTCGTCGCCGGCCACTTCGCCGACAACCCCGCCTCCGGCCAGGTCCTGATCAAGGCCGGCTTCCTCTATACCGGCGTCGTCGAGGACAAGCTCTCGGTGTCGCGCGGGGCGAGCGTGCCGACGCGGATGATGGTGTGGCTGGCCTAGCTTGAACCCTCTCTCTTTGAGAGAGGGAGGGGCCCGCGCTGCAAGCGTGGGAGGGTGAGAGGTAACAAACTCACCGGATGAAGCTCGGCTTGGGTTTCCCGGCCGACGGTGTAACCCCTCACCCTCCCACCGCTTCGCGGCGGGCCCCTCCCTCTCCCTATGGAAGAGGGACTTGGGACAGGTGGGCAAATTCTGCACATCATGTAGAATGCATACCCATAATATGGGAGGCATCATGCATCGTCGCGTTCTGGCTGGTCTGGCGCTCGCTCTGGCGCTCTCGGCGCCCGCCGCCGCTTTGGCCGAAGCCAAGAAGCCCCTCTATCGCGACCCGGTGTTCGACGGCGCGGCCGACGTCGCCATCGCCTGGGACAAGACCGAGAAGCTTTGGCGGATGTTCTACACCAACCGCCGCGCCACCCTGAAACTGGAAGACCCCAAGGACGTGGCCTGGCTGCACGCCACCGCCATCGGCGTGGCGACTTCCAAGGACGGCCTCTCCTGGACCTACGCCGGCACGGCCAATATCCCGGCCGCCTGCACCGGCGAGACCCTGTGGGCGCCGGAGATCTTCACCGAAAACGGCGTCCACCACATGTTCCTGACCGTGGTGCCGGGGATCTTCCACCGCTGGAACCTGCCGGAAGCCGGCGCGAAGATCGTCCACCTGACCTCGACCGATCTTACGGCCTGGACCTGCGCCGACACCCTGGACCTCGGCTCGGACCGGGTGATCGACGCCGGCGTCATCAAGGCCCCGCAGGGCGGCTATCGCCTGTGGTTCAAGGACGAGCGCAAGGACAGCCGCATCTTCTTCGCCGACAGCCCGGACCTGAAGACCTGGACCCGCCAGCCGGCCTTCGTCGCCGACTTCGCCGGCGAGGGACCCAAGGTGTTCTTCTTCGAAGGGTCGTGGTGGATGATCGCCGACGCCTGGAAGGGCCTGGCCGTGCTGCGGTCCAAGGACGCCGCCACCTGGGAGCGCCAGCCGGGCTTCATCCTCGACAAGCCGGGCAGCCAGCCCACCGACCGCGACCTTGGCCACCACCCCGATGTCGTCGTCAACGACGGCCGGGCGCTGCTCTATTACTTCGTCGGCCAGGGCAAGGAAGACGAGGCCAAGACCGATCCCATCTGGAACCAGCGCACGGTGATCCAGCTGGGCGAGTTGAAGGTGGTGGACGGCTGGCTGGCCGTGGACCGCGAGGCTGTTGTGAGCAAGGGGCTGAAGGCGCCGCGCTGAAGACCCTCCCCCTGAAGGGGGAGGTGGCCCGGAGGGCCGGAGGGGGAAGTTTCTGATGAGTCCAATGACGTCCGTCGGCGGGAGCAGCCACTGCCCCCTCCGTCGGCTTCGCCGACACCTCCCCCTTCAGGGAGAGGGTTCTTCTAAGCCGCCCGGTGGGTGTGGATCACCTTCTGCGGGCCTTCTCGGAAGCGCTTTTCGGCCGTCACGATCCGCTCGCACAGGGCGTCCAGGTCGCTGAGCAGCGAATAGGTGGCGTAGATCGGGATTTCCATCATCGCCACCTGCGCCCGGGGCATGAACTCGCAGTACTTCTTCCACGAGATGTGGCTGTCGCGGGCGTTCATGGCGCGCTGGCCGAGCGGGTTCCACAGGTCCAGATCGACCAGCTCGTCGCGGCATTCCTTCATCACCGGCAGGGCGATGTAGAGGAACAGGAAGGTCGGGGTGGCCGCGCGGCTGAACTGCGGCTGCACCTGCATGTGCCAGATGCGGAAGGCCTCGAAGAAGTTGGCCTTGCGGGTCGGGTCCGGCGGCAGCCAGGTGGCTTCGGTGTTGATCACCTCGGCGGCGCTGGCGGCGCGCTTGATCAGCTCGTCGGCGCTGCGGCCGCCGGCCATGGTCTTCGACAGGGCGGCGACCGGGATGTTCAGCTTCTTGGCGACGTCGGTGAAGCTGACCTGCTGGCCGCCCATCGGGGTGAACTGGCCGAAATTGGGGGCGTTTGGGGCCTTGGCGCGGCGGATGGCGGCGGCCTCGTGCTCGATCTTCTGGGCCTCGCGCTTCTTCTCGGCCTGGAGGCGATCGAAGTCGGCTTCGTGCGCGGCCTGCTCTTCCGGCGTCATCCAGCGGGCGCGACCGGGGCCGTAGGTGCGCTCGAGCCGGTTGATCAGGACCAGGACATGGTTTTCGGACGGGCGGGTGCCGATGTCGCCGAGGAAGGCGCGGAAGTCGCGCCACGTGCCGGTCACGCCGGTGCCGCGGCTCATCAGGATGTTGCGATGGATCGAGGCCTCGCCGGCGTATTTGCGGCAAAGCGTCTGCAGAGTCAGATCCTTGAGATCCTGATCCAGTTCGCCTCTGACGTTCGCATCCGTCGACAACGCCAGCCTCCCCCTCCACGAGAAATAGAGAATTTTCGCCCCGGGACCGTTTGTCGCACCCGTACGTTTAACATTTCGTCACGATACCGAACAGCGTTCAAGGCAGCGCTTGTTTGTCGCAATCCCGACACGGGAAGCGTCCGAACGCACTTTCTCGAGGTTGCGCCAAGTCCATTTTACTCGACGCGAAACCCGTGTTGAGACAAAAGACGCCCATGAAATTCCTGGATCAATGCAAGATCTTCATCCGCTCCGGAAACGGCGGCGGCGGGTCGGTGTCTTTCCGACGCGAGAAGTACATCGAATACGGCGGCCCCGACGGCGGGGACGGCGGTCGCGGCGGCGACATCTGGATCGAGGCCGTCGAAGGCCTGAACACCCTGATCGACTACCGCTATCAGCAGCACTTCAAGGCCGGCACCGGCGTGCACGGCATGGGCCGCCAGCGCCATGGCGCGGCCGGCGACGACATCCTGCTGAAGGTCCCCGTCGGCACCGAGGTGCTGGAAGAGGACAAGGAAACCCTGATCGTCGACCTCGACACGGCGGGCATGCGCGTGCAGCTGGCCAAGGGTGGCAACGGCGGCTGGGGCAACCTGCACTTCAAGGGTCCGGTCAACCAGGCCCCCACCTGGGCCAACCCCGGCCAGGAAGGCGAGGAGCGCTGGCTTTGGCTGCGGCTGAAGCTGATCGCCGACGTCGGCCTGGTGGGCCTGCCCAACGCCGGCAAGTCGACCTTCCTGGCCGCGGCCAGCGCCGCCAAGCCGAAGATCGCCGACTATCCCTTCACCACCCTGACGCCCAACCTCGGCATGGTCGATCTGTCGACCAGCGAGCGCTTCGTCCTGGCCGACATCCCCGGCCTGATCGAAGGCGCCAGCGAGGGCGCGGGTCTGGGCACCCGGTTCCTCGGCCACGTCGAGCGCTCGGCCACCCTGATCCACTTGGTGGACGCCACCCAGGACGACATCGTCGGCGCCTGGACCACCATCCGCGGCGAACTCGAAGCCTATGGCGACGAGCTGGCCGACAAGTCCGAGATCCTGGCGCTCAACAAGATCGACGCCCTCGACGAGGAGACCCTCGCCGAGAAGATCGCCGAGCTGGAGGCCGCCGCCGGCGTCCGACCGATGCTGGTCTCGGGCGTCTCGGGCCAGGGCGTGACCGAACTGCTGCGCGCCGCCTACCGCCAGGTGCGCGAGCGTCGCGGCGAGGTCATTCCCGACGACGAGGACGAAGGGCCGATCGAGGAGACGCCGGGGGGCTGGCAGCCGTGAACCTGGGGGTCGGGGGACCGCTGGGCCAGGCCCGGCGGATCGTGTTCAAGGTCGGCTCGGCCCTGCTGGTCGACGCTGCCACCGGCGCGGCCAACAAGCCGTGGCTGGAGGCCTTCTGCGCCGACGCCGCGGCCCTGCGCGCGGCCGGCAAGCAGGTGGTCGTGGTCTCGTCCGGCGCGGGAGCCCTGGGCCGCCGTCGCCTGGGCCTCTCGGGCCGCAAGACCACCCTGCCGGAAAAGCAGGCCGCCGCCGCCGCCGGCCAGAGCCTCCTGATGCGGGCCTGGGAAGAGGCGTTCGAGCCGCACGGCGTCGGCGTCGCCCAGATCCTGATGACCCGCGACGACACCGAGATCCGCCGCCGCTGGCTGAACGCCCGCGCCACGGTCGAGACCCTGCTGTCGCTGGGCGTGGTGCCCGTGGTCAACGAGAACGACACGGTGGCCACCGAAGAGATCCGCTACGGCGACAACGACCGCCTGGCCGCGCGCGTCGCCCAGCTGGCCGGCGCCGACCTCTTGGTGCTGCTGTCCGACATCGACGGGCTCTACACCGCCGATCCGCGCCGCGACCCGACCGCCACCCACATCGCCCGCGTCAGCGAGATCACCCCGCAGATCGCCGGCATGGCCGAAGGCGCCAACGCCTCGGCCGGGGTCGGCACCGGCGGCATGGCCACCAAGATCGCCGCCGCCCGCATCGCCCGGGCCGCCGGCTGCGCCACCCTGATCACCCTGGGCTCG
>NZ_QHJY01000411.1 GCF_003185805.1 Caulobacter sp. D5
CGGCGAGGCGGCGCGGGCGCGGCCCAGGTGATGGCCGATCGCGCCGTCGATCTGGGCGATCAGGCTGGCCAGGCTGCCGTCGGGATCGCGCCCCGGCTCGGCCAGCCGCACCGCCAGCGTCGCCAGCGGGGTCTTCAGGCCATGGGCCAGGTTGGAGACGTGGCTGCGCGCCTTGGCCAGGGCCGCCTCGTTGTGGTCGAGCAAGGCGTTCAGCTCGGCGACCACCGGCTCCAGTTCCTTGGGCTGGCGGCCCTCGATGCGCTGCTGCTCGCCGGCCCGCACGGCGGCCAGAGACGCGCCGAGCTTGCGCAGCGGCCGCAGGCCCAGCTCCAGCTGGCCGATCATCGCCGCCAGCAGGCCCACGCCCAGCACCGACAACGACAGCAAGAGCGGCCGCAGCCCCTCGTCGCGCATGCGGTCGCGGATGTAGCGCGGCGCCCCGGCGGTGATCACCACCGGACCGCGGCTGGAGTTCACCGTCAGGGTGCGGAAATAGAAGCTCTCGTTCCAGCCGCTGCGCGAGCGCCAGCGGCGCGACTCCTTCAACGGACCGGTCGGCGGCTTTTCGAGATGGGCGTCGCGCGCCGAGCGCTCTCCTTGCGGACGTTCGCCTTGAGACCGTTCGCCCTGGGGCCCCTGCGGACGATCGCGATCGGGACGCGGCCCTTCGGCCTTGGGCCAGGGCGACGGGCCGCCGCTCTGGCGCGGATCCATCATCGCCACGGTCTGCGAGCGCAGCGTCCCAGCCGGTCCCTTGACCACCCAGGCCCAGCCCGCCCCGCGCCGCACGAACGGGCCGACAGACTGGATGCGGTCCTGGTCCAGCGAGCCGTCGGGCTTCACCGCCCGGGCCAGCACCGAGATCTGCGACTCCAGGCTGGCGTCGACGCTGCGGCGGACGAACTGGTCGAGGGTCGGCTGGATCGTCAGGGCCGCCAGCACCACCGCCAGGATCGTGAACAGCACGCCGCTGATCAGCAGCCGGGCACGGATCGAGGTCAGGGAGGCGATCACGACGGCTCGCCCCCGGCGGTCAGGCGATAGCCGCGGCCGCGCACGGTCTCGATCATCTCGTGGCCGATCTTGCGCCGCAGCCGGCCGACGATGACCTCCAGCGAGTTGGAGTCGCCGCCGGCGTCGCCCTCGTAGGCCTGCTCCAGGATATCCATCCGCTCGACCACCACCTCCTTGCGCAGGATCAGGCACGACAGCACCCGCCACTCAAAACTGGTCAGCTTCAGCGGCATGCCGTCGAACTCGAACCCGCCCAGCTGGGCGTCGTAGGTCAGCCGCCCGCAGGCGATCTTCGGGCCGTGGTGGCCGGCGGCGCGGCGCACTAGGGCGCGCAGCCGCATGACCAGTTCCTCGACCCGGAACGGCTTGGTCAGGTAGTCGTCGGCCCCGGCCTTGAAGCCCTCGACCTTCTCGGTCCAGCCGTAGCGGGCGGTGAGGATCAGCACCGGCAGCGGCCGGTTCTGCTCGCGCCAGGACCTCAGCACCGACAGACCGTCCTGCTTGGGCAGGCCCAGATCGAGCACGGCGGCGGCGTAGGTTTCGGTCGAGCCCAGGTGCGCGCCGGTCTCGCCGTCGGCGGCGATATCGACGGCGAACTGCTCTTCGCGCAGGGCCTGGGCGATGCTTTCGGCCAGCGGCGCGTCGTCTTCGACCAACAGGATGCGCATCCCCCATCCTTAGCCGATGAACCCAAACCGAACCTGAACTAGTTCGTTCAGGCTGCGTCGGGGTTGAGTGCGTTACAGAGGCTGAACTCGAGGGATTCGGCCTAGCCGTGGGGATATAGGAAATGACGAGGAAGATGGCCCTGCTGGGCCTTCTGGGCTGCATCACGCCGTCGATGCTGTACGCGCAGGAAGCCGCCAAGCCCGCCCAGACGCGCCAGGTCGCCCAGGAGACCGAGGACGTCGAGGTCGAGGGCATCGTCGTCACCGGCCAGCGCCAGTACGGCGCGGTGCTGGGCGACATCCAGCCCGAAGAGACCTTCACCGCCGCCGACGTCCGCTCCCTCGGCGTCAGCTCGGTGACCGAACTGCTGTCGGAACTGTCGGCCCAGACCACCAGCGCCAGCGGCGGCTCGCCCGTCGTGCTGCTGAACGGCCGCCGCATCTCCGGCATGGGCGAGATCCGCGACATCCCCACCGAAGCCATCCAGCGGGTCGAGATCCTGCCCGAGGAAGTGGCCCTGAAGTACGGCTATTCGGCCGACCAGAAGGTGGTCAACGTCGTGTTGCGCCAGCGCTTCCGCGCCCGCACCGGCGAGGTCAGCCTGGCTGGCCCCACCGACGGCGGCCAGACCACCGAGCAATTCGACTCCAGCACCCTGCGCCTCAACCGCCAGGGCCGCCTGAACAGCGCCTTCAAGTACAGCCACAGCGACAAGCTGCTGGAAAGCGACCGCGACCTCGAACCGACCGAGACCGACCAGCGCTATGACGGCGACGTCTCGCCCTACCGCACGCTGAAGCCGCGCACCGACAGCTTGTCGTACAACACCGTCTACAACCGCGTGCTCGACAACGGCGTCTCGGCCACGGTCAACGGCAGCCTGTCCTACGACCAGAGCCAGTCGCTGCAGGGCCTGTCGAAGGCCCGGCTGAACATCCCCACGACCAGCCCGTTCTACGCCGGCGACACGACCCTCTATCGCTATGTCGCCGACCTCGGCGCCATGGAGCAGTGGAACCGTTCCTGGAACGCCCACGGCGGCTTCACCCTGGACGGCGCGATGAAGTCGTGGCGCTGGAACCTGACCGGCAACTACGACCACGACGAAAGCCGCACCTCCAGCGACCGCGACGCCAGCGTCGTCGACCTGAACCAGCGGCTGGCCGCCCTTGATCCGACCTTCGATCCCTATGCCGACCTGCCGACCGGCAGCTTCCAGCGCAACACCGCCCACTCGATCAACGACACCGTCAACACCCAGCTGGTGATGAACGGCGCGCTGTATCGCCTGCCGGGCGGCGACATCTCCTCGACGGTCAAGCTGGGGGCCGAGGGCGCCTGGGTGGATTCCTGGTCGCGCCGTCTCGGCGTCGAGAGCGAAGCCGACCTGTCGCGCGGCACGGCCAACGCCCAGGTCAGCTTCGACGTGCCGATCACCAGCCGGAAGAACAACTTCATGGCTAAGGTCGGCGACCTGTCGGCCAACCTGAACCTGGCGGTGAACCAGCTGTCGGACTTCGGGACCCTGAGCACCATCGGCGGCGGCCTGAACTGGTCGCCGATCAAGCCGGTCAGCTTCATCGTCTCGGGAACCCGCCAGGAGAACGCCCCCAGCATGTCGCAACTGGGCGGAGCCCAGGTCACGACCTCGGGCGTGCAGGTGTTCGACTACGTCAACGGCGAGAGTGTCGAGATCACCCGCGTCAGCGGCGGCAATCCCGACCTGAAGTCCGAAGAGCGCAACGTCCTGAAGTTTGGCGTCACGGTGAAGCCGCCGGTCATCGACGGCCTGTCGATCAACGCCAACTACACGCGCACCCGCATCGACAATCCGATCTCGTCGTTCCCCAGCGCCACGGCGGCGACCGAGGCGGCCTTCCCCGACCGGTTCTTCCGCGACGGCGACGGCACGCTGATCCGCATCGACGCGCGGCCGGTGAACTACGCCAAGCGCGAGAGCGAGCAGATCCGCTGGGGCTTCAACTACTCGCACCAGATCGGCAAGACCCCGCCGCGTCCCACCCCGACGCCGGAAGAGATGCAGCGCTGGCGTGAGCGCCAGGGCCAGGACGGCCAGGGCCGCCAAGGTCAGGGTCAAGGTCAGGGCCAAGCCCAGGCCGCTCAAGGTCAGCAGGGCCAGACCCAGACGGCCGATGGCTCGACCCAGCCTCCCGGCATGGACCTGCTTCAGGGCCTCCAGCGCCAGGGCGGCGAGCAGCGCAGCGGCGGCGACAACGCCAACGCCCAGCCCTCGTCCGACCAGACCCGCACCGCCGGCGACCAGGCGTCCAGCGGCGGCGACCGGGGTCCCGGCGGCGGCGATCGCGGTCCGGGCGG
>NZ_QHJY01000412.1 GCF_003185805.1 Caulobacter sp. D5
GCCGCGACCAGCAACCGCGAACTGCGCGAGCAGCAGAAGACCTTCGACTTCGAGGAGGACGAAGACGGCTTCCAGCTGCCGGAGCTGGCCATGCTGGCCAAGTCCAAACCGCGCTCCTCGGAATTCGACGAAGGCGCCCTGCGCCAGAACGCCCGCCTGCTGGAAAGCGTGCTGGCCGAGTTCGGCGTGAAGGGCCAGATCGACCAGATCCGGCCCGGCCCCGTCGTGACCATGTACGAACTGGTACCGGCCCCGGGTGTGAAGACCGCCCGCGTCGTGGCTCTGGCGGACGACATCGCCCGCTCGATGAGCGTGATCTCGTGCCGCGTGGCCGTGGCCCAGGGCCGCAACGCCATCGGCATCGAAATGCCCAATTCGCGTCGCGAGACCGTCTATCTGCGCGACCTGCTGTCGAGCGCCGACTACGACAAGGCCAGCTCGATCCTGCCCATGGCTCTGGGCGAAACCATCGGCGGCGAGCCCTACATCGCCGACCTGGCCAAGATGCCCCACCTGCTGATCGCCGGCACCACCGGCTCGGGCAAGTCGGTCGGCGTCAACGCCATGATCCTGTCGATCCTCTACAAGCTGCCGCCCGAGAAGTGCCGCTTCATCATGATCGACCCGAAGATGCTGGAGCTGTCGGTCTATGACGGCATCCCGCACCTGCTGGCCCCGGTCGTGACCGACCCGAAGAAGGCCGTCGTGGCGCTGAAGTGGACCGTCCGCGAGATGGAGGACCGCTATCGCCGAATGTCCAAGATCGGCGTGCGCAACATCGGCGGCTACAACGAGAAGGCCAACGAGGCCCTCGAAAAGGGCGAGCACTTCGAGCGGACCGTGCAGACCGGCTTCGACGACGCCGGCCGTCCGATCTACGAGACCGAGCAGATCCGCCCCGAGGCCATGCCCTATCTGGTCGTGGTCATCGACGAGGTCGCCGACCTGATGATGGTCGCCGGCAAGGACATCGAAGGCGCCGTGCAGCGCCTGGCCCAGATGGCCCGCGCCGCCGGCATCCACCTGATCATGGCGACGCAACGCCCGTCGGTCGACGTCATCACCGGCACCATCAAGGCCAACTTCCCGACCCGGATCAGCTTCCAGGTCACCTCCAAGATCGACGCCCGCACCATCCTGGGCGAGCAGGGCGCCGAGCAGCTGCTGGGCCAGGGCGACATGCTCTACATGGCCGGCGGCGGCCGCATCACCCGCCTGCACGGCCCGTTCGTGTCGGACGGCGAGGTCGAAGCGGTGGCCAAGTTCCTGCGCGACCAGGGCATCCCCCAGTACCTGGAAGAAGTCACCGCCGGCGGCGACGAGGAACAGGAAGAGGCCATCGAGGGCGCCTTCGCCGGCGAGGGCGGAGCCAACGACCTCTACGACCACGCCGTGGCCGTGGTCACCCGCGACCGCAAGGCCTCGACCAGCTACATCCAGCGCCGCCTGCAGATCGGCTACAACCGCGCCGCCTCGCTGATGGAGCGGATGGAAAAGGAAGGCGTCGTCGGCGCCGCCAACCACGCCGGCAAACGCGAGATCCTCGCGCCGCCCCCGCCGGCGCTCTAAGGCGCCCTTGCCCAAATACGCCTTCCGCTTCGACGTCGGTCATCGGAAATTCCGAGCCCTCGGGACTCTGGTCTTTCGCGACGACGCCGAAGCGATCGCAGCCTTTGCGGCCTTGGATGCCGAGGGGATGGCCGCTGAACTCTGGCGTCCTGACCGCAAGCGCGTTCTGGCGACCAAGCTGGCGAACGGAACGACCATCGTGGTCGATCAAGCGAAACCATGAGCTTCGCCAGGGGTTCTGCATCGACCCCAACCTGAACGGCCCTTCATCGCAGCGCCGGAAAACGGCCGCGCCATGGCCTTTCCCGCGACGCGCGCACAGGGCAAAGGTGGAGTTGAAGGAGTTCGCATGACCCAGACGACCGATCAGAACCGTCGATCCCTGCTCGCCGCCGGCGGCGCGGGCCTGCTGGCCGCCGTGATCGGCGCGCCCGCTTTCGCCCAGACGCTGTCGGATGAAGACAAGGCGCTGATCGCCAAGGCCACCGCCTATATCCAGGGCCTGTCCAACGCCAAGGGCCGCTTCGTGCAGACCGATCCGCGCGGGGTGACCACGCAAGGCACCCTGTGGCTGCAACGCCCCGGCAAGGCGCGGTTCGAATATGACGGTCCGGGCGGCCTGCTGGTGGTCAGCAATGGCAGCAACGTCAACATCTTCGACAGCCGCCTGAAGACCTTCGAGAGCTATCCGCTCAGCCGCACGCCGCTGGCCCTGCTGCTGGCGCGCGAGGTTCGCCTGGATCGCGGCGTGAAGATCACCGGCGTGCGCAAGCTGGCCGACGGCTTCACGATCGTCGCCCAGGACGCCCGCCGCCAGACCCTCGGCCGACTGGAGATGAACTTCAGCAGCGAACCCGAACTGATCGGCTGGACCATCAGCGACGTGAAGGGCGGCCAGACCCGCGTGCGCCTGTCGGGTCTGGAGAAGGTCGGCGCGATCGACTCGAAGTTGTTCGTCCTGACCGATCCTCGCCGCAGGGTGGGTAAGGGACCGACCGGATAAGGGCGCGTTTGTGACATTCTCACAACATGCAAGTCTGAAGCGCTTTTTCCCTTGAACTAAAAATTTCGACGTGGCACTTTTACCACGCATGGCGATGAGCGCCCGACCCGCTCTTCGCAAACCGTGCCGGATCTATCCCCTCCCGGCGGCGGCATGAGAGACCTGACTTTCGCCCGGACGCCTCGTGCGCCCGGGCGTTTTTCTTTGTGGTCCGCCCACGGCGAGGGTAGGGGAGCGGCATGCGCCTCCGTATCGCCACCTGGAACGTCAATTCCGTCCGCCTGCGCGCCGAACAGGCCGCCCGCTTCGTCGACGAAGCCGCGCCCGATGTCCTGTGCATGCAGGAGATCAAGTGCCAGGAGGGCGAGTTCCCCCGCGAGGCCTTCGAGGCCATGGGCCTGCCGCACCTGAAGATCGCCGGCCAGAAGGGCTGGCACGGGGTGGCCATCGCCTCGCGCCTGCCGATCGAGGACGTCCCGACCCTGATGAACTGCCGCGAGGGCCATGCCCGCTGCGTGGCGGTGAAAGTGGCCGGGGTCGAGATCCAGAATTTCTACATCCCGGCCGGCGGCGACCTGCCCGACCGCGTCGCCAACCCGAAGTTCGACCACAAGCTGGATTTCTACGAGACCCTGACGGCCACCCTGAAAAAGCGCGATCCCAAGGCCCCGCTGATCGTCACCGGCGACCTGAACATCGCGCCGGGCGAAAACGACGTCTGGAGCCACCGCCAGATGCTGAAGGTGGTCAGCCATACCCCGGCCGAGCTCGAGGCCTTCGAGGCCTTCATCAAGTCTATGGACCTGCTGGACCTGCCGCGCCTGGCGACGCCCGAGCCGGAAAAGCTGTTTTCCTGGTGGAGCTACCGCGCCGCCGACTTCCGCAAGTCCAACCGTGGCCTGCGCCTGGACCACATCCTCGCCAGCCCCGGCCTGCGCGAGGCGGCGATCATCGACGGCAAGGTCTCCTCGCGCGTCCACGACAACGTCCGCGAATGGGAACGCCCCAGCGACCACGCGCCGGTGACGGCGGATTTGAAGGTCTAAAGGCGAGGCCGCCCTTTCTCACCTTCTCCCATAGGGAGAAGGAGGGGCCCGCGCCGCAGGCGTGGGAGGATGAGG
>NZ_QHJY01000413.1 GCF_003185805.1 Caulobacter sp. D5
CCTGAAGGGGGAGCTGTCGCGGAGCGACTGAGGGGGAAGTGATCGCGGCAGATCAGCAGCCGCTTCCCCCTCCGGCCCTCTGGGCCACCTCCCCCTTCAGGGGGAGGGTCTTGAGATAAATATGGCGTGACAGCCGCGCCCTGACCCCGCCATCCTGCCGCCAAACGCCCCTGGGGAGGGGCGATCGTTCCAGAGGGGCCTAACTCCATGCGTATCCGTTCCCTGGCCGCCGCCGCGCTCGGCGTCGCGGCCGCCGCCCTGTCGTTCGCCGCGGCTCAAGCGGCCAATGGGGCGGGAAGCCCGCTGACCTTCGTCCAGGCCGGCAAGCTGCTGGCCGACCCTGCCACTGGCAAGGTCGAGACCGCCAAGACCGTGGTCGTGCAGGACGGCAAGGTGGTGCGGATCGCCGACGGCTACGTGTCCGAGCCCGGCGGGGTGGTGGTCGACCTGAAGGACCGCTTCGTCCTGCCCGGCCTGATCGACAGCCACGTGCACCTGACCGGCCAGCAAGGCCCCAATTCGCGTCTCGACGAGGTGACCCAGTCTTCGGCCGACCAGGCGATGATCGGGGCCGGCTACGCCCGCAAGACCCTGATGGCGGGCTTCACCACCGTCGCCGACCTGGGCGCCGACAACGACGCCATCTTCGCCCTGCGGGCCGGCATCAAGCGCGGCGACGTGGTCGGTCCGCGGATCATCGCCGCCGGCTCGGCCGTGTCGATCCACGGCGGTCACGGCGACATCAACGGCTTCCGCGAGGACGTCATGCACGTGCTGCGGCCGGAGTCGGTGTGCTCGGGTCCCGACGACTGCCGCCGCGCGGTGCGCGAGCAGGTCTGGCGCGGCGCCGACGTGATCAAGATCACCGCCACGGGGGGCGTGCTCTCCAACACCGCCGCGGGCCTGTCCCAGCAGTTCAGCGACAGCGAGCTGGCCGCCATCGTCGAGAGCGCCCATCGCATGGGCCGCCGCGTCACCGCCCACGCCCACGGCGTCGACGGCATCAACGCCTTCCTCAAGGCCGGCGGCGACTCCATCGAGCACGGCACCTATCTGGACGGCGAAAGCATCGCCCTCTTCAAGAAGAATGGCGCCTATCTGGTCCCGACCCTGATGGCCGGCGACTTCGTGGCCCGCATCGCCGCCAGCCCGGGCAACTTCTTCACACCCGCCCAGACCGCGAAGGCCCTGGAAGCCGGCCCCAAGATGCTCGACATGGCCCGCCGCGCCCACGACGGCGGCGTCAAGATCGCCTTCGGCACCGACAGCGGCGTCAGCGCTCACGGCGACAACGCCTATGAGTTCGTGCTGCTGACCCGCGCGGGCCTCTCGCCGATCGAGGCCATCCGCACGGCGACGGTCAATGCGGCCGATCACCTGGGCATCACGGCCGAGGCCGGCTCGCTGGCGCCGGGCAAGGCGGCCGACCTGATCGCCGTCGAGGGCGACCCGCTGGCCGATGTGAGCGTGCTCCAGAAGGTGGATCACGTGATCAAGGGCGGGGTGGTGGTGAAGTAATCCACCGAAAGCCCTCCCCCTCGATGGGGGAGGGTTGGGTGGGGGTGACCTGCTGAGTTGGCCGTCCGCGCTGGCGCCAGTCGGTCGATGCCGCAGCCACCCCCATCCCCGACCCTTCCCCCATCAAGGGGGAAGGGAGTTTCTTTTGGGATCAGCCGATCCCCGCCAGCACCCTTGCCAGCGCTTCCTCATCCTCGAACCGCGCCCGTACCGGCCAGGCGGCGACGCGGTCGCGCCAGGCAGGCGGCAGGCGGATCCAGTCCTTCTCCGTGGTGACCAGGCTGGCGCCGAGGTCGCGGGCCCGTTCGGCGAGGCCGCGCAGGGTGTCTTCGCTGTAGGTTCCGTGGTCGGGGAAGGGGGCGAAGTCGACGAGGTCGCAGCCGGCGGCCTGCAGGGCGCGCTCGACCTTCCACGGCTTGCCGACGCCGGCGAAGCCCACCTGCGGTCCGCCCGGCGGCGGGGCGGCCGGCTCCAGGCGGGCGATCAGCACGGGCTTGGAGGCCAGCAGGGCCAGCAGTTCCGGATCGGCCTGGGGCAGATCGGCCGGCAGCAGCACGATCACCGCGTCGGCGCGGGCCAGACCGACCGGGAGAGGCTCGCGCATCGGGCCGGCGGGGAACACCCGGCCGTCGCCGAACGGCCATTCGTCGTCGCGGGTCTCGCCGTCGACCACCACCAGCGACAGGGTCTTGGCCAGGTCCGGGTTCTGGTGGCCGTCGTCCATGACGATGACCTGGGCGCCGGCCGCGGCGGCGGCCTTGGCCCCGGCGACGCGGTCGCGCGAGATCCAGATCGGGAAATCCTGGGCCAGCATCAGCGGCTCGTCGCCGACCTCGCCGGCCTTGTGGCGGGCGGGGTCCACCCGCAGCGGCCCCTTCAGCGAGCCGCCATAGCCGCGCGACAGGCCATGGGCCGCGACGCCGCCATTGGTCAGCACCAGCAGCAGTTCGCGGACGATCGGCGTCTTGCCCACGCCGCCGGCGGTGAGGTTGCCGACGCAGATCACCGGCGCGCCCGGATCCTCGGGGCTGGCCTTGGCGATGCGGCGGGCGGTGGCGCTGGCCCACAGCCAGGAGAGGGGCGTCAGCAGGGCGCGGGTCAGGGGGGCGGGGCCGCCTTCGCGGCGGTACCACCAGCGGGGGGTGGAGAGCTTCATGCGGCCGCCTCCGGTCCAGGGTTGAGGGGCACCAGTTCCAGGATGCGCGACAGGCCCGCCCGGGCGGCGGCGTCGCGGGCCTCGACGAAGGCCTTGGCGCGGGCGGCCTGGGCCTTCAGCCGTTCGGGCGTCTCGAGCATCGCCGACAGCCGCTCGCCCAGCACCGAGGCGTCGGCATAGGCCACGCCCTCGACGGCGGCGAGGTCGCCGAAGGCCGTCAGCCAGTTCTCGACATGCGGGCCCGAGACCACCGGGCAGTCCAGCCGCGCCGGCTCCAGCGGGTTGTGGCCGCCGATCCCGGGGACCAGGCTGCCGCAGACCAGAGCCAGGTCGGCCAGGCGATACCACAGGCCCATCTCGCCCAGGGTGTCGGCGACGATCACCTCGGCGATCGTGTCGGGCGAGCGGCTGCGGCGGACGGCCTCGAGGCCGCGCTCGCGGGCCATCTCCAGGATCTCCTCGCCGCGCACCGGGTGGCGGGGCACGATCACCAGGCGCGGGGCCAGGTGGAAGCCGGCCACGGCGTCGAGGATGATCTCGTCCTCGCCGGGGTGGGTGCTGGCGGCCAGCAGCAGCGGCCGGTCGGTGAGCTGGAAGCGCAGGCGGGCGTATTCGGCCTCGTCGACCGGCAGGGAGGCCGAGCCGAACTTCAGGTCGGCCTCGCCGGCCACGGTTCCGCCCAGGCTGGCGAAGCGGTCGGCGGCGCGGCCGTCCTGGGCCAGGATCAGGTCGAAGCCCGAGAACAGCCAGGCCGCCGCCAGCGGGCGCGTTTGCCAGCTATTGTAGCTCTTGTCCGACAGCTTGGCCGAGACGAGGGCCAGCTTGGTCCCGCGCGCCTTGGCGGCCAGCAGTAGGTTGGGCCACAGCTCGCTCTCGACGAACACGGCCAGGTCGGGCCGCCAGTGGTCGAGGAAGCGCGCGGCGCCGCCGGGGGTGTCGACCGGCAGGTACTGGTGGATCGCGCCGTCGGGCAGCCGCCGGGCCAGGAGTTCGGCCGAGGTGACGGTGCCGGAGGTGACCAGGATCGCCGCGTGCGGCCGCTCGGCCCGCAGGCGCTCGACCAGCGGCAGGATCGACAGGCTCTCGCCGACGCTGGCCCCGTGCAGCCAGACCAGCACGCCGTCGGGACGCGGGATGGCGGGCTTGCCCAGGCGCTCGTTGAGGCGGGCGGGGTCTTCCTTGCCCTTGGCCGCCCGGCGGCGCAGCAGGGCCGGGGCGACCGGCGTCAGGGCCGTGGTCGCGGCGCGGTACAGCGCCAGGGAGAAGGGCAGGCTCACACGCTGCCTTCGGCGGCCAGGGCGCAGGGGTGGGCGTGGCCGCCGCGCTCGATCTGGATCGTGGCGTGGCCGATGGCGAAGCGCTTGGAAAGCTCGCCGCAGACGTCGTGCAGGAACTGGTCGTGGTCGGTCTCGTCGGGGCGGACGATGTGGGCGGTCATCGCCGTCTCGGTGGTGCTCATCGCCCAGATGTGCAGGTCGTGCACCTCGGCCACGCCGGGACGGGCGGCCAGCCAGTCGGCCACGGCCTTGGGGTCGATGCCGCGCGGGGCGGCGTCGAGGGCCAGATCCAGGGAGTCGCGCAGCAGGCCCCAGGTGCCCAGCACGATGACCACGACGATGGCCAGGCTGACCACGGGGTCCAGCCACAGCCAGCCGGTGGCCCACATGGCGAGGGCGGCGACCACCACCCCGGCCGAGACGGCGGCGTCGGTGGCCATGTGCAGGAAGGCTCCGCGCACATTGAGGTCGTCCTTGCTGCCGCGCATGAACATCAGGGCCGTGGCGGTGTTGATGGCGATGCCGATGGCGGCGACGACCATCACCGGGCCGGTCTCGATGGGCTGCGGATCGGCGAAACGGCGCACGGCCTCCCAGGCGATGGCGCCGACGGCCACCAGCAGCAGGGCGGCGTTGGTCAGCGAGGCCAGGATCGTGCCCTTGCGCAGGCCGTAGGTGCGGCGGCCCGTCGGCGCGCGCTTGGCCAGCACCGTCGCGCCCCAGGCTAGCAAGAGGCCCAGCACGTCCGAAAGATTGTGGCCGGCGTCGGCCAGCAGGGCCAGCGAGCCGGTGACGAAGCCGGCGAGGGCCTCGGCCGCCACGAAGGCCAGGTTCAGCGCCGTGCCGATCGCGAAGGCGCGCCCGAAGTCGGCCGGGGCGTGGCTGTGGCCGTGGTGACCGTGGCTGTGGCCATGCCCGTGCCCGTGATGGTGGCCGTGACCGTGGGAATGGCCATGGTCGTGCCCGTGCGCATGTTCATGACCGTGATCGTGGTCATGCCCATGGTCGTGATGGTCGTGGTCGTGGCCCGGATGGTCGTGCGGCATGGGGTCTACATCCCACCAAGGGAGGCGGGGATCAATCCACTCGTCCCCCTCTCCCCTTGCGGGAGAGGGTGGCCTCCCGGAGGGAGGTCGGGTGAGGGGTCTCTC
>NZ_QHJY01000046.1 GCF_003185805.1 Caulobacter sp. D5
CCCCCCCCCCCCCCCCCCCCAGCGCCGGCGGCCTGCGGCCGTCCCCCTCCGGCCCTCCGGGCCACCTCCCCCAAGGGGGGAGGATCGATCGCGCCAAGAAACCTCCCCCTTTGGGGGAGGTTCCATCCGTCGACCTCGTCCTCGGCTCCGGCGGGGCCCAGCCCGTGGTGGAGGTCCTCGTCTCCGGCGGCCGCGTGCCGTGGGCCGGGCACACCGCCCAGCACGCCATGGCCGAGGTCTATGCGATCATCGCCGCCAGCCGCACGGCGCTGGTCTTCGTCAACACGCGTTTTCAAGCCGAGTTTGCGTTCCAGGAGCTCTGGAAGCTCAACGACGAGGGCCTGCCGATCGCCCTGCACCACGGCAGCCTGTCGGCCGAGCAGCGACGCAAGGTCGAGGCCGCCATGGCGCGGGGCGAACTGCGCGCCGTGGTCTGCACCTCGACCCTCGACATGGGCATCGACTGGGGCGACGTCGACCTCGTCATCCAGCTGGCCGCGCCCAAGGGGGCCTCGCGGATGGTCCAGCGGATCGGCCGCGCCAATCACCGCCTGGACGAGCCCAGCCGCGCCCTCTTCGTGCCCGCCAGCCGCTTCGAGATGCTGGAATGTCGCGCCGCCGCCGACGCCATACTGGAGAACCACCTCGACGGCGAGCCGGCCCGGATCGGCGCCCTCGACGTCCTGGCCCAGCACGTCATGGGCTGCGCCTGCTCCGAGCCCTTCAAGCTGCTCGACCTCTATGACGAGGTCCGCACCGCCGGTCCCTATGCCGACCTGTCGTGGGAAGACTTCGAGACCGTCGTCGATTTCGTCTCCACCGGCGGCTACGCGCTGAAGACCTACGATCGCTTCCGCCGGATCGTCGAGGACGCTGACGGCTTCTGGAAGGCCCGCAACGCGCAAGTGATCCAGCGCCACCGCATGAACGTCGGCGCCATCGTCTCGCCGGCCGTGGTCAATGTCCGCATCGGCGGCGGCCGTCGTCCCATGGGCGGCCGCAAGATCGGTGAGGCCGAGGAAGGCTATTTCGAGCAGCTGACCCCGGGTGACACCTTCGTCTTCGCCGGCCAGGTCTGGCGGTTCAATAGCCTGGTCGGCGCCGACGCCTTCGTCACCCCCGCGCCGGACAAGGACCCGAAGATGCCCAGCTGGGGCGGCTCGAAGTTCCCGCTCTCGACCTATCTGGCGTCGCGTGTGCGCAAGATGATGCACGACGAGGCCGAGTGGCTGGCCCTGCCCCCCGACGTGCAGGAGTGGATGGCCTATCAGAAGCTCCGCTCGCTGATCCCAGACGAAGACGAGATGCTGCTGGAGACCTTCCCGCGCGGGAAGCGGTTCCACATGGTCATGTATCCGTTCGAAGGGCGCCTGGCGCACACCACCCTGGCCATGCTGCTGACCCGGCGGCTCGATCGCCTGGGCGTCGGCCCGCTGGGCTTCGTCTGCAACGACTACGCCCTCAACATCTGGTCGCTGCGGCCGATGGACGAGCTGGATCTGGCTGACCTCTTCGACCAGGACATGCTGGGCGACGACCTCGAGGACTGGCTCAACGAAAGCTTCCTGATGAAGCGCGCCTTCAAGGCCTGCGCCCTGGTCGGCGGGCTGATCGAGCGGCGCTACCCCGGCGAGGAAAAGTCGGGCCGCCAGGTCACCTTCTCGACCGACCTGATCTACGACGTGCTGCGCAAGCACCAGCCCGACCACCTCTTGCTACGCTGCGCCCGCATGGATGCGGCGACCGGTCAGCTGGACGTGGCGCGGCTGGGAGATCTACTGGCCCGCATCAAGGGCCGCATCCGCCAAGCGGCGCTGGACAAGGTTTCGCCCTTCGCCGTGCCGATCATGCTGGAGATCGGCCGCGAGCGCGCGCCCGGCGACGCGGCCAGCGACATGATCCTGGCCGAGGCGGAGGAAGACCTGATCGCGGAGGCGCTGTCTTGAGGTGTTTGGCTTGAGCACGAAGTTCCAGCTCAGCGACTGCGGCGGCCTGACGGTCATGGTGTCCGAGCGGCTGGTGCTGCTGCGCGGCTCCGGCGCCCTGTGGCTTGAGGCCGAGCGCGCCCTGGTGGTCGCCGACCTGCACTTCGAGAAGGGCTCGTCCTACGCCGCGCGCTTCGGCCAGATGCTGCCGCCCTACGACACCCGCGAGACCCTGACCCGGCTTGAGGCCGAGGTGGACGCGCTGACACCGGCGACGCTGATCTTCCTCGGCGACAGCTTCCACGACGGCGCGGCCGAGGATCGCCTGGCCGCCGACGACGCCGAGCGCCTGCGCGCCCTCTCCGTCGGCCGCGACCTGATCTGGGCGGTGGGCAACCACGACGCCGACGGCCCCCGCACCCTGCCCGGCCAGGTCATCGACGAGCTTTCCATCGGCGGCCTGATCCTGCGCCACGAACCCGAGCCCGGCGTCCAGCCCGGCGAGGTCGCCGGCCACCTGCACCCCGCCGCCCGCGTCTCCAGCGGTCGCGGCAGCGTACGCAAGCGCTGCTTCGTCACCGACGGCCAGCGCCTGATCCTGCCGGCCTTCGGCGCCTATACCGGCGGCCTCAACATCCTCGACCAGGCCTTTTCCAACCTGTTCGCCGCTCCGCCGCTGGCGGGGGCTCTGGGCGGCAAGCGGGTACACGCGGTGGGGCCGCGATCGCTGCGGCCGGACTAGGTCAAGGCTCAAGCCTCCCCACGCGCGTCATCCCGGAAAGCCCGCAGGGCTTATCCGGGACCCAGGGGCCACCGCAACGCACCTGCAACCGCCGGCGGATGAAGCCGCAGCCGAGCCCAGTCCCCTGGGTCCCGGCTCTACGCTACGCTCCGGCCGGGATGACGATTTGAGGAAGCCGCGAAGCTACCCCTTCGCCAAACGCCGGCGATTGGCGCGCACCTTGGTCCGGTAGTCCCGGATCACCGCCCGCGTCGCCGCGTCCGGGGCCTGGGGCAGGCCGCCGGTCCAGAACTTCAGCCCGACGTCGGCCGCCGCCGCCATCTTCTCGGTGGTCATGCGGATCGCCTCGCTCTGCGCCCGCGCCCCGCCGCCGGCCAGGACCATGGTCCGCAGGCCGATGACGGCCGAGGCCTCCATCCCCAGCGCCCAGGCGTCGAGCATCGTCGAGGGCCAGTCTTCCTTGCGGCGCGCCATTGGCGAACTCCCTTGCTGTGAAAGGATCGCGCGAGAGGCGCGGCCGGTTCCGCCCTCACTGCGACAACGCAGAACTCGACGGAACAAATAGAGAACTATAGACTGTGCGGATGGCCGTTCTCGATATCCGCCGCAAGCTCTCCATCCTCGCCGACGCCGCCAAGTACGACGCCTCCTGCGCCTCATCGGGCGGGGAGAAGCGCGACTCCGTCGGCGGCAAGGGCGTCGGCTCCACCGAAGGCATGGGCATCTGCCACGCCTACGCCCCGGACGGCCGCTGCATCAGCCTGCTGAAGATCCTGCTGACCAACTTCTGCATCTACGACTGCGCCTACTGCATCAACCGGGTGTCGTCGAACACGCCCCGGGCGCGGTTTTCCGTGCAGGAAGTCGTCGACCTCACCCTCAACTTCTACAAGCGCAACTATATCGAGGGCCTGTTCCTGTCGTCGGGCGTCATCCGCAACGGCGACTACACGATGGAAGAGATGGTCCGCATCGCCAAGGCCCTGCGGCTCGACCACGACTTCCGCGGCTACATCCATCTGAAGCTCATCCCCGAGGCCTCGCCGGAACTGGCGGCCGAGGCCGGGCTCTATGCCGACCGGGTGTCGATCAACATCGAGCTGCCCCAGGACGAGAGCCTGAAGTCCCTGGCTCCCGAGAAGGACGTCGGCGACATCAAGCGGGCCATGGGCCGCATGCGCCTGGCCATCGACGAGCGCGCCGAGCCGGCCCGCACCGCGCCCCGCAAGACCTTCGCCCGCAGCCAGTCGACCCAGCTGATCGTCGGTGCCGACCAGGCGAGCGACGGCGACATCCTGGCCCGCAGCGCCTCGCTCTACGGCGCCTATCGCCTCAGTCGCGTCTACTACTCGGCCTTCAGCCCGATCCCGGATTCCAGCCACCGCCTGCCGTCCAGCCGCCCGCCCCTGCTGCGCGAGCACCGTCTCTACCAGGCCGACTGGCTGATGCGGTTCTACGGCTTCGAGCAGCCGGAGATCATCGGCGCCGGCGAGGATCTCGACCTCTCCGTCGATCCCAAGACCGGCTGGGCGCTGCGTCATCGGGAGAAGTTCCCCGTCGACGTCAACCTGGCCGACCGCGAGACCCTGCTGCGCGTGCCGGGCCTGGGCGCCAAGGCGGTCGAGCGCATCCTGCTGGCCCGTCGCCAGGCGCGGCTGACGATCGACGACCTCAAGCGCGTCGGCGCCGTGGTCAAGCGCGCCAAGGCCTTCGTCGTCGCCGAGGGCTGGACGCCGGGCATGGCGACCGATGGCGAGCACCTGAAGGCCCGCCTGGTCGAGCCGGCGCAGCTGAGCCTGTTCTGATGCGCGTGGTGCGGCTGGCCTCCGAGATCGACTTCGACGGCTGGAGGGTCGCGGCGCGCGACCTGCGGACCGAGGGCATTCCGCCCGAGACCATCGTCTGGACGGTCGAAAGAGACCTCTTCTCCCCTCCCCCTTGCGGGGAGGGGGCAGGGGGTGGGGGTGCCAGCGCGGAGATGGCCGGTTCGGAGCCATCTCCCCCACCCCAACCCCTCCCCGTAAGGGGGAGGGGCTTTACCGTCCCGCCCGCCTTCGTCGAGCTGGCCAGATCCGTCGTCCTGCACCGCTCCGGCGAGCGCTTCGCCCTGCTCTATCGGCTGCTGTGGCGGCTGGAGCGCGAGCCCCGCCTGATCGACAACCCCGCCGATCCCGACGTCGCCAAGGCGCGCGACATGGAAAAGGCGGTGTCGCGGGCGATCCACAAGATGCACGCCTTCGTCCGCTTCCGCCTGATCGAGACCGAGCCGGAAGCCTACGCCGCCTGGTTCGAGCCGGCGCACCGCGTCACCGAGGCCGCCGCCCCGTTCTTCGCCCGCCGCTTCACCACCATGACCTGGACCATACTGACGCCCGACGCCTGCGTGGCCTGGGACGGTCAGACGCTGAAGGTCTCCGACGGCGCCGATCCGGCCGACGCGCCGGCCGAAGACGCCCAGGAAGAACTCTGGCGCACCTATTACGCCTCGATCTTCAATCCGGCGCGGCTGAACGAGAAGATGATGCGCCAGGAGATGCCCAAGCGCTATTGGCGCAACCTGCCCGAGGCGCGGCTCATTCCGCAGCTGATCGAAACCGCCCAGGAGCGCGCCGCCGCCATGGTCGCCGCCACGCCCTCCCCCGCTCCCGACCGCGTGCTGAAGGCCGCCCTGCGCCAGGCCCGCGACGGGTCCTACAACGGCGACGTTCCCACGAGCCTCGAGGCCGTGGCGGCCGGCGTGCAGCTGTGCCGCCGCTGCGACCTGTGGCGCGACGCCACCCAGGGCGTAAGCGGGCAAGGCGCGGCCCACGCCCGGCTGATGTTCGTCGGTGAGCAGCCTGGCGACCAGGAGGATCTCGCCGGCCGCCCCTTCGTCGGCCCCGCCGGCCAGGTGTTCGACGAGGCGCTCGCACAGGCCGGCGTGCCGCGCGATCGGACCTACGTCACCAACGCCGTGAAGCACTTCAAGCACGAGCCGCGCGGCAAGCGGCGCATCCACAAGACCCCCGATCGCGGCGAGGTGCAGGCCTGCCGCTGGTGGCTGGACGCCGAGCGGCGCCTCGTCCGCCCCCGGGTGATCGTCGCCCTTGGCGCCACGGCGGCGCATGCGGTGATGGGCAAGGCCACGCCCATCGGCGCCAATCGCGGCAAGGCGCTGCAACTGCCCGATCAAACCCGGGCGGTGCTGACCTACCACCCGTCCTTCCTGCTGCGCCTGCCGGACGCCGCCGCCCGCGAACGCGCCCGGGCCGAGTTCGTCGAGGATTTGCGCCTTGCGGGCGAGCTTGCCGGACTGCTCGACTGAAGGAGGCGCGAGCGCCCGCCTGACGGACAGGCCGCGCAAAAAATCTGCTGAATCTTTTGGCGTCCGCGCACCGGGCGCAAGTCCTTGCCCCACCTGGCAATGTTACCTGCGGAAACACGGCGCATAAGCCCTCTCCGCCGTCGGGGCGCGTGTTCGCCTCTTGCCACGACGGCTTCGCCGGGGTTGGTTCCCGGCCGGGGAACGAGGGCGATGACACCAGAAGACGAACAGCGCCGAGCCTGGTTTCGCAGGGAGATTCTGCCCCTGGAACCGCGGCTTCTGGCCTATGCGCGCAAGTTTTGCCGCAACGGCGAGGCCGATCCGGAAGATCTGGTCCACGACGCCTTCGCCCGGGTGATCGCCTGCAAGACCTGGCGCGAGATCACCAATCCCGCCGCCTTCGCCTCGCGCACCATCCGCAACATCGCCTTCGACGGCCTGCGTCGCCGCAAGGTGCTGACCATCACCGCCGTCGCCGATTTCGAGCAGATCGGCGGCATGGACGAGACCCCCGGACCCGAGGCCTCGCTGGTCTCGCGCGACGAGCTTCGCCAGCTGCGCGAGGCGATCGCCGAGCTGCCGACACAATGCCGGCGTGTATTCACCCTCAGGAAAGTCTATAGCCTGTCGCCGGGCGAGATAGCGGTTCGCATGGGCCTGTCCGTCTCGACTGTCGAGAAGCACCTGATCAAGGGGCTTCGCTACTGTTCCGAAAAGCTGGGCCGCCCGGGCGCGACCCAGCCAGTGCGTATCGACGAAGGGCGTTCATGGGTCGGGAAGCGGGATCGCGACGCGAAGCAGTGAGAACGGCCGCCGCCCAGTGGGTGGTGCGGCTGTCCGATCCTGCCTGCGCGCCTGACGAACGGGCCGCCTTCGAGGCCTGGCGCGCCGAAAGCTTCGAGAACGAGGCCGCCTTCGAGCGCGAACACGCCGCCTGGGAGCGCGCCGACCGCCTGCGCGTCTTCAAGCCTGTCGCCGCCAAGCCGGACGCCGACCTGTTCGCGCAGGAAGAAGCCCGCCGCGCCTTCGACCGCCGCTCGCCCTGGACCATGATGGCCGCGGCCGCCGCGATCGCCGGCGTCCTCGGGGCCGGCATGCTCAGCGCCACCGCCTCGACCGCCTACGCCACCGACATCGGCGAGCGCCGCGTCGTGGTGCTGGCCGACAACAGCCGCATCGAGCTCAACACCGACAGCAAGGTCGTGGTCCGCTATCGCAACGGCGTGCGCGAGGTGAAGCTGGTCAAGGGCGAGGCCCTGTTCGAGGCCGCCCCCGACGCCCGTCCCTTCGTGGTCAAGGCCCGCGACGCCCGCATCGAGACCGGCGGCGGCGAGCTTTCCGTCCGCCTGGGGGCCGAGAACGCCGCCGTCACCGTCCGTCGCGGCGCCGCCGACATCGAGCCCGACGGCAAGGGGCCGGCCAAGGAAGTGCGGATCGCCGCCGGCACGGCCATGGTCTACGGCCCGCACGGCGGCCACGCCCAGCCGCTGTCCGAGGCCGAGATCGACCGCGCGCTCGCCTGGCGCCAGGGCGCCATCGCGCTGAACGGCCAGTCGCTGAGCCAGGCCGTGGCCGAGTTCAACCGCTACAACCGCCAGAAGGTCCGCATCGCCGACCCGTCGATCGCCGACCTGCGCCTGGCCGGCTACTTCCAAAGCACCGAACCCCAGGCCTTCGTCACCGCCGTCACCAGCGCCTTCCCGGTCCGGGCCAGCGAAGGCGACGACGGCGTGATCCGCCTGGCGCGCAAGGGGTAAACCTGATCCCTCTCCCCTTGCAGTGAGGGGTCTCTCAGAACGGTCAGCCGCCAAAGCCCTTCCCCCTCGATGGGGGAAGGGTTGGGATGGGGGTGACGACGGCCGTTCCGCCTGCACAGCCTCATCAAGACTGACCGCCGCAGCCACCCCCAACCCCGGCCCTT
>NZ_QHJY01000004.1 GCF_003185805.1 Caulobacter sp. D5
CGCAGCAAGGCGCGGGCCCAAGCGCGGGCGTCGGCCCCGCGCCTCGCCTGGCGCCCGCCGGACCGGCCAACGCCGAGCGCGATCCCTTCCGCCGCGCCAACTACGGCGTGCGCCGGGTCGAGATCCTCGGCGGCAATCTCGGCTATATCGACCTGCGGATGTTCGCCGACTTCGAGTTCGGCCAGCCCGACGCCCCGGCCCGCAAGACGATCGAGGCGGCGCTGCAGACGGTGGCCAACGCCGACGCGGTGATCATCGACCTGCGCGACAACGGCGGCGGCTCGCCGGCCATGGTCGGCTATCTCTCCAGCGCCTTCACTCCCAAGGGCGCCGACATCTACAACACCTTCAAGTACCGCGAAGGTACGGCGAGCGAGGCCCCGAAGGACTGGTACGCCGCCCCGCGCCTCGACGTGCCGCTCTATCTGCTCATCAGCCCGCGCACCGGTTCGGCGGCCGAGGCCTTCGCCTACACTCTGAAAAACGCCAGGCGCGCGGTCATCGTCGGCGAGGCCAGCGCCGGCGCGGCCAATCCGGGCGGCCCCGTGCCGGTGGCCGGCGGCTTTGCGGTCTTCGTCTCCAACGGCTCGCCGATCAGCCCGATCACCAAGACCAACTGGGAAGGCGACGGCGTGCAACCCGACGTCGCGGTCGTCCCCGCCAAGGCGCTGGAGACCGCCCGCGCCCTGGCGCTGGAGACGGTGCTGAAGACCGCCGCCGGCCCCGACGCCCAGGACGCCCGCTGGGCGCTTGAAGCGATCCGCGCGGAGGCCTCGCCCCCCGCCGCCAAGCCGCTCGCCGACTATGTCGGCGGCTACGGAGGCATCGATATCATTCAACTCGACGGCCGCATCGGCATGAAGCGCGGCAAGCGTCCGGTCACCGTGCTGCTGCCGCTGGGCGGCGACAGCTTCACCGTTCTGGACGAGCCCAGCCGCCGCGTGGTGTTCGAACGCGACGCCAAGGGCGCGGTGACGGCCTTCGAGGCGATCACCTCCGACGGCCGCAGCGCGCGCTATCGCCGCGAGGCGGCGCCGGCGAGCTAGAAACCCACCACCCGTAAAATCCCCACGAAAGCGGGGACCCAGGTGTTTTATCGTCGAGCGCTGAGGATTGCATAAAAAGCCTGGGTCCCCGCTTTCGCGGGGATTTTACGGAAGAAGGACGATCCTCGGCGAAATCAGACCGCTAAGGTCGCCAAAATCGCCACCAGCACCAGCGCCAGGAAACCCCACCCGATGGCCAGCCAGGCGAACGGCCTCTGCTGCCAGGGCGCCAGATTGGAACGCTTGGGTTCGACGTCTTCGCCGGTCCAGATGGTCATGTTGCAGTCCCCCCGTTTCGAAACGGCGCAATGGCCGGCTCGGAGAGGGAATCACTGCAAGCCGCGCGCCGTCAGGACGCCGGCAGGGCCTCGATGATCACGAAGGCCTGGGCGTAGGGGTGGTCGTCGGTCAGCGACAGGTGGATCACCGGGACCATGCCCTCGGGGATCAGCTGCGCCAGCTTGGCCGCCGCCCCGCCGGTCAGGGCCATGGTCGGCTTGCCCGACGGCAGGTTGACCACGCCCATGTCGGCCAGGTGCACGCCCTGCTTCAGCCCCGTGCCCAGCGCCTTGGAGCAGGCCTCCTTGGCGGCGAAGCGCTTGGCGTAGCTGGATGCGCGGTCGGGCTTGCGCTCGGACCGCTTGCGCTCGATCTCGGTGAAGACCTTGTTCGTAAAGCGCTCGCCGAAGCGTTCGAGGGATTTCTCGATCCGGCGGATGTCGCTGAGGTCCGAGCCGATCCCGATGATCACGCCGCCAACTCCAGCCGGGCCGCGTCCATCAAGGTCCGCATCCGCAAGATGGCCTGCGGCAGGCCGACGAAGATCGCCTCGCCGATCAGGAAGTGGCCGATGTTCAGCTCGACGATCTGCGGGATGGCGGCGATCGGCTTGACCGTGGCGTAGTCGATGCCGTGGCCGGCGTGGACCTCCAGACCCAGCGAGGCGGCAAGGGCCGCGCCCGACTTCAGGCGCTCCAAGATGGCGGCGGCGCGATCGGTCTCGCCGGCGCGGGCGGCGTCGCAATAGGCGCCTGTATGCAGCTCCACGACCTGGGCGCCGGCGTCGGCGGAGGCCTGGATCTGGGCGGGGTCCGGCTCGATGAACAACGACACCCGCGCGCCGACGGTGCGCAGGCGGCCGGTGGCGTCGGCGATGCGATTGGCGCCCTTGACCACGTCGAGACCGCCTTCGGTGGTCACCTCCTCGCGCCGCTCGGGCACCAGGCAGGCGGCGTGCGGCTTGGCCCCGATGGCGATGCCGACCATCTCGTCGGTGACCGCCATCTCGAAGTTCAGCGGCTTGCCGCGCTTGAGGCACAGGTCGGTGAGGACGGCGATGTCGGCGTCGCTGATGTGGCGGCGATCCTCGCGCAGGTGCGCGGTGATGCCGTCGGCGCCAGCGGCGAGCGCCAGCTCGGCGGCCCGCACCGGTTCCGGATAGCTCGACCCGCGCGCGTTGCGGATCGTGGCCACGTGGTCGATGTTGACGCCGAGCCGCAGCATGGGGCTCAGCCCTTCAGCCGGCGGCTGCCCGGATCCTCGATCGGGATCGCGGCCAGTTCGGGCGGCAGGGCGTCGGCCGGATAGGCCGGCACGTCCAGGCTGGCCAGGGCGATCAGCGGCACGCCGACATCGGCCTTGCCGCCCGAGCGGTCGACGATGCAGGCCGCGGCCACGACGTCGCCGCCGGCGTCCTTGATCGCCTGGATGCACTCGCGCGACGACAGGCCGGTGGTGACGATGTCCTCGACCATCACGACCTTCTGGCCCGGCTCCAGATGGAAGCCACGGCGGAACTTGAAGCCGCCGCCCTCGCGCTCGACATAGATCGACGGCACGTTCAGGTGGCGGGCGGTCTCGTAGCCGGGGATGATGCCGCCGACGGCCGGCGACACGGCGACGTCCACGTGGCCCACCGTGGCGACGATCTTGTCGGCCAGGGCCTTGCAGAGGCGCTCGCAGCGCTCGGGCCGCATGAACACCAGGTTCTTCTGCAGGAAGACCGGGCTGTGCAGGCCGCTGGACAGCACGAAGTGACCTTCGCGCAGGGCGCCGGCGGCGCGGAATTCTTCGAGGACGTCTTCGTTGGTCATGAGCCGTGGATATAAGGCCAGCGCGGCGAGTCTACAAACCATCGACGAAGGGGCGTAGGACAGCGCCATGAGCGACTCCCCTCTCCGCCCCCGCGTCGGCTGCGGCGCGGCCATTCTCGACGCCCAGGGCCGCATCCTGCTGGTCCAGCGCCTCCGCGAGCCCGAGGCCGGCCATTGGGGCCAGCCGGGCGGCAAGCTCGACTGGGGCGAACCCGGCCGCGCCTGCGCCGAACGCGAGATCCGCGAGGAGCTGGGCATCGAGGTCGTCGCCGGACCGGTGCTGGCCGTCACCGACATGATCACCGCCGGCAGCCACTGGCTGGCCGTCACCTATCGCGCCGACGGCTGCGTGGGCGAGCCGGCGATCCAGGAGCCCGAGGCCATCGCCGACTGGGGCTGGTTCGCCCTCGACGCCCTGCCCTCGCCCCTGACCCAGGCGACGCGGGACGCGGCGGCGGCGCTGCGGGGCTCGACCTGAAATTATTTCGCGGGCCGCGTCACACGCGCGGCCTTCGCCTCGTCATGACGGCGCAACCCTCTCAAAGGAGACCCGCCATGACCGCCAAGCTCGATCCCTTCGCCGCCGCTCCCGCCGTGATGAAGTCGTGGTTCACCGCCTCGACCATCATCGCCGCCAGCCTGGAACCCAGCCTGGTCGAACTGGTCAAGATCCGCGCCTCGCAGATCAACGCCTGCGCCAACTGCATCAACATGCACACGGCCGAGGCCCGCGCCCAGGGCGAGACCGAGCAACGCATCTACCTGCTGTCGGCCTGGCGCGAGGCCCCCTGCTACACGCCCCGCGAACGCGCCGCCCTGGCCTGGACCGAGGCCCTGACGCGCCTGTCCGAAGGCCACACCCAGGAAGCCGCCCACGCCGACCTCGCGGCTCAGTTCAGCGATGAAGAGCAGGTCAAGCTGACCCTGATGATCAACGTCATCAACGGCTGGAACCGCCTGGCCGTGGGTTTCGGTCTCTGGATCGAGCAGCCGGTGAAGGCGGCGGCCTGACGCGCGGCGACGGACGCGGGGTCAGCCCCGCGTCCGGTCCACCGTCTCGACCGACGGGCAGGTGCGCAGCGCCGCCGAGATGTTGGTCAGGTGCTTGGCGTCGCGCACCTCGACATCGATGTCGGTGTCGAAGAAGTCGCTCTGCCGGTGGTGCATGCGCAGGTTGACGATGTTGCCGCCCGCCTCGCCGATGATCGTGCAAACTTGACCCAGAACGCCCGGCGCATTGCCGATGGTGGCGTGCAGGCGGGCCAGCGAGACGGTGTCGCGCTCGGCCTCGGGCGTCCAGTTGAGGTCGCGCCAGAGGTCCTCGCGCTCCTCGAATTCGGCCAGCTTGGGGCAATCGATGGTGTGGACGTCCAGTCCTTCACCGTCCTCGCGCAGGATGCCGACGATGCGGTCGCCCGGCACAGGGCTGCAGCAGTGGGCGAAGTGCAGCGACACGCCCGGCGTCAGCCCGCCGCCGCGCACATAGAGCCGCGCGCCCTTGCCGCCCTCGATCTTGCGACGGGCCGTGGCGGCTTCGCGCTCGGCGTCCTTCATGCCGGGGAACGCGGTCTCCAGCACCTGGCTCGGCGTCACGCGACCGCGGCCGACGGCGTCGAACAGGCTCTCTTCGCTCTCCAGCACGAACCGTTCGAGGATCGGCCGCAGCGACACGTCTTTCAGGCTCTTGCCGGCGCGTTCGAAGATCTGCTCCACCGAGGCCCGGCCCAGGCGCAGGAACTCTTCCTTCTCGGTCTGGCGGATGTGCCGGCGGATGGCCGAACGCGCCCGGCCGGTCACCGTCAGCGAGCGCCAGTCCGGCGGCACCACGGGCTTGGAGCCGCGGATCACCTCGACCACGTCGCCGTTGGTCAGGATGGTGCGCAGGGGCTTCAGCTCGCCGTTGATCTTCACGCCGATGCAGGTGTCGCCGACGCTGGTGTGGACCGCATAGGCGAAGTCCAGCGGCATCGCGCCCCGCGGCAGGCTGACCAGCTTGCCCTTGGGGGTGAAGACGAACACCTGGTCGAGGAACATCTCGAGCTTGGCGTGCTCGACCAGTTCTTCGCTGTCGCCGCCGTGCTCGAGAACCTGGACCAACTGGCGCAGGTTGGCCAGCGGATCGCGACCGCCGGCGGCTTCCATGCCTTCCAGGTCGAGGCCGTAGGAGGCGTCCTTGTAGCGGAAGTGGGCGGCCACGCCCTCTTCGTTCACCCGGTCCATCGACTCGGTGCGGATCTGCATCTCGATGCGCATGCCGCGCGGGCCGACCACCGTGGTGTGCAGCGAGCGGTAGTTGTTGCGCTTGGGCGTCGAGATGAAGTCCTTGAAGCGGTCGGGCACGCTGGACCAGGCGCGATGGACGACGCCGAGCGCGCGGTAGCAGTCCTCCTCGCTGTCGACGATCACGCGGAAGGCGTAGATGTCGGACATCTGCGAGAAGCCGATCGATTTGCGCTGCAGCTTGCGCCAGATCGAATAGGGCGCCTTTTCGCGACCGAAGACGCGGGCCGGCAGGCCGGCCGATTCCAGGCGGGCCTGGATCTCCTGGCTGACCAGCTGGACCGCCCCGCCCTGCTCTTCGCGCAGCTTCTCCAGCCGGCGGACGATGGCGTCACGGGCGACCGGGTTGGTGTGCTGGAAGGAAAGCTCCTCCAGCTCCGTACAAATCCGGTGACAGCCGATGTTGCGGGCCAGGGGCGCGTAGATGTCGCGCGTCTCGCGGGCGATGCGCTCGCGCTTGGCCTGGGCCTTGATGAAGTGCAGCGTCCGCATGTTGTGCAGACGGTCGGCCAGCTTGACCAACAGGACGCGGACGTCCTTGGAGATGGCCAGGATGAACTTGCGCAGGTTCTCGGCCTGGCGGGTGTGCTCGGCCTGGAGCTCCAGCTTGGAAAGCTTGGTGACGCCCTCGACCAGCTCGGCGATCTCCTCGCCGAACAGCTTGCCGATCTCTTCCTTGGTGACCGGCGTGTCCTCGATCACGTCGTGCAGCAGCGCCGTGACGATGGTCGCGGTGTCGAGCCGGTACTCGGTGAGGATGCCCGCCACCTCGATCGGGTGGGCGTAATAGGGGTCGCCGCTGGCGCGCGTCTGGCTGCCGTGCATGCGCATGGCGAAGACGTAGGCGCGGTTGAGCAGGGCCTCGTCGGCCGTCGGGTCGTAGGCGTGGACCCGTTCGATCAGCTCGTACTGGCGAAGGAACTTGCGCGGCTTGGGAGCCGGCGGAGCCTCGGCGACGGTTTCCGTGCTTGCCGGGGCTTCAGACGAAGACGCGCCCGATTCGGGATCGGGCGCGCGTTCGGACGTAGCGGCGGCGGGCGCCGCTTCAATGATCAGAGGGTCTGCGCCGTCGGGGCTCAGTACCGCTCCTCCTGACCGCCGTCGCGGTCGCTTTGCAGCGCGCGAACGAGTTCCAGTTCGCTCATCTGCATGTGGGTCGGATCGGCCAGCAGGGCGAGGGTTTCGGCCTCTTCCTCGGCTTCCGAGTGCTCGTCGACGCGCTGCAGCGTGGTGATCAGGTGCTCCTTGAGCCCCTCGTGATCGATCACGTCGTCAGCGATCTCGCGCAGGGCGACAACCGGGTTCTTGTCGTTGTCGCGATCGACCATCAGGGCCGCACCGGCCGAGATGCCGCGGGCGCGGTGCGCCGACAGCAGGACGAGCGCGAAGCGGTTCGGAACCTTCTCGACGCAATCTTCGACGGTGACGCGGGCCATGAATTCCTCGGGCTGAGCGTTGGCTCTTGCAAAATAGGGCTCCGTGCGGCGTCACGCAACGCCGCTTCGGCTGTAACCCAGCTTTCGCGAGGCGGCGTGTATGCCCCCTCCCCGACGCAAAGTCCAGTCGCAACAACGGTCACGATCGGGAAGTCGCTTCGATACAGGCCCGCGACAAGGTCCAGAATCCCGAAAATCGGCCGCAACAGCGTTCGCCGACCCTGTCGCCATGATCATTTCGCACCGCCACCGCTTCATCTTCATCAAGACGCGCAAGACCGCCGGCACCAGCATCGAGGCTTATCTGTCGAGCCTGTGCGGCCCGGACGACGTCGTCACCCCCGTCCATCCGCCCGAGCCCGGCCACCAGCCGCGCAACGCCGCAGGCTTCACCAACCACATGTCGGCGGCCCAGGTCGCCGCCAAGGTTCCCGATCTCTGGCGCGACTACTTCACCTTCTGCGTGGAGCGGAACCCGTGGGACAAGACGCTGTCGCACTACTTCATGAAGCGGAACTCGGCCTCCCACGGCGGCGATCGCGAACTGTGCCTGGACCGCTATCTGGCCGCCGGCGACTACGCCCTGAACCTGCCGCTCTACGCCAGCCGCCTTTCCGGCAAGCCCCTGGTCGACCGGGTGCTGCGCTACGAGCACCTAGACCGCGAACTGGGCGACGTGTTCGAGAAACTGGGCGTGCCGTGGTCGGGCTGCCTGCCGGTCAAGGCCAAGAGCGGCTGGCGTCCGGATCGGCGCTCCTACCGCGAGGTGCTCAGCCTGCGCCAGGCCGTACGGATCGAGAAGATCTTCGCCCGGGAGATCCGGCTGCATGGGTATGCGTGGTGATTTGTACCTCTCTCCGTAAAATCCCCGCGAAAGCGGGGACCCAGGCTTTTTCTGAAACGCTCGGCGCTCGACGATAAAACACCTGGGTCCCCGCTTTCGCGGGGATTTTACGGGTTAGGAGCGGGCCGCGCGTCAGACCCCACGCTCGCCTCGGCCGCCAACTCCGCCGCCGTCCGCCCCAACACCGGATGGACCCACTCCGCCGCCACCTCCGCCAGCGGTCCCATGACGAACAGCCGCTCGTGGGCGCGCGGATGCGGCAGGACGAGATCGCCGTCGATCACCATCCGACCATAAGCGATGAGATCCAGATCCAGCGTGCGGGCGGCGTTGCGCTCGGCGCGGGCGCGGCCGAACTCGGCTTCGATGCGATGCAGGGCCGCCAGCGCCTCGGCCGGCGCCAACGCCGTCTCCACCAGCACGACGCCGTTCAGATAGGCCGGCCCGGTCGGATCGGGCCAGGCGGCCGAGGTCCACCAGCCCGAACGGGCGACCACCGCCATGCCCTCGCCGGCCAGCGCCGAAACCGCCGCTTCCAACAAGGCCTCGCGACTCGTATAGGCTCCAGGCAGATTGCAGCCGAGGGCGACGACCACGGCCGCGTTCAGACCATTTCGATCAAGCCGATATTTCAAGGATTTACCCGTGACCTTCTATCCGACCGAGCGGTTGGCGCTGTTCATCGACGGGGCCAATCTCTATTCCGCCGCCAAGGCGCTGGGCTTCGACATCGACTACCGCAAGCTCCTCGACGAGTTCAAGAAGCGCGGCCTGCTGGTGCGGGCCTACTACTACACCGCCATCGCCGAGAACGACGACTATTCGCCGATCCGGCCGCTGGTCGACTGGCTCGACTACAACGGCTTCACCCTGGTGACCAAGCCGGCCCGCGAATACACCGACAGCCAGGGCCGCAAGCGCTGGCGCGGCGACATGGACATCGAGATCGCGGTGGACATGATGCAGATGGCCGACACGGTCGACCATCTGGTGCTGTTCTCGGGCGACGGCGATTTCCGCGCCCTGGTCGAGGCCGTGCAGCGCAAGGGCCGCCGGGTCACCGTGGTCTCCACGATGAAGAGTCAGCCGCCGATGACCAGCGACGACCTGCGCCGTCAGGCCGACAACTTCGTCGACCTCAACGACCTGGGCAACATCATCGGCCGCCCGCAACGCGCGCCGCAACAGCGCTACACCACCGCCGACGCCCGCACCCCGGCCGAACGCGAAGCCGACGACGAATACTGAGACTGAAGGCCATGCAGCACTCCAACATCGTCGGCGAGGCCGTCCCCTCCCCGGCCGAGCCGCCCCGCGACTGCCCGCTGTGCCCCCGCCTGGTGGCCTATCGCCGCGAGAACGAGGCGCTCTATCCGGACTATTTCAATGGCCCGGCCCCGTCGTTCGGCGACAAGGACGCGCGCCTGCTGGTCGTGGGCCTGGCCCCCGGCCGCAAGGGCGCCAACCGCACCGGCCGCCCGTTCACCGGCGACTATGCGGGCACGCTGCTCTACGACACCCTGATCAAGTACGGCTTCGCCACCGGCAAGTTCGAGGCGCGCATTGACGACAGTCTGAAGCTGGTCGGCTGCGCGGTGACCAACGCCGTCCGCTGCGCCCCGCCCGGCAACAAGCCCGAGACCTCGGAAGAGAACGCCTGCCGTCCCTTCCTGAAGGCGCGGCTGGACATGTTCCCCAACCTCAAGGCCATCGTCACCCTGGGCGACGTCTCTCGCCGCAATGTGCTCAAGACCCTGGGCCTGAAGGCCTCGGCCGGCATCCCCGGCCACGGCTCGGAATTCCAGGCCGGCCCCTACCGCATCTTCAACAGCTATCACTGCTCGCGGCTCAACACGAACACCGGACGCCTGACGACGCCGATGTTCGAAGAGCTGTTCGCGCGGGTGAAGGCTTACGTGGACGCGGCCTGAGCTGGTGGAAACGGCCGGCCGACGCCTGGCTCGAGCGGCAGCCGCAGGCTGTTGGCCAGCACGCCGACCGTCCGATAGTAACCGGCCAGCATCAGCAGTTCGAGGATCGCCTCGGGCGTGAAGCGCTCGGCCAGATCGCTCCACAGGGCATCGTCCACGTCGCAGGCGTCGTCAAGTTGGTCGGCCAGCCTGACCAGCACCCGGTCTTCGTCGGTCCAGCAGTCCGCCTCGGCGTCGGCATGGACGCTCGCGTGCTGCTGGGTCTCCGAAAGCCCTGCCTGCTCGGCGAAATAGTGGACGCGCATCCCCCACTCGTAGGCGCAGCCGCAGCGGGCCGTGACCCGCAGCAGCAGCACCTCGCGCTGGCGGAGCGTCAGGTGCGAGCCAGGCAGGTAAGCAGCCGCCCCGCGCACGAAGGCCGTGTAGAGCCTCGGGTCGCGCGCCAGGACCGTGAACAGCTGGAACGGCGGCATCCAGTCCTGCGGCATGCGATCGAACGACGCCTGCACGGCCTCCGGCCAAGGCGGCTGGGCCGGAGCGATGCGGGCGGCGCTCACGACCGAAGCTCCGGAGGAATTTCGGGATCGGGCGGACGGCGGCCCGAGCTTCTCCACTCGGCATAGAAGGCGATCTTGACCTCCAGCAGCCGCCGCGCCTCGGCCAGGGCGGCCATTTCGCCATCGACCCTTTCGAGATGACGCGTCAGCATGGCCTCGCGCTCGCCGGCCGTGACCCCGCCACGCGCCGCCAGGGCCGCATAGGCCTTCATGTCGCCGACGCTCATGCCCGTACGCTTCAGCCGTCCCAGGAAGCGCAGCCAGCCGACATGCGCCGCGCGATAGACCCGCCTGCGCCCGCCGTCGCGCGCCACGCCGGGGATCAGGCCCTGGGCCTCGTACCAGCGCAGGGCATGGATGCTGCGCCCGGTTTCCCGGGCGATCTCGCCGATACTCAGATGCTCGACCATCGCGACCTCTCCGAACTCCGGAACGAGGCTACAAGGTAGAGCGCACTCTAGATCAAGGGCCTAGCGCTTCGCCGTCCAGCCGTTGTCGCTCAACCAGTCGCGCAGGCGCTCCGGCCAGACCTTGATGGCCGCCTTGTCGGTGCGGAAGCCCATGTTGAAGGCGTGGCCACCGCTTTGGAACAGGTGGAACTCGACCGGAACCTTGGCGGCGCGGAACTTGGCCAGCAGTTCCACCGGCGGGGCCGAGCAGCACTCGTCGTCGTCCGCCGCCAGGATGAAGGCCGGCGGCGTATCGGCCGGAATCTTGTCGGGGATGCCCGCGGGACCCGGATAGATCAGCACCTGGAAGTCGGGCCGGGCGCTGACCGCGTCGACCGCATCGACCTTCGGGTCCTTGGCCGTGGAGCCGTAGACGGCCAGGTCCACGACCTCGCCGCCGCCCGAAAAGCCCATCAGGCCGATCTTCTTCGGATCCACCCCGAACTCGGCGGCGCGCGAGCGCACCAGCCGTACGGCCCGCACCGCGTCCTGGCGGGCGTGGTCGATGGTGTAGGGCGAGCCCTCCTCCTGGCTGAGGCGGTACTTCAGCACGAACACCGCCACGCCCATCGGATTGAGCACCTTGGCGACGTCGGTCCCTTCCGGATGGATGACCAGCATCTTGTGGCCGCCGCCCGGCAGCACGATCACCGCCGCGCCCGTGGCCTTGTCGGCGGGCGGCAGATAGGCCGTCACCGACGGGTCGTTGATCGACTTGGCCCAGTATTCGGCCGCCTGTTCGGGGATGGCCTTGCGCGCCTCGAAGCCCGGCGCGCCGTTGGGCCACAAGGCCACGAGCTGCTGGGCGCAGGCCAGGCTCGGCAGGGCGAGCGCAAAGGTCGCGGCGAGGATCAGGCGGCGCATCACAGTTTCACCGTCCGGCCTTCGCGGGCCGCCTTGTAGATGGCCTCGATGATCCGCAGGTCCTTCAGTCCCTCCTCGCCCGGCACGATCGGATCGCGGCCGGTGAGGATGCATTCCGACAGGTGATCGAGCTGGCCGGCGAACTGGCTCTTCCTTGCCGCCGGCGGCGTGCGGGGCCTCGCCTGGCCGTCGAGATTGGCCCGCATCGCCTGGCCCTCGTAGCTGGTCGCCGGATCGATCTCGACCCAGCCCTTCGGCCCCGACACCCGATAGCGGTTGCAGTTGGCGCTGTAGGTCGAGACGCAGTTGGCCGTGGCCCCCGACGGGAACAGGAGCTGGAAGTTGATGGTGTCCTCCACCTCGGCGAACACCGGGTTGGAGCGGTCGGTCGACTCCATGGCGTTGACCGCGATCGGCTCCTCGCCGGTCAGGTAGCGGGCGGCGTTGAGGCTGTAGATGCCGATGTCCATCAAGCTGCCGCCGCCCGACAGCGCCTTCTTCACCCGCCACATGGTCGGATCGCTGGCCGTCCAGCCGTGGTCGGCGACGATGGTCGCCACTGGTCCCAGCGCGCCGCCGCGCGCAAGGGCGATGGCGTCCAGATTGTGCGGCTCGAAGCGGCTGCGATAGCCGATCATCAGCTTGCGGCTGGCGGCCTTGCAGGCGGCGATCATCGCCTCGCAGTCGGCGACCGAGGTCGCCATCGGCTTTTCGCACATCACGTGCTTGCCGGCCCTGGCCGCCCGTTCGGTGAACGTCCGGTGCAGGCTGTTGGGGGTGATCACATAGACGATGTCGACCGCCGGATTGTCGGCGATGCGGTCGAAGGTCTCGTAGGAATAGCGGCCGCTTTCCGGAATGCCGTACTGGGCGCCGTACCTAGCCAGCTTGTCGGGCGAGCCGCTGACGAGGGCGACCAGCTTGGAATGCTCGCACTCGGAAAAGCGCGGCATGATGATCTGGGTGGCGTAGTAGCCCAGGCCCAGCACCGCGTAGCCCAGCTTGCGGCCCTCGGCCTTGGCCTGGGCCAGGGCGGCGGCCGGCGCTGAGGCGGCCATGGCGCCGACGGCGAGGCCGGCCTGCAGGAACGTGCGCTTGTTCATCACCTCGCCCTTCCCTTCCTTCGCTACCAGACCAGGCCGGTCGTCTTCAGCCGCACCCGCGCCAGGGTCTTGTCGGCGGTCAGGAACAGGGTCTTGCCGTCCTCGCCGAAGGCGCAGTTGGCGATCGGGCCGCCGGTCTCGATGACGCCGATCAGCTCGCCCGACGGGGTGATCACCAGGACCCCGCCCGGCCCCGTGGCGTAGAGCCGGCCCTCGGTGTCCAGGCACATGCCGTCGGGCAGGCCCGGGCCGCCGGCCTTGTGCAGGGCCGCGGCGTCGAAGAACACCTTGCGCGAGGTCGGCAGGCCGTCGGCGCCCAGGTCGTAGGCCATGATCACCGGTCCTTCCGGATCCGAGACCGCCACATAGAGGCGCTTCTCGTCGGGGCTCAGGGCCACGCCGTTGGGGAAGGTCAGCTTGTCGTCGACCACCGCCAGCGAACCGTCGGCGCGGTGCAGATAGACGCCGTTGAAGCTCAGTTCCTTGGCTGGCGAGGCGTCGAGCCCCTCCAGGCCGTAGGGCGGATCGGTGAAATAGATCGCGCCGCTCTTGGCCACGGCCAGGTCGTTGGGGCTGTTGAAGCGCTTGCCCTGATAGCGATCGACGACGACCGACTTGGCCTTGGTCTTCAGGTTCAGCCTGGTGATCGCCCGATAGCCGTGATTGCAGACCAGCAGATCGCCCTTGGCGTCCAGCGCCATGCCGTTCGAACCCGGCTCGCGGAAGACCTTGGTCGGCGGGCCGTCATAGCCGGAGGGCTGCACGAAGACGCTTTTGCCGTCCTTCTGGCTCCAGCGGTACATGATGTTGGCCGGCACGTCGGAGAAGACGAGGTACTGGCCGTCCTTCACCCAGACTGGGCCCTCCGACCAGACGAAGCCGTCGGCCAGGACCTCGATCTTCGCATCGGGCGCGACCACGGCGTCGAGGGCGGGCGACAGGCGACGAATGGCCCCCACGGTCGGGGCGGCTTGAGCGGACATGGAAAGGCCTCCGGCGGCGAGTGCGACGCCGGCTCCGAGAGCCAGCGTGACGGTGCGGCGCGTCGCGGTCATGCGTGAGGCCTCCCTTATGCGGTTATTGCTTTTGACAGCGATGTCATAGCAATGCCCGCCCAGGTTGGCGAGACGCTTGTCGACACGTCTTGAGATTTGCGGCGCTCCCCTAGGAACGCACGCGGGGCACGCAGTCCAGCCAGCGGGCATAGGCCGCCTCGCGGGCGTGGACGGCCATGGCCGGCTTCAGGTCCTCGGCCGCCGGGCGCGCCTTGGCGGCCGTCTCCACCGAATCATAGACCCCCGCCCCCAGCCCCGCGAACAGGGCCGCGCCCAGGGCCGTGGTCTCCTGGTAGCTGGCCCGCGCCACCGGCAGGCCGGTCAGGTCGGCCAGGCGCTGGCTGAACCAGGCGCTCTTGGACATGCCGCCGTCGATGCGCAGCTGGGCCTCGCCGAGGAAGGCGTCGGGGGCGTCGGCCCGCATGGCCTCGATCAGGTCGCGGCTCTGCAGGGCGCAGGCGTCGTAGGTGGCCGAAGCGATCTCGGGCAGGCCGGCGTCGCGGGTCAGGCCGAAGATCGCGCCCCGCGCCTTGGCGTCCCACCAGGGCGCGCCGAGACCGGTGAAGGCCGGCACCACGACCACGCCGTGATCGGCCTTGGCCGAACGGGCCAGGGCCTCGGCCGAGCGCGGGCCGCCAGTGATCCCCAGTCCCTCGCCCAGCCACTGGATCGCCGCCCCGGCCACGAAGATCGAGCCTTCCAGGGCGTAGGTCGCCTGGCCGTTCACCCGCGCCGCCACCGTCGTCAGCAGGCGCGAGGCCGAGACCGGCCGCGTCGTCCCGGTGTTGATCAGCATGAAGCAGCCGGTGCCGTAGGTGGCCTTCATCTCGCCGGGCCGGATGCAGCCCTGCCCCATCAGCGCCGCCTGCTGGTCGCCGGCCACGCCGCGGATCGGCAGCGGCCGGCCCAGCACCTGGGCGCCGACCTCGCCGAAGTCGGCCGCGCAGTCCAGCACCTGCGGCAGCAGCGAGCGCGGCACGCCGAACAGGTCGAGCATGGGTTGCGACCAGTCCTGGGCCTGGATGTCGAACAGCAGGGTGCGCGAGGCGTTGGTGGCGTCGGTCACGTGCCGCGCCCCGCCCGTCAGCTTCCAGATGACCCACGTATCCATCGTCCCGGCCAGCAGTTGGCCCGCCTCGGCCCTGGCGCGAGCGCCGGGCACGTTGTCGAGCAGCCAGGCGATCTTGGTGGCTGAGAAATAGGGGTCGAGCAGCAGGCCCGTGACCGCCGTGACCTCGGCCTCCTTGCCGTCCTTGCGCAGCTTTTCGCAGGCCTCGGCCGTGCGGCGATCCTGCCAGACGATGGCCGGATGGATCGGCCGGCCGGTGGTCTTGTCCCAAACCACCACCGTCTCGCGCTGGTTGGTGATTCCCAGCGCCACGACCGCGTCGAGGTCGGCGCCCGACTTCTCGACCGCCTCGCGGATCACCGCGACGCAGGCGGCGGCGATCTCGTCGGCGTCGTGCTCGACCCAGCCGTCCTTGGGGTAGCTCTGGCGCAGCGGACGCCCGGCCTCGGCCACGGCGGCCCCTTCGCTGTCGAACAGGATCGCCCGCGTGCTCGTGGTGCCCTGGTCCAGCGCCAGGATCAGTGCTCGCCCCATACGCGTTTCCTCTTTCAAGACGCCCGCTTCACCTGCGACAGAGCGCCGCTATTCTCTCGGTTCCGTGGCTTGACCTGTTTAAGCATGTTTTCATCTGGAAACACCAAGGTGCCCATAGTCTCGTTTGGCGCCCGAGGAGGGTCGTGAGCCAAGCCGTACAGACCGCCGAACTTCTTGCCCTGGCCCGCAGCCGCGAGCCGGAAGATCGCGAACGGCTGCTCTCCGGAGTGATCGATCTATGCGAGACGGGCGAGGCCCAGGGAAAGCCCGCCGCGCCCGAAATCCAGATCCTGCTCGATTCGATCTTCATGACCCTGGTGGTCGAGGCCGAGCGCGACATCCGCCAGCGCCTGGCCGAACGCCTGGCCGACGCGGCCTGGGCGCCGTCGGCCCTGGTCAACATCCTGGCCCTCGACGAGATCGAGATCGCCCGCCCGATCATCGCCCGCAGCCCCGTGCTGCAGGACCACGACCTGATCCGCCTGCTGGTCCAGGCCACGCTGGAGCACCAGATCGAGGTCGCCCGCCGCCCCGGCCTGCGCGCCCCGGTGGTCGAGGCCATTCTTTCGCAGGCCGAGCCGGCGGTGCTGACCGCCCTGGCCGGCAACACCACCGCCCAGCTCAGCCAGGACGCCATGGGCCGCCTGGTCGGCCACGCCAAGGACGTGGTGGCCCTGCGCTCGCCTCTGGTCCGCCACCCGGGCCTGTCGCCCCTGCTGGCCGAGCAGCTCTATCTGTGGGTCGGCCGCGCCCTGCGCGACTCCCTGGCCGAGCGCTTCGAGCTGGACCCGGTCAAGCTGCGCGCCGCCGTCGACGAAGCCACCCACGCCGCCCACCTTGGCCTGCAGCCGACCGCCGTCGGCGCCCTGTCCGTCGAGGACGAGGCCGACCGCGAGGAGATGGAAGCGGCCCTGGTCGAGAAGCTCGACTCCGCCGGCCAGCTGCGTCCCGGCTACCTGCTGCGGGTGCTGCGCGAAGGCCGCCTGCCCCTCTTCGTCTTCGCCATGGCGCGGCTGGGCCGCTTCGACGTGCGCCAGGTGCGCCGCGCTATCGACAGCAACCGTCCCGAACTGCTGGCCCTGGCCTGCTCGGCCGTCGGCATCGACCGCAGCGTCTTCCCGACCATCCTGGAGCACGTGCGCCAGCTGAACGGCGGCCGTCCCGGCGGCGGCGCGGAAGCCGCCCGCAAGGCCAGCGGCGCCTTTGGCCCGTTCCGTCCGGACATCGCCGCCATGGCCTTCCGCCAAGCCGTCAGCGCCGCCTGACGAGGTCTTTCCCCACGTTGTTTGACAAGCGCCGGGCGATCCCGCCACTTGGGCCGGCATGTTCCAAGCCCAGCCTTATTCGACTCGCCTGACCTTCCAGGCCAGCGACCGCCCCGAGGCCCAGGAGGCCCGCGAGCGCCTGACCGCCCGCTATGGCGACGCCGGCGACGACGCCCAGATCGTCGTGGCCCTGGGCGGCGATGGCTTCATGCTGGAGATGCTGCACGAGACCATCCTCAGCCAGAAGCCGATCTACGGCATGAACCGCGGCTCGGTCGGCTTCCTGATGAACGAGTACAGCGAGGACGGGCTGCTCGAACGGATCAACTCGGCAGAGCGCGCCGTCATCCATCCGCTGGCCATGGTCGCCATTGATTCTCGCCGTCGCCAGCACCGGGCGCTCGCCATCAACGAGGTCTCTCTGCTGCGCCAGACGCGTCAGACCGCCAAGCTGCGCATCTCGATCGACGGCAAGGTGCGGATGGGCGAACTGGTCTGCGACGGGGCGCTGGTGGCCACCCCGGCCGGCTCGACCGCCTACAATCTGTCGGCTCACGGACCGATCATCCCGATCGGCGCCCAGGTGCTGGCCCTGACCCCGATCAGCGCTTTTCGACCCAGGCGGTGGCGGGGCGCGCTTTTGCCGCAGAACGCGAGGGTGACGTTCGAGGTCCTGGAATGCGATAAGAGGCCCGTCAGCGCCGTGGCCGACAACTATGAAGTCCGCGACGTCGTCGAGGTGCACATTTCCGAAGACCGAGGTTCGACCCTGTCGATGCTGTTCGACGCGGGCCGCAGTCTCGAGGAGCGTGTGCTGACCGAACAGTTCTCTGCGTAAGCTTTCGTGTGGGTGAAATCGCGATCTCACTCATTCTTAACGCCTGGCATGTGACCGTTCCCGAAGTAACGCCGACGGGGAGGCGACCCGATGAATAAGCCCGCTGAGGTTATACAGGTGCCGAACATGCTCAAGCTCAAGGTGGGCGGGCGTGGCGGTATCGACATGGCCGCCATCGCCAAGGCCGAAGCGGCCTTGAAGAGCCTGTCGGGCAATTTCGCCCAATGGCTGAACGACGAGATCACCAAGCTCGAAGCCGCCCGCCAGGGCGTCCGGGCCGACGGCCTCACCGCCCAGACGGTAGAGACCCTCTATCTCCGCGCCCACGACCTGAAGGGCCTGGGCGCCACCTACGAATTCCCGCTGATCACGCGCCTGGCGGCCTCGCTGTGCAAGCTGATCGACGATCCGGCCACCCGCCTGCAGGCGCCGATGTTCCTGGTCGACGCTCACATCGACGCGATCAAGGCCTGCGTGCGCGACGAGATCAAGACCGACGAGCACCCGGTCGGCCGCGCCCTGGCGGTCGAACTGGAAGGCCGCGTGGCGGAATATCTGGCCGGATAACGCCGGCCAGAATCCCCGTTTGCGTCAAGACTGCAACAAGCTCGACTGACGTCCGATACCAACACAACAAACTGCCGGCAGAGTTCTCCGGGAACCTGACGCTCCTTCCAACGGAGCGCCGTTCCCATGGGTCAGCACACCACCACCATCCGTCCCGCGCGCCGCGCCGCCTCGCCCGCGGCCGCCGACTGGAACCGGCCGCAGGTCTCGGTGGTGATCTGCACCCTCGACGAACACGAGGCCATCGGCGGCGTGCTCGAGGCGCTGAGCGCCGACCTCGCCGACGTCTTCCATGAGATCATCGTCGTCGACGACTCCGCCGACGACCTCACCGCCCGGGCCGTGCTGGACGTGGCCATGCGCCGCCCCGCCATCCGCCTGCTCAAGCGCGAAGGCGTCGGCGGCCTGGCCTCGGCCGCCATCGCCGGCTGGGATTCGGCGCGCGGCCAGACCCTGGCGGTGATGGACGGCGACGGCCAGCACGATCCGCGCCTGATCGGCGCCATGCTGCGCAGGATGAGCGCGCAGCAGCCCGACCTCGTCGTGGCCAGCCGCTATCTCGACGGCGCGGGTTCGGGCCTGTCGGGCGTGCGCCACGCCATCAGCCGGGGCGGCGTCAACCTGGCCGGCCTGCTGCTGGGCCTGCGCCTGGCCGACCCGATGAGCGGCTGCTTCCTGATGAACCGCGACTGGTACGAGGCCGTCCGCCCGCGCCTGTCGGGCGTCGGCTTCAAGATCCTGGTCGACGTGGTCGCCTCGGGCTCGCGCCGTCCCGCCGTCGTGCAGATCCCCACCGCCCTGCTGCCGCGCGCCGGCGGCGAGTCCAAGCTCGACCTGCGGGTGGCCTTCGACCTGATCGGCCTGCTGGCCGAAAAGCGCACCAACGGCGTCCTTTCGGCGCGGCTCTTCCAGTTCCTGGCGGTCGGGGCCAGCGGCCTCGTCGTCCACCTGGGCGTGCTGGGCGCGACGCAGGCCGCCGACATGGCCTTCTGGAGCGGCCAGACCCTGGCCATACTGGCGGCCATGACCTGGAACTTCGGGCTCAACAACGTCCTGACCTTCCGCGACAAGCGCCTGCGCGGCGCGGCCCTGTGGCGCGGCCTGCTCAGCTTCTACGCCGCGTGCCTGGGCGGCGCGCTGATCAACGACCTGGCCGGCGCGGGCCTCAACGCCATCGGCGCGTCCTGGGCGCTGGCCGGGGCCGGCGGCGCGGTGCTGGGCGCGCTGTGGAACTATCACGCCTCGCGCCGAGTCACCTGGCGCGACGTTCCCGAAAGCCCCGAGGCCGAAACGCCCGCCGCCTCGCCCCTGGCCGGGGAGAGCCGCGCCTGACCGCTTCGCCCGCCCCCGACCGCCGCGCCTGGATCCTGGCCGGCGGCCTGCTGCTCGCCGCCGCCTTCGCGATCCGCGCCTGGCAGTTCGGCAACCCGCTGCTCCATGTCGACGAGAACTTCTACCTGCTGGTCGGCGACCGCATGCTGCACGGGGCCCTGCCCTATGTGGACATCTGGGACCGCAAGCCGGTCGGCCTGTTCGCGCTCTACGCCGCCATCCGCCTGCTCGGCGGCGACGGGATCGTGCAGTACCAGGTCGTGGCGACCCTGTTCGCGGCCGCAACCGCCCTGCTGATCGCTCGCCTGGCCGCCCCGGCGGCCGGGATCGTCGCGGCGACAGCGGCGGGCGTGGTCTACCTTCTGATGCTGCCGCTGGCCGGCGGCTGGGGCGGCCAGGCGCCGGTGTTCTACAACCTGCTGGTCGCCGGAGCGGCCCTGGCGGCCTATCGCGCGCTGAACGCCGACCCGCGCAGAATCCGCCGGCTCGGCTGCCTGGCCATGCTGCTGATCGGCCTTGGCCTGCAGTTGAAATACACCGTGGTGTTCGAGGGCTTCGCCTTCGGCGTGCTGCTGCTGGGCGTCTCCTGGCGCGCCTCGCGGTCCTGGACGCGCCTGGCGGCCGACGCCGCGCTCTGGATCGGCCTGGCCCTGGCGCCCACCCTGCTGGCCCTGGCCTACTACGCCTGGCGGGGCGAGGCCCAGGCCTTCGTCTACGCCAACTTCCTGTCGATCGGCGCGCGGGCCGAGGCCAGCGACGCCGAACTGGCCCCGCGCCTGCTGAAGGCCGCCCGCCTGCTGGTCCCGCCGCTACTGGCGGTGGGCCTGGCCGCCTGGATCGGCGGCTGGCGCGCGCGCCCCGGCGGTCGGACGGCGTTCGGTTTCGCAATCGGCTGGCTGGCGGCGGCGCTGGGCGGCTACCTGATCTTCGGCACCTATTTCGACCACTACGCCCTGCCGCTGCTGGCGCCGCTGGCCCTGGCTATGGCCCCGCTGTTTGCGACCCGCTCCCGCCCGCTGGGCATAGCGATCGCCACGGCCTTCATCGCCCTGGGCGTCACGGCGGACGGGGTCGCCTTCGTCAAAGGGAAGGCCAAGCGCGGCGACGCGCAGGAGATGAACGAACTGCTGGCCGCCATCCGGCCGGGCCTGTCGCAAGGCCTGTGGGTGTGGAACGGCGACAGCATCCTCTATCACCTGACCGGCGCGCCCCTGCCCTCCCGCTGGCCGTTCGCCGGCCACCTGAACCTGCTGCGCGAGCACGGCGCCGTCGGCATGGACCAGGAGACCGAGGTGCGCCGCATCCTGGCGACGAGGCCTGGCGTCATCGTCGATCGCACGCCCCGCGCCAAGGACTTCAACTTCGCCGTCGTGAGGATCGTCGACGCGGAGCTGGCGAGCCACTACCGGCCGGTGACGACCGTGAAGCTCAGCAAGTCGTCGCTGGTGGTGTATCGGCGCACCCCCTCCCCCTGAAGGGGGAGGTGGCCCGGAGGGCCGGAGGGGGAAGTTTCTGCGGAGATCGAGACTGGCCTGACTTCATAAGCCACTCCCCTCTCCGTCCGCTTCGCGGACACCTCTCCCTTCAGGGAGAGGGTCCTTGAGTCCTACTCCCCGATCCCGTTCAGCCGCTTGGCCGCCAGCACCGTATTGGCCAGCAGGCAGGCGATGGTCATCGGCCCCACGCCGCCCGGCACCGGGGTGATCGCCGAGGCCACGTCCTTGACCTCGTCGAAGGCCACGTCGCCCACGAGGCGGGTCTTGCCGTCATCCTTGGGGATGCGGTTGATGCCGACGTCGATGACCACCGCGCCGGGTTTCACCCAATCGGCCTTGACCATCTGCGGGCGGCCGACGGCGGCCACGACGATGTCGGCTTCGCGAACCACCGCGGGCAGGTCCTTGGTGCGCGAATGGGCGATGGTCACCGTGCAGTCGGCGGCCAGCAGCAGCTGGGCCATGGGCTTGCCCATCAGGTTCGAGCGGCCGACGACCACGGCGCGCTTGCCCGACAGGTCGCCCAGCTGGTCGCGCAGCAGCATCATGCAGCCGGTCGGGGTGCAGGGCGTCAGGGCCGGCAGGCCGCTGGCCAGGCGCCCGGCGTTGGCCACGGTCAGGCCGTCGACGTCCTTGTCGGGCGAGATGGCGGCGACCACGGCGGCCTGGCTGATGTGGTCGGGCACCGGGAACTGCACCAGCACGCCGTGCACGGCCGGATCCGAGTTCAGCCGCTCGACCAGGGCCAGCAGCTCGGCCTGCGAGGTCTCGGCCGGCAGGCGGTGGGTTTCCGAATGCATGCCCGCTTCCAGGGTCTGCTCGCCCTTGCTGCGCACATAGACCTGGCTGGCCGGATCCTCGCCCACCAGAACCACGGCCAGGCCCGGCGTCAGGCCGTGCTCGGCCTTCAGGCCGGCGACCTCGGCGGCGATGGTCTCGCGCAGGCGGGCGGCGAAGGCCTTCCCGTCGATGATGGCGGCTTGGGTCATGTGGGGGCGCTCCTGTGCGCGCTCCCCTATCCCCTCGCCCGCCCAGGTGCAACCGGTGAACCCGCGCCAAGTTCATGCGAACGCTCTGGCGTGGACGTCATTCTTTCGTGCTAGAGCCGAGGGGATGGAATCTCCGTCCGCCGCGTTGCGCGCCGACGTCGTCCTGGTGGGCGGCGGACTGGCCAACAGCCTGATCGCCCTGCGCCTCAAGGCGCTGCGGCCGGGCCTGCGCGTGCTGTTGCTGGAGCGCGGCGCGACCATCGGCGGCCAGCACACCTGGTGCCACTTCGAGACCGACGTCGACGCCGCCATCGGCGGCTGGCTGCGGCCGCTGATCGCCCATCGCTGGAGCGGCTACGAGGTGCGCTTTCCCGCCCACAGCCGCCGCCTGCCCACGCCCTATCTGGCCATCACCTCGCGTCGCCTGCACGAGGTGGTCACGCGCGCCCTCGGCCCCGACGCCTGGAGCAACATCTCGGTTGTCGACGTCAATCCGCATCAGGTCACGCTGGCCGACGGTCGCCGCATCGTCGCCGGCGCGGTGATCGACGGCCGCGGCGCGCGACGCAGCAAGCGCCTGGCCCTGGGCTGGCAGAAGTTCGTCGGCCAGGACCTGCGCCTGGCCGCGCCTCACGGCCTGACCGCTCCGATCATCATGGACGCCACGGTGCCGCAGACCGACGGCTACCGCTTCGTCTACGTCCTGCCGCTCGACGCTCGCCGCCTGCTGGTCGAGGACACCCGCTACAGCGACGGCCCGGCGCTGGACCGCATCGCCCTCTCCGAAGCCATCGCCGACTACGCCAAGGGCCAGGGCTGGAGCATCGAGGCGGTCGAGCGCGAGGAGCACGGCGTGCTGCCCATCGCCCTGGGCGGCGACATCGACGCCTATTGGGCTGAAGCCCGGCCGCAGGTGGCCGAGGTCGGCCTGCGCGCGGCCCTGTTCCAGCCGACCACCGGCTATTCCCTGCCCGACGCCGCGCGCCTAGCCGACAAGATCGCCGCCCTGCCCCGCATCACCAGCGCCAGCGTGCGCGCCTGCGTCGAGACCCAGTCCAAGGCCGCCTGGCGCAAGCGCCGCTTTTTGCGCCTGCTGAACCGCATGCTGTTCCGCGCCTGCGCGCCGGAAGAACGCTATCGGGTGCTGGAGCGCTTCTACCGGCTATCGGTCCCGCTCATTCAGCGCTTCTATGCAGCCCGACTGACCTGGCGCGACCGGGCGCGGATTCTGATCGGCAAGCCGCCGGTGCCGATTCCGGCCGCCATGAAGTGCATCCGCGAAAGTTCCGTGTTCGGAGGACAAGACGCATGAACGCCCACGCCTCGCTCCCGCCCCGTCCGAAGGCGGCCGTGATCGGCGCCGGCTTCGGCGGCCTCTCCCTGGCGGTGCGGCTGCAATCGCAGGGCTTCGACGTCACCCTGTTCGAGGGCCGCGAGAAGCCGGGCGGCCGGGCCTATGTCTGGGAGCAGGACGGCTTCACCTTCGACGCCGGCCCCACCGTCGTCACCGATCCCGACTGCCTCAAGGAGCTGTTCGAACTCTCCGGCAAGCGCATCGAGGACTATGTCGAGCTGCTGCCGGTCGATCCGTTCTATCGCCTGCTGTGGGAAGACGGCGACGTCTTCGACTACGTCAACGACCAGGAAGGCCTCGATCGCCAGATCGCCGCCCGCAACCCGGCCGACGTCGAGGGCTATCGCCGCTTCCACGACTATTCCGAAGAGCTGTACCAGAAGGGCTATGTCGAGCTGGGCGCCGTACCGTTCCTCGACTTCGGCAGCATGATCGCCGCCGCTCCCTCGCTGATGAAGCTGCAGGCCTGGCGCAGCGTCTATGACAAGGTCGCCGGCTTCGTGAAGGACGAGCACGTCCGCCAGGCCTTGTCGTTCCACAGCCTGCTGGTCGGCGGCAGCCCCTTCGCCACCTCGTCGATCTACGCCCTGATCCACGCCCTGGAGCGGCGCGGCGGCGTCTGGTTCCCGCGCGGCGGCACCCACGCCCTGGTCCGGGCGCTCGCCCAGCTGTTCCAGGACCTCGGCGGCAAGCTGCACCTGTCGCGTCCGGTCGAGCGCATCGCCGTGCGCGAGGGCCGCGTCACCGGCGTGATCACCAAGGAAGGCTTCGAGGCCTTCGACACCGTCGCCTCCAACGCCGACGTCATGCACACCTACCGCCACCTGCTGCGCGAGGACCCGCGCGGCAAGAAGGTCGGCAAGGCGCTGGAAGCCAAGCGCTGGAGCCCGTCGCTGTTCGTGGTCTATTTCGGCCTCAAGACCCAGCACCCCGAGATCCGCCACCACACCATCTGCTTCGGCAACCGCTATCGGGAGCTGATCGGCGAGATCTACGGCAAGCACGCCCTGGCCGAGGACTTCTCGCTCTATCTGCACCACCCGACCGCCAGCGACCCGGCCATGGCGCCGGAAGGCTGCTCGACCTTCTACGCCCTCTCGCCGGTGCCCAACCTTGAGACGGCCGACATCGACTGGTCGGTCGAAGGCCCCAAGTATCGCGACCGCATCCTGGCCTATCTGGAAAAGCACTACATTCCGGGGCTTTCGGCGGATCTGGTAACCAGCCGCTTCATCACCCCGGACGACTTCGTGAAGGATCTCAACGCCTGGAAGGGCGCGGCCTTCTCGCTGGAGCCGATCCTGACCCAGAGCGCCTTCTTCCGCACCCACAACCGCGACGACGTGATCCCCAACCTCTATTTCGTCGGGGCCGGCACCCATCCGGGCGCGGGCATTCCGGGCGTGGTCGGCAGCGCCAAGGCTACGGCCGGCCTTATGATCGACGACTTCGCCACCCTGGCCCCGGCCGCCGAATGAGCGCGCTCGAAGCCCAGGACATCGAGGCGCAAAGCCGGGAAGCGATCCAGAAGGGCTCCAAGAGCTTCGCCGCCGCTGCGGCGCTGTTCGACGCCGAGACCCGCGCCGACGCCGAGATGCTCTACGCCTGGTGCCGCCACTGCGACGACGTGATCGACGGCCAGACCCTCGGCCACGGCATGAGCCCGGTCGCCGACGCCCCGGCGCGGCTCGAAGCCCTCTACGCCCAGACCCGCGCCGCCTTGGCCGGCGAGACGCCCACCGATCCCGTCTTCGCCGCCTTCCAGGCCGTGGCCCTGGGCCGGGGCATCCCCGAACGCTACGCCCTCGATCTGATCGACGGCTTTTCCATGGACGTCGAGGGCCGCCGCTACGAGACGCTGGAAGACCTGCTGGCCTATTGCTGGGGCGTGGCCGGCGTGGTCGGGGCGATGATGGCCATCGTCATGGGCGTGCCCGCCGACGACCTGCCGACGCTGCGCCGCGCCCAGGACCTGGGCCTGGGCTTCCAGCTGACCAACATCGCCCGCGACATCGTCGAGGACGCCCGCAACGACCGGGTCTACGTGCCCCGCGCCTGGCTGGCTGAACTGAACCTGCCGGTGGAGCAGCTGACTGACCCCGCCCGCCGGGACGACGTCGCCGCCCTCGCCCGCCGCCTGGTCGAGGCCGCCGAGCCCTACTACGCCTCGGCCCGCTGGGGATTGCGCGACCTTCCCGTCCGCTCGGCCTGGGCCATCGCCGCCGCGCGCGGCGTCTACCGCCAGATCGGCCTCGACGTAGTCGCCGCCGGCCCCTCGGCCTGGGACGAGCGCGTGGTCGTCAGTGGACGGATGAAGGCCTGGCGGGCTCTGGAGGGCGGCGTCGTGGCCCTGCGCTCGGCGACGCTGGACCGGCTGGGCGCACCGCCCGCGCGGCCAGCGATGTGGTCGAGGATCTAGTCGATGAAAATAAAGAGACTTGCAGTCAAGGCCTTAGCAGCAACGCTTTGCTTCACACTATTTGCCTTCGCATACATTTGCCTCGCCATCGCTCTTGAAAATTTTGATGTTTCACGCCTTCAGAACGCAATAATTCACGGCGCTCTCGGCGGGATTCTCTGGATTGTCTCGGAGAAAATCATGCGACTTATGCTGAAGCTTTTTGGTCTGAACCGGGATCGGGCGCGATCGCGACACCTTTGGAGCCGGGCCGACTGAACGCCAAGGAGCTTAGCACCCGATAGCCAGAGGCCCGAGACTGGTGCGGGAGCACGTCCCTACCGCTCCAACTCCCGATCCGGAAACGCCAGCTTGGCCGCCAGGGCGACGAACAGCACCCACCGGAAGTCGTTGTAGGCCACCGCGATGCTCTCGGTCAGGGCCACCAGGCTGTAGACGACGAGGAACGGGAAGGCGAGCAAGGCGCCCCGGTCGCGGAACACGGCCAGCAGGGCCAGGGCCATGGTCTGGATGTAGAACAGCCCCCAGGCGGCCAGGCCGAACAGGCCCATGCCCAGCCACTGCTCCAGCCAGCTATTGTGCGCGTGCTGGGCCTGGAAGCCGGCGTTCTTGCTGATCCAGGCGAAGGGACCCCAGCCGCTCTTGTCGCCCCAGACGGCGTGATAGCCGTAGCCCAGCCAGGGCCGGTCCTGGATCTCGACCATGGCGGCGCTCCAGATCTTGGTGCGGCCGGTCAGGGTGGCGTCCTTGCCCAGGATCGCGAAGAACACGTCCGAGGCCAGCAGCAGGAAGGCCGCCAGCAGCACGACGCCGGTCACCGCCGTCCAGGTCGCCGCCGCCCCGGCCGCCGGCCCGCGCCGGGCGATCAGCACGAAGCCCAGGGCCGCCACGCCAAGCATCAGCGACACCAGCGAGGTCTTGGAGGTCGACATCAGCACGAGGCCTACCGCGAGGCCCGCGAAGCCCCACCACAGCTTGGCCCGCGGCGGGTTCAGCAAAGCCGCCGCCGACAGGATGCAGAAGCCGAAGGCCATCATGCCGCCCAGGCCGTTCTTCTCGCGCCACAGGCCGCGCCAGGCGCCGGGGAAGAGCTCGGTCATCACCCCGATGCGCGGCACGGCGATGCAGACGACGTACGAAGCCACGATCAGCACCGCGAAGGTCGCCGCCATCACCTCGGCCAGCTCGCGCCAGCGGAAGCGTCCGGCCAGGGCGACGCCGCACAGGGTGGTGCAGGTCACGGCGAAGGCGCGGCGGGTGGTGACGTCGGGCGCGATCGACCACAGCACCGACAGGCAGACGATGCCGATCAGGGCGAACAGGAACGGCTGGCGCACGGAGACGCGCAGGCTGTTGCGCGGGTCCAGGGCGATCAGGGCGAAGCCCGCGGCATAGGCCGGCAGATAGGCCACGCGCAGGATGGCCGAGCCGGCCTCGTCGGCGTTCTCGCCCACCAGCGGCAGCTCCCAGCCGCCGCTGAACAGCAGGAGCAGCAGCACCGAGCCGACGAAGATCGCGATCTGGGGGAAGAGGAGCCTCGGCGGCGCGACGCTGACCGGCCCGCCGTAGGACGAAGTCACGGCAGTATGGCCCGCAGGAAGCTCGGCGGCGTCACCGAGGCCTGGTTGAAGAACACCCCGGCGCAGCGGCCGCCCGCCGAGGCCAGGGCGTCGCGCAGCAGGCCCGGCGGCCGCACGTCGGCCTCCTGGGCGCTGACCACCAGCACGGTCTGGTCCATGTGCTGGGCGATGGTCAGGGCCGCCTGCGAGCGGTCGGCCGACGGGCAATCGACGACGATGATCTCGGCGTGGCGGCGCAGGGACGCCCAGTATTCGACGCCGGGCAGGATGTGGGCCTTCTGGCGGCCGCGCAGGGCCTCGCGCTTGAAGCGGGTCACCCAGAAGCGCGGCCCGCCGACGCTGTGGGCGGCCACGTACTTGGCGTCGGGCCACACCCCGCCGTCCGGCTTCGGCGCCGGCGGCTGGACGGTGAAGAACATCGAGCCGTCGGGGCTGGCGGCCGCGCCCGAGCCCAGCGGGCCGTAGCGCTCCGGATCGGCGGCTATGGCCTGGTATTGCGGCGAGGTGGCCAGATCCAGGTCGATCAGCCAGGTGCGCCGGCCGGCGCGCTTGGCGGCGAAGCGGGCGAACTCGCGGGCGGCGGTCGAGGTCCCCTCCCCCCGCCGGGCCGAGACGAACTGGACGACGTGCGCACGGCCGGCAGCAGGGGCGCCGAGCGACCCCCACAGTTCAGCCATCTCGACGTTCAAATCCACCATTCGTCCGAATCGCCGCGCGTTGAAGACCGTAGAAACTAATGCCTAACCATGTTCGCGCGAAAGGCGACCAAATCGCCCATGCCGGAACGAACCTCTAGGCCGCTCGCTTGACACCGGCCGTGGCCAGCACCGGCAGGCCCAGGGTGCGCGAGGCCGAGGCCGGGGTCTGAAGACCCGGGCGCAGCAGCATCCGCACCAGGCCCGCGCAGGCGGCGGTGAAGGCGGCGAACAGGATGGCCAGCACCAGCACCGGCTTCTTCAGGCTCTTGCCCTCCGACGGCGCGACCGCGCGCTGGACGATGCGGATGTTGTCGCTGCTCTCGGCCGACATCTGCCGCTGGGCCTCGTCCTGCTGTTCCTTGACCGTGAAGTCGCGGACGTTGGACGACAGCACGTCGCGGTCGCGGGTCAACTGGTTGAACTCGGGCTCCAGCTCGGCCAGGCGCAGCAGGCGCTGGTTCACTTCCTGGGCCTGCAGGGCGTAGGCGCCCTGCGACTGCTTCAGGGCCGCGACCTCAGCGGCCAGGTCGTTGCGGGTCGAGGCCAGGGTCTGCCAGATCGGGTTGGGACCGCTGCGACGCGCGCCCTCGCCGTTGGTGCGGCCGCTGGCCACGCCCTGCTCGAGCTGGGCGATCTGGGCGTCGATGTCGCGCACCGGCTGGGCGGTCGGCAGGTAGCGCGACAGCAGGCCTTCGCGATCGAGCTTCAGCTGCGCCAGCTTGGTCGAGGCCGACATGTCCTGGTCGCGATAGAGCACGGCTTCCGACGGCGTGCGCGACAGTTCCGACTGCACCGAGGCCAGACGGCCCTGGCGGTCCTGGAGCTGGGCCTCGATCGAATACTTCTGGCCCTCGACCTGGGCCTGAAGCTGGGTCAGGGCCGTCTTCTGGGCGGTGAAGTCGCCGATGTCGTTGCTTTGCAGGAAGGCCTGATAGGCGCTGTCGGTCTCGGCCAGGCGCTGCTGGAAGCTGTCGCGCTGGCGCGACAGCACCTTGTCGTCGTCGTTGATCAGCAGGCTGCGGCGATAGATCAGATACTCTTCCAACAGGGTGTTGAGCACCTTTTCGGCCGTCTCGGGATCCTGGTGCTGGTAGGCCAGCCGGATGATCGAGTTGTCGGGCGCGGTCTCGATCTTCAGGCTGCGGCCAACGCTGTCGCGGCCCTGGGCGATCATCTTGCGCTTCTGCTCGGGATTGGCCGAGGCGAACTTGGCGGCGGCGTCCGGGAACACGGTGGCGAAGCCCAGCTTGCGGATCACCCGCTCGCGCAGCTCGCCGCTGCCCAGGATCTCGCTTTCCGACTGGATCACCTGGTCGACGTCGGGCACCGCGCCGCGGGCGGCGTCGCCGGCGCGCGGCTCGTAGACGTATTCCTGACCCAGGCGCACGAACAGGCTGGAGCTGGCGGTGTAGGACTTCTTCAGGGTGAAGGCGAAGGCCGCCCCCAGGAACAGGATCACCAGGAACACGCCGAGCATGAGCCAGCGCTCACGCCACAGCAGCGTGATGAAGTCCGTCGGCGCATAGCGGGCCCGGGCCGCCCAGTCGCGTCGCGACGGCGGGTCGTGCGGCACGCTGGTCCAGGCGCTCGTCGACATGCGAATCCAATGGGTCCAATCTTCAATCGAACCCTGGGGCTTCCGGGCTTAAGGTTTGGTTACCTATGTTTGGTAAGAACCGTCGCATGGATCGGCGCATCGCTCTCTCCACCGCCTTGGCCCTGACGCTCGCGAGCGGCGGCCTATCGGCTTGCGGCCACATCGACGGCGAGCCGATCACGCCCGCCGCGCGCCCCACCGGCCAGTTTCCCAATATCGGTTACGCCGACTGGAGCGAGGCCGAGCCCGCCTACCGGTTCTATCCGGGCGACGAGATCGAGGTGAGCGTACCTTCGGCCACGGAGCTTAATAAGTCGGCCGTGATTCAGCCGGACGGCCGCGTCGCTTTGCCGCTGGTCGGTCCGGTCATGGCCGCCGACCGCACGATCGAGGAACTGGAAGCCTCGCTGACCCAGGCCTATGGCCGCCAGCTGCTGCGTCCGCAGGTGCAGGTCTCGGTCAAGAGCACAGCGCCGCTCAAGGTGTTCGTCGGCGGCGAGGTCGGCAATCCCGGCGTCTACGACATGACCGGCGACGGCGACGCCCTGCGGGCCGTCATCCAGGCCGGCGGCTTCAAGAGCTCGTCCAAGCGCAGCCAGGTGATCATCATCCGGCGGGGCCCCGACGGCCGGGCCATGATGCGTACGGCCAACCTGTTGCAGGGTCTGACCGATCCGCGCGGCGTGGACCTGGTGCCTCTTCGCCGCTTCGACATCGTCTACGTGCCCCGGAGCGGTGCGTCCGAGGCGGGTCTCTTCATGCAGCAGTATCTGCGCGACCTGCTGCCGATCAGCTTCAGCTACGCCATCAACGGCTTGAGCAACTAGTCTCGGAAATCACGGCCGGATCCAGAGGCGTCCGGCCCGAGAGAGGTAGAACGGCTGAACCGTGGTTCAGCCGTGAGCCAGCCATTCGCGCGCCTGGCGCTGGGCTTCGGCGACGTCTTCGCTGGCCATCTCTTGCGACAGTTCCTTGCGATAGACCTTGGCCTCGACCGAACCGCGCATGGCGGCCAGGTTGAACAGCATGTGCGCCGAGACGTAGTCCAGCGGGGCGCCGCCCTGGCCGGTCGAATACAGCATGCCCATGCGGAACAGTTCGTCGCCGGTCGACTCGGCGCTCGGCAGCGGCAGGCCCATCACGGCGGCGGGCGGTTCGATGCTCATCATCATGACTTCAATTCCCCAGTCCTCCCGAGCTCACCCCAGTGGTTCAGCTCGGCCATGAACACAGAGAAAACCTCGCTCGCTGAACATATAGTTAAGCGCGCAGAGATCATGAATCGAGGCGCGAATACACGCCTCGTTCATTGAAGTTACGCCTGATAAACTCCGGTATATGGTTGGTTAACGAGCCCGCTGGCCAAACAGAACACTGCGGGCCTGTTCCGCAGCTTTTCCAGACGCTTGCAGGCCTCCGGCGCGAAGCTCCGCCCCCAGCTTGAAGCCGCGCTGCACGGCGTCGCGCTCGCCCACCCGGTCGAACCAGGCCTTCAAATCCGGAAATTCCTCGATCTGGATGCCCTGATTTTTCCACGGCACGACCCACGGCCAGATCGCGAAGTCGGCGATGGACAATTGGCCGCAGACGAAATCCTTCCCCGCCAGCTGCTTGTTGAGCACGCCGTACAGGCGGTGGGTCTCGTTGGTGTAACGGATCGCGCCATAGGCCAACTGCCTCTGGTCGGCGATGATGGCGGGGGCGTACTGGCGGAAATGGTGGGTCTGGCCGGCCATCGGGCCAAGGCCGCCCATCTGCCACATCACCCACTGGTCGATGCCGACCCGGTCGCGCTCGCTGTCGCCATAGAACTGGCCGGTCTTGCGGCCGAGGTACTGCAGGATCGCGCCGGACTCGAAGATCGAGATCGGCTGGCCGTCGGGTCCCTGCGGATCGACGATGGCCGGCATGCGGTTGTTGGGGCTGATGGCCAGGAACTGCGGCTTGAACTGCTCGCCCGTGCCGATGTTCACCGGGATCATCTCGTAGGGCAGCCCCATCTCCTCCAGGGCGATCGAGATCTTCCAGCCGTTCGGCGTGGGCCAATAGTGCAGCTCGATGGGGCTGGTCATGCGCGTCTCCCGAGAACCTCTGTTCTTGCGCGCCAACATGGCCATGCGGGCGCGCGACGCCAAGACGCATCCTGACATGACCGTTCAGCGAGGGTTCAGACGGCGGAGCTCATCGTGGTCATCAAGGTCGAGGGACTTGGCCGCCGGAAGGCGACCGCTGACCACAAGGAGACGTCAACATGAAACGTCTGTTGCTCACCATCGCCGCCGTGGCCTCGGTCGCCGGCCCGATGGCCGCCATGGCCACCGACGCCTCGGCGCAGGGCCGCGGCGGCTGGGACCGTCATGACGACCGCGGCGACCGCCGCGATGATCGTCGGGACGGCCGCTGGGATCGCCGGGACGACCGTCGTGATGATCGGCGCGATGACCGCCGCGACAGCCGCTGGGACCGTCGTGACGACCGTCGCGACAACCGCGGCTGGGACGACCGTCGCTACAACGGCTACTACTACCAGAACCGCTGGTACTACGGCGCCCCGCCGGCCCACTACTACGGTCGCCAGGACTATCGCCCCGGCTACAGCGCCTGGCGCCGCGGCGGCTACCTGCCGCCCTACTATCGCGGCGGCGGCTATGTGGTTCACGACTACGGCCGCTACCACCTGCGTCACCCGCCGCGCGGCTACTACTGGTACCGCACCGGCAACGACTACGTGCTGGCGGCCATCGCCACCGGCCTGATCTTCGAGATCATCAACAACTAGATTCCCGTTCACTGAACGGCATCTAGAAGCTCTTGCGGCGCTCCGGGAACTCCACCTGGGGCGCCGTTTTTGCGCCATGCTCGCCGCGCGCGCGTCATGCATGCGGCCGCAAAGCCCGATTGCGGGGTCATTTCGGCCGCAAGCCGCCCCCAGCGTTCGCTCCGCGTCACAGTCCGACGCCGCAGCCACGAAGGCGCTTACCGATGAAGAGCTTGCGCATTACCGCCGCCGTCCTCGCCCTCGCCGCCGCCGGTTACGCCGGATCGGCCCTCGCCCAGCAGACCCCCGCCGATCCGTCATCCCAGACCCCGCCCTCGACCGGCGCCGGCAGCTGGGGCTCATCGACCACGACCACCACCGATCCGTCGGCCTCGACCACCACCCCCTCCACCGATAGCGCCACCACCACCGACAGCACGACGCCGCAGGCCGACAGCGCCGCGAGCGCGGGCTCGCCCACTTCGGCCAACGCCACGGGCGACACCTCGACCACCACCGCCCCGGCGGCCGAGGACGCGGCCAAGCCCGCCAAGAAGGCCAAGAAGCACAAGAAGTCGGCCGACGACGCGGCCGCCTCCTCGTCCGCGACGCCGCAGGACCCGTCCACGCCTCAATAGAGCGCGTCTGTTCGAGTCCCCAAAGAGAAGGGCCCGCCGCTTTCGCGACGGGCCCTTTCATTTTGTCAGCAAGGCTTGGGGATCAGAGACCCAGCTTGGCCTTCAGCAGGTCGTTGACCGTGCCCGGATTGGCCTTGCCGCCGGTGGCCTTCATCACCTGGCCGACGAACCAGCCGATGGCCTGGGGCTTTTCCTTCACCGCCGCGGCCTTGTCGGGGTTGGCGCCGATCAGCTCGTCGATCGCCGCCTCGATGGCGCCGGTGTCGTTGATCTGGACCAGGCCGCGCTTCTCGACGATCTCGGCGGGACGCCCCTCGCCGGCCCACATGTGCTCGAAGACCTCCTTGGCGATCTTCGAGGAAATCGTGCCGTTCTCGATCAGCTCGACCAGCTGGGCGATGTCCGACGACGGCAGCGGCGAATTGGCGATCTCGTGGCCGCCCGACGACAGCTTCGACAACAGCTCGTTGGTCACCCAGTTCGACACCAGCTTGGCGTCACGGCCCTTGGCGGCGGCTTCGAAATAGTCGGCGCGGTCGCTCTCGATGATCAGCACGCCGGCGTCGTAGGCCGACAGGCCGTACTGGCTCTGCAGACGCGCCTTCTTGGCGTCCGGCAGTTCCGGCAGGGTCTCTTCGATCGACTTCACCCAGGCCGGGTCCAGCACCAGCGGCAGCAGGTCCGGATCAGGGAAGTAGCGATAGTCGTGCGCCTCTTCCTTCGACCGCATCGAGCGGGTTTCGCCCTTGGTCGGGTCGAACAGGCGGGTCTCCTGGTCAATCGAGCCCCCCTCTTCGAGAATCTCAATTTGCCGACGGGCCTCGTACTCGATGGCCTGCTGGATGTAGCGGTACGAGTTGACGTTCTTGATCTCGCAGCGCGTGCCCAGGTGCTTGAAGCTGCCGGTCTCGCGGAACTTCTCGTAGTCGCCCGGACGGCAGACCGACACGTTGACGTCGGCGCGCAGGTTGCCCTTCTCCATGTCGCCGTCGCAGGTGCCCAGATAAACGAGGATCGTGCGCAGCTTCTTGACGTAGGCGGCCGCCTCTTCCGAGGTGCGCATGTCCGGCTTGGAGACGATCTCCATCAGCGCCGTGCCCGCGCGGTTCAGGTCCACATAGGTGGCGTTCGGGTCCTGGTCGTGCAGCGACTTGCCGGCGTCCTGCTCCAGGTGCAGGCGCTCGATGCGCACGTCAAAGGTCGTGCCGTCGTCGCGCTCGACCACCACCACGCCCTCGCCGACGATCGGCTGGTCGAACTGGCTGATCTGATAGCCCTGCGGCAGGTCGGGATAGAAGTAGTTCTTGCGGTCGAAGCGGCTCTTCAGGTTGATCTGCGCCTTCAGGCCCAGGCCCGTCTTCACCGCCTGCTCGACGCAGAAGCCGTTCAGCACCGGCAGCATGCCCGGCATGGCCGCGTCGACGAGGCTGACCTGCTCGTTGGGACCGGCGCCGAAGCCGACGGCCGCGCCCGAGAACAGCTTGGACTTGCTGGCCACCTGGGCGTGGACCTCGAGGCCCAGCACGATTTCCCAGTCGCCGGTGCGACCCTTGATCACTTTCGAAGCAGCTTCGGTCATGTCTCTTATCCTCCCTCCGTCGCCGGAAGGCCGGTTAGTGCGGGGCGGCGAAGCAGGCCGCGCCGTGTCAGGGGTTCCTCATGCACCGCAGGGGTCGTTGAAGGCAAGGCTGGCGGGGTGGTTTGTTGAGGGAGCGGGGGTAGGACGCCAGAGACGGCGCTCGCCCCAATGAAGAACAACTTTAACGATAGCAACGCATGCAACGCGGACATCACCGCCAAGAAAGTCCGCCGGTCCGGGCCCTAAGTTGATGCTTGCGAGCCTGCCCTTGAGGGCAACCAAAGGGAAACATCGAAAAGTTGGGCAACTGGCCCGCCGAGTGGCAAAAATTCCAATGCATCGGATCAGAGTTTATCGATCATCTCGATGCGAACTACAAAATCACGACCTTCATCAGGGCCACCTTTGTGTGTAACACCAACGACGGCATCGTTATCGTCCAAGAGCGGTCCGCCCGACATGCCCTGTGAAAGCTTTTGTGTGACCTCGATCATGCTCACACCATTCTTTACGGGCAGCGAACTCACCTTTCCTCCACGGACATTCAGGCCATCGCCAGGGCCAAAATCTGGATATCCGATAGCTGTCAAATCATCACCGACAGCGACGGCGGTCAACGAACGCTCCAGTTCGTAATATTCTGTGGTGGGAATCTCATGATTGAGGATCGCTAGATCGAACTGCTCGTCACGCTTAACGACCGTGGCCTTGAACTTGTTGGAACGCTTGCTCGGGTGGTAAACTTCCACCTCTTTAGCTCCCTTTGCGCAATGAGCAGCGGTTACAAGACCGACTCCCTTCAAAAAGAAGGCGCTCCCCTGTGAAATGTCGGTGTCATTATCGACTACCCACACCGCTCGGTCGCGGACTTCGTCCCGTGTCGGCACTACGTCGATCTTTCTATCGGGAAACGCAGCATTAAAGCGAAGCGCCATAGCTCGTACTACGGGATCAGACTGTCCTCGTATAAACCGTAACCAAGCAATCTTGCCTTCAAGATGGGAACCAATATTTGATTTTCCGCCAAGCTTGGTCTCGAATTTCTTCTGAGCCTCCTCTGCGCCTAACGTTCTCACAGAATATAGCGCCGCGCGAATGTTTCTAACATAACGCCGATCGACGTTGATCAATTCATTAACTTTGAGCCCCGTGACCATTCGGCGTGAATGGCGATCTGCATAATGCGTTTTGTCTGCGTTAATCTCGAACCCGTTCGCCATGAAGATAGCGCGCAGTCTCGTCACCAAGAGATCAGGAGGAAACCGACCTGGGGATGGAACTGCGCTCTCGAACAAGGCTGCCATGGGCTGGTCGCTCGAAAAAGTTATGTCGTCCGCATAGCGCGTATAGATGCAGCGATTTTCCTTTGCGAAGGACATCAACTGCTTGTCTTGTCGAAAGCAGATCATGTTCGACAAGACAGGGCTAGTCGGGGCACCTTGAGGCAAACGGCCGTCATTCGTACACAGTCGCGCGATGATATCTGCCACACGACTGTCTATGCCGATCGACTGTAGGAGCCCTCCGATGCGACCTTCGGTGATGGAGGGAAAGAAATCTTTCAGGTCAAGGTTTAGGATGAAGCGCTTTCGAAGGTGAGCCTGGGCATTCGTCTTGACGGACTTGTTTGCGACGAAGCCATGAACAGGGTGTCGAACGCGATAGAGACTATCAAGCAAGGGCGCTATTTGGCGTTGAAGATGCTTCAGGCGCTTATCTGGCGCACTAATGCTCCTGACCTTCTTTCCCGACTTCGCTATGTCGAACTGCTGGTACATTCGCTCCCGAAACCACCAGATTTTCCTTAGTTCGGCTTGGGACAATTTGAGATACGCGAGCAGGGCGGCCTCGTCCAAGAACTCAGGAGGAATTTTAGTCCGGGTAGCCGAGACGCCAGTAAACCACGGGGTCACGAGGTCTCCCTTCCAATCACGCCGATCGTCCCGTAGTACGTGGCGTGCACGATATGTGCAGACATGAGCTCTTACGCGGCAGTTGCCACCGCGCGGATGCGAGGGGAGACCTCGTAGGACTAGAATAGCAACTCTGGTGTAGATCCGCCAGGATTCGCCGATGGTACTCGCTAGCACCAAGGTGGCCCGCTTCCGTCCCCTCCTGAGCGCAACACGAGATCGTGCGACCGTAGTCACTTATATCAGACTTAGCGAACCCCAAGTCCCCCGCGGCTTAGCCCGCGTCGTCGGCGCAGCGCCGGCCGGATCGTCCGGCCACACATACCGCGGGTAGCACCCCTTCATCTCGACCTTCACGTCGCGCCAGGAGCCCTTCCAGAAGCCCGGCAGATCCTTGGTGATCTGGATCGGGCGGTGGGCGGGCGACAGGGTCAGGGTACCTTGCCGTGGGCGACGGCCGGATGCTCGGCGATCCCGTACAGCTCCTGGCGGAGCCATGAAGCGCGCCGAGGCCTAATTCCATCGCCCCCTTTTGGCGCCTAGCCCGCGCTCGATCCGAGGTGGAAACCGGCGCCAAACTGACTGACGGGATTGGACACTTTGTCCACGACACCTGAACGCCCAAAGTTGATAGACACCCCACGCTTCAGAAAAGCAGCGCTCAATATTTTTCAGGAACCTTAGGGGAGTGAAGTCGTGGACTGGGAAAACCTGTTTCCTATCGTTTTCTTCCCACTCAAGATCATCGTGCTGGGCGTTGGCATGTTCTTCTCGATCAAGTGGCATCACGATCAAGCCAAGAAGGACAAGCAGAAAGAGGCCGATCGCCGCGACGCCATGGGCGGCGCTCCGGACGCCGGCGTGAAAACCACGCTGACCGCCGATCAGGCGTAATAGCGTAGGCGGTCACCCAGGCCGGTGCCGCCGGCCGCCCCTCACGTCCCCCGAGGCTTAGCCCGCGTCGTCGGCGCGGCGCTGGCTGGATCGTCCGGCCAGACGTGGCGGGGGTAGCGGCCCTTCATTTCCACCTTCACTTCGCGCCAGGAGCCCTTCCAGAAGCCCGGCAGGTCCTTGGTGATCTGGATCGGGCGGTGGGCGGGCGACAGTAGGGCCAGGGTCAGGGGGACCTTGCCGTGGGCGACGGCCGGGTGCTCGGCGACGCCGTACAGTTCCTGCACCCGCACCTCGACGCGCGGGCCGCCTTCCGCGCCATAGTCGATGGCGAAGCTGGAACCGGTCGGGGCGGTGAAGCGCGCCGGGGCCTGGGCCTCGATCCTGCCCTGCATGTCCCACGGGATCAGGGTCTTGATCGCCGCCTCCAGCGTGCCCTCGTCCAGGCTGGCCAGCGACGAGCGGCCGGCCAGCAGCGGCTCCAGCCATTCGTCCAGCCGGGCGACCAGGGCCGCTTCCGACAGGTCGGGCCAAGCCTCGCCGTCATTGGCGCGCAGGAAGGCCACGCGGTCGAGCAGCCCCCTGCCCCGCTCGCCCAACTTCAGGGCCGCAAGGCCGTCGGCCCGCACCTGGTCGGCCAGAGCGCCGGCGATCAGGGCCGGGTCGGGCCTGTCGATGATCTTCTCGTCGACCACCAGCTTGCCCAGGCGCAGCAGGCGCTTGGCCCGCAGCTTGCCGCCGCCGCTGGTCTCCAGCCGATCCTCGGCGACCAGGCGATCGGCGAAGGCGGCGCGCAGGGCGTCCTCGTCCAACGGCGCGGCCAGCAGGATGCGGTCGCGGGCGTCGCCTCCGCCCAGCTCGCCTACGGCCAGCCAGGTCTCGCGAGCCAGGGCGTCGGTCGGCTCCAGATAGACGCCGCGGCCGCTGGCCAGCTGATATTCGCCGGGCTTGCCCCGGGCGCGGGCCACCCGCTCGGGATAGGCCTCGGCCAGCAGCAGGGCGTCGTCCAGGGGATCGGCGCCGCTGGGCTTGCCGGCCTGGCGCGACCAGCGCTCGGCCAGGGACCGGGCGTCGCGGGCTCTCGGCGTGCGATCGCGGCCGAAGCCCTCCAGCCGCTGGCGCAGATCCACGCTGCGCCCGCCCAGCCCCTGCTCGCTGAGCACGGCGGCGATCTCGGCGGCGCGGTGCGCTTGT
>NZ_QHJY01000414.1 GCF_003185805.1 Caulobacter sp. D5
GTCGAGGAAGTCGCCCCCGCGCCGCGCGCGTCGCGCGAGCGTCCGCCGATGCCGGTGCGCGGCGTCCAGCCGGTCCGCGCCCGCGACGACGACGACGATCGCCGCGTGGTCGGCTTCGGCAACGACATCCCCGCCTTCCTGCTGCGGGCTCCGCCCCGCCTGGCCAAGGTCGAGGACTGACGAACCGCCCATTCGGGCGTAGAGTGGCCGGCGTGCTCCACGGAGCCGCCGGCTTTTCTTTGTTTCCTCGACGGTTCCGCGCGTTTGCCAAGAACGAGCAAAAAGCCCGGAGGAACCGCCATGGCCAATTTCGCGCCGTCCCAATCAGACGCCGACCTGCTGACCCACGAACGCACCTACCACGCCTTCAGCGTGCTGATCCGCTGGTGCGTCGTCGCCCTGGCGGTGGCCATCACCACCCTGACCCTGTGGTTCGCCACCCCGGCGGGCTTCTTCGGCGGACTGATCACGGGCGTCGTGCTGGCCGTGGCCGGCTATTTCGCGGTCATCCGCCACGAGGCCAAGCAGCCGCTGGACCTGTGGACCGAGGGGCGGTGAAGACCAGACCCTCCCCCTGAAGGGGGAGGTGTCGGCGAAGCCGACGGAGGGGGATGTGGCCTCCTACGCCGGCGTCGGCTTCAAATTCAGCAGACCTTTCCCCCTCCGGCCCTCCGGGCCACCTCCCCCTTCAGGGGGAGGATTTCTCACCGCTTGATCTGCCCCGCCAGATACTTCCGGATCGCCGCCCCGTAAGGCGGGCGCAGCGCCAGCATCGGGCCGATGTCCTTCTTCAGCTGGTGGAACACCGCCTTGCGGTGGCTGAACTCGCGGAAGCCGTCGTGGCCGTGATAGGCGCCGGTGCCGGCCGGGCCGACGCCGCCGAACGGCAGGTCCTCCTGGGCGACGTGGAAGATCACGTCGTTGACCGTGGCCCCGCCGCTGGTCGTGGCGTCCAGCACCTTCTCGCGCTCGGCCTCATTGGTCCCGAACCAGTATAGAGCCAGCGGGCGGGCGTGGGCGTTGACGTAGCCGATGGCGTCCTCGACGCGGTCATAGGCCTTCACCGGCAGCAGCGGACCGAAGATCTCGTCCTGCATCACCGTCATGTCGTCGGTGGGATCCAGGATCAGGGTCGGCGGGATCTTGCGGTGCTCCTGCTGGGCGAAGTCCTCGCCGGCCGGATTGAGCTCGACCACCCTGGCGCCCTTGGCCCGTGCGTCGTCGACATAGCCCTTCACCCGGTCGTAGTGGCGCTGGGCGACCAGGGCCGTGTAGTCGGGATTGTCCTTCAGGGTCGGGAAGCTCTTGGCGACCGCCGCCTTGGCCGCCGCGACGAAGCGGTCGACGTCCTCGGCCGGGGCCAGCACATAGTCGGGCGCCAGGCAGATCTGGCCGGCGTTCAGCGTCTTGCCGGCCATCACCCGCGCCGCGGCGGTCTCCAGGTCGGCGCCGCGCGACAGGATCACCGGGCTCTTGCCGCCCAGCTCCAGCGTCACCGGCACCAGGTTCTCGGCCGCCGCCCGCATCACGTGGCGCGCCACCGAGGTCGCCCCGGTGAACAGCAGGTGGTCGAAGGCCAGGCCCGAAAACGCCTGCCCCACGTCCGGACCGCCGGTGACGACCGCGATCTCCTCCTCGTCGAAGGCCTTGGCGAACATCGCCTTCATCAGCTCCGACGTCGCCGGCGTGAACTCCGATGGCTTGATCATCGCCCGATTGCCGGCCGACAGCACCCCGGCCAGCGGCGCGAAGGTCAGGTTGATCGGGAAGTTCCACGGGCTGATCACCCCGACCACGCCCTTGGGCTGCCAGCGCACCTCGGCCTTGGCCCCGAACACGCCCAGCAGCGCCGGCGTCGTGCGTCGCTTCTCGGTCTTCATCCACTGGCGCAGATGGTCGCGGGCGAACTTCAGCGGCCCGATCGAGCCGGCGACGTCGGTCAGGGCCGTGGCGTCCTTGGAACGCACGCCGAAATCGTCGCTGACCGCCTTGGCGATGTCGTCCTGGTGATCGACCAGCAGGCCGATGCTGCGGTTCAGCCAGTCGATACGCCGTCCGGCCGATGGCGCGCCGTCACGCAGGTGGGCGGCCTTCTGCTTCTGCAGCACCGTCTCCAGGCCGGCCCGGACGGCCTCCGGACCAAGGTTGGCGGGGGCGTTCATGCGGCGTCTCTCCCGAAAACGGCCTCTCGGCTCATCTTATCAGCGTTCAGGATGCGTTGAAGTTGTGACCGGCGCAAGCGCGCCCGTCCGGCCTTAACCGCTCGTTTGAACTCTTGCGCTTATGTTTGGCGCGCAAGCGATCGGCCCTGGAGAAACCGGGACCGAACGGGGGAATGAAAGATGTCGGACGTCGAGACCACTCTGCGCGGCCCTGAAGCCTACAAGATCGCCCGTCGGGCCCTGGACCTGATGGAGCGTCATCAGATCTGGCCGACCGCGCTGAACTTCGAGCTCTGGACCCATTATGTGGCCGATCCGGACGGCGCCCTGGCGCGCGAGATCACCCGCCTGATCTCGATGGGCGAGCCCATCACCGAGATGCTGAGCGAAGAGCTGGCCGCCGCCTATCTTCCCAAGGCCCGCCTCAACGAACAGATCCGTGACGCCGGCGACCTGCTCTCCAAGGAGCTGGAATCGGTTTCGAAGGCCATCCAGAACGCCCAGAAGACCAACGCCGCCTTCGGCAAGACCCTGGCCGGGGTCTCCAAGGACCTCGACGGCCCGACCGCCGTCGAAGGCATCAAGGCCGTGGTCACCAGCCTGGCCGCCGCCACCCGGCAGGTCGCCAAGGAAAACAAGGCGCTGGAAAACCGCCTGGCCGAGTCCACCGCCGAGGTCGACCGCCTGCGCGAACACCTGGAGCAGGTGCGCCGCGACGCCACCACCGACGGCCTGACCAACCTCGCCAACCGCAAGGCCTTCGACGAAGAGCTGGAGCGCGCCTGCGCCGAGGCCGACGAGGCCGGTTCGGCCATCTGCCTGGCCGTGCTCGACATCGACCACTTCAAGGGCTTCAACGACACCTGGGGTCACCAGACCGGCGACCAGGTCATCCGCTACGTCGCCAGCGTCATCGGCCGCGTCGCCGCCCTGCCCCGCTTCGCCGCCCGCTACGGCGGCGAGGAATTCGCGATGATCTTCCCGGGCGAAGCGGCCGCCGTGGTCAACGCCACGCTGGAAGAGATCCGCGTCGAGGTCTCCTCGCGCATGCTCAAGCGTCGCTCGACCAACGAGGACCTGGGCGCCATCACCCTGTCGTCCGGCTTCGCCGAACGCCGCAAGGGCGAGACCGCCCACTCGGTCATGGAACGCGCCGACACCGCGCTCTACGCCTCCAAGCGCAGCGGCCGCAACCGCGTCACCGCCGCCGAGACCCAGCAGGAATCGGCCAACGCCGCCTGAGAACAGAACACGCGTTCTTCTCCAGAGAACCGCGTCCGGAGCCCGTCGATCCCAGGATCGGCGGGCTCTTTCCTTTTGAGCCATCCAGCGCTTGCGTTCCCCCGGGGCAGCCGCGCCTAGCTTGCCTTCAGGCGCGAAAAGACGCCCGGAGGATGTGATGGCCTACGAGAAGATCCGGCTGGAAACCGAAGGCGGCGTGGCCGTCGTCACCCTTTCCGACCCCACCTCGCTGAACGCCGCCAGCCCCGACGTCGCCCGCGAACTGGCCCACGCCTTCGGTGCGATCGCCGCCGGCCAGGTCGAGGCCCGCGCGGTCGTCCTCACCGGCGAAGGCCGCGGCTTCTGCTCGGGCGCCAACCTTTCGGCGGGGGCGACCGCCGGCCGGCCGATGGACGCCGACGGCAAGCCCGACGCCGGCGCGGCCCTGGAAAGCGTCTACAATCCGCTGGTGACGCTGCTGCGCGACTTCCCGCTGCCGATCGTCACCGCCGTCAACGGCCCGGCCGCCGGCATCGGCTGCTCCCTGGCCCTGCTCGGCGACATCATCGTGGCGGCCGAGAGCGCCTATTTTCTGCAGGCCTTCCGCCGCATCGGCCTGGTGCCTGACGGCGGCTCGACCTGGCTGCTGCCGCGCCTGGTGGGCAAGGCCCGGGCGATGGAGATGATGCTGCTGGGCGACAAGATCCCCGCCGCCAAGGCCCTGGACTGGGGCCTGGTCAACCGCTGCGTTCCCGACGCCGAGTTGATGCCGACCGCCCTGGAGCTGGCCCGCGCCCTGGCCGAGGGGCCGGCCTCGCTCGGCGCGATCCGGCGCCTGGTCTGGAACAGCCTGGAGACCGACTGGATCGGCCAGCTGCACGCCGAACGCCAGGCCCAGCGCGCCGCCGGCAAGACCGAGGACTTCATCGAAGGCGTCTCGGCCTTCCTGCAAAAGCGCCCGGCGGCCTTCAAGGGGCGGTGAAGGCGTTAGAGCCCCCACCTTGGAGGTTATCGCCAATTTCCTACGGACGACGCCTTCAGGTTGAGGTGATCCTGGACCGGATCGATATTCGCAAAGCCGCCTTCCTGGGCCTTGTGCCCAGGATCCATCGTTCCGCCGCTCAGACCTTGGCTGCATGGCAAAGGTCTGAGCGGTCGCTGGCATGGGCCCTCGCCACAAGGACGAGGGAGGCGATAGAGAGATGGCGCTTCCCGCCGCGGTAAAAGTCGACCTCGCCCCCTCAGTACTTCAGCCTGAAGCCCACCGACACGCTGCGCCCGGTCGAGCCATAGTTGGTGACCAGGTGGTTGGCGTCGTAGGCCCAGCGCTCGGTCTTCTGGTTGGTCAGGTTCAGCGCCTCGACGTTCAGGGTGATGAACTTGTTGACCGTGTAGGTCGCCGAGCCGTCGAGGTTGAACGTGGCGTTGGAGCCGCCGAAGTCGTTGACGTAGGGCGAGGAGCAGTCGCCCGGCGCGCAGGTGCCCGAGGCCAGCGGATAGGTCGTGTAATAGGCCGCGCGATAGGCGCTCGACAGGCGGGCCGACCACTTGTCGGCGTCGTAATAGACCGTGAAGTTCACGGCGTCGGGCGAAGCGCCCAGCCACGGCCCCTCGACGATGCCGTCGGCCTTGTCGGGGTTGAGGATGTAGCCCAGCTTGGATTCCAGGTGGGTGTAGTTGGCCTGGACGCCCAGCTTGTCGAACGGCGCGGGCAGGAAGGTCAGGTTCTGCTGGTAGCTGAACTCGACGCCCGAGATCCGCCCGCCGGGCGCGTCGACGTACTGGCGGATGGTCCAGTCGCCGTCGGCGGCGATATAGGCCAGCAGCGCGGTGTTGGTCAGGGCGTCCTTCACCGAGGCCAGGCTGTCGCTGTCGAGCAGCTGGCTGAGCGGCCCCGAGCGGGTCACGTTCTGCGGGAAGCTGCTGATCTCCTTGGTGAAGATCGCCGCCGAGAACAGCGCCCCAGGCGCGAAGTACCATTCGAACGACAGGTCGTAGTTGGTGGCCCGGAACGGCTTGAGTTCAGGATTGCCCAGGGTGATCGACGGCAGCGAGCTCGACGGCAACGAGGTGCTGAGCGACGAGATGCCCGGCGACAGGTTGGCCAGTTGCGGCCGCGCCATCACCTTGGCCGCCCCGAAGCGCAGCAGCATGTTGTCCTTCAGCTCGTAGGCCAGGTTCAGCGACGGCAGCAGGTCGTGGTACTTGTTGGTCGCCGTCAGGGCGCGGGCCGAGGTCGAATAGCCGTTCGATTCCAGCTCAGTCAGGGCGTAGCGCACCCCGACATTGCCGCGCAGGGTGCGGTCGAACAGCCCGCTGCGGAAGTCGAACTGGTTGTAGAAGCTGGTGTCGGTCTCGGTCACCGAATAGGCGTTGCCCGGGTTGGACTTCGACGACAGCCGCCAATCGCCCCACTTGTTCACGCAGTTGCAGTCGAAGCCGAACAGGCTGCGGAACTTGTCGATGTCGGGCACGATGAAGCTGGTCGGCGTGCCGGACGAGACGTCCAGGCCCGCGCCCCAGTTCACCAGCTTGCTCATCGCCGCGGTCGTGGTGCCGGCTTCCAGCAGCGTCGGGTTCAGGGTCTCGGTCGACAGGCGTTGGTACTGCGCCGTCGTGAACTGGTAGACGCGCCGGGCGACGCCGCCGCTCCAGGTCAGGTCGTCGTCGATGTCGTACTTCAGATCGACCTTGGCGGTCTCGTAGCGGTTGTCGACATAGCGCTCGTAGTGGCGCAGGGCCGAGAAGCCCTTGACCGTGTCCCACTGGGTCGGGTCGGCCACGTCGAAGCCGAAGTTGAGGATCGGCATCGAGCCGCCGCCCCGCTCGTCATAGACCACCCCGTCGGCGTCCATGTGGTTGAACTCGACCAGCAGGCCGGTGTTCTGGGTGCGCGAGCGCGACAGGCCGTAGGTGGCGTTCAGGGTGAAGCGGTCGCTGAACTCGTGGGCGACGTTGAACGAGGCCTGCTGGAAGGTGGTGGTGTAGTAGCTCTCGTCGGCCGCCGAGCGGACATCGACATTGTCCATCACCAGATAGTCGGCCTGGTTGGCGTCGTTGACGTGGGCTTCCAGCACCTGGGTCGCCGGCCGGCCGACCAGGGCCTGGATCGCGCCCAGCACGCCCGCCGTGCCCGTCTGCCCGTTGTAGCCGTACTTGTAATAGTAGTCGTAGGGATCGAGGTTGTTGGGATTGTAGCTGTAGCTCGTGCCCGACACGAGCGAGGAGCCGTAGAGGTCTGTGCCGCAGTCGATGGCGTCGCGATAGGCCGTGGCCGTTTGGCTGGTGCAGTACGGCAGGATCTGGCGCTGCACGCTCGCCGGCGCGGTCGAGGCGTTGTAGGTCGAATAGGTCTTGCCGCCCGAGGTCACCGTCTTGGTGTTGTTGCGGTTCAGGCCGACGGTCTGCAGCTGGTAGTTCGTCTGGTCCTGCCACAGGCGCGAATAGACCAGATCGGTGGTCACCGTGGTCTTCGGGGTCGGCCGCCACTGGAAGGCCGCCGTGGCGCCGATCCGCTCCTGCTGCAGCTCGGCGTGGTTCAGGGTCGCAAGCGCCGGGATCACCGTCAGGTCGTTCATCTGGGCCAGGGCGTCGGCGCTGGAGCCTTCGGCCACAGTCGCAAAGCCGGTGGCCGTCGTCGTCGCGCCGGTGTGGGTGGCGTTGCGATACAGCAGGTCGCTCTGGCCGGCCTGGCGCTGGTAGCTGTCGATGGTCTGCTTGCGCGAGTTGTAGGCCAGCGAGAACAGCGCCCCGAGGTCGCCGATCTTGGTGTCGTTCCAGCGGTCGGAGACGAGGCCCGCGATGCGCGGCACGTGATTGCCGCCGTTCTCGTAGTAGGAATCCTGGATCGACAGGGCCAGGCGCCGGCCCTTGAAGTCGAACGGCCGGCCGGTCTGCAGGTCGACCGTCGCGCCCAGCGAGCCCTCGTCGGTCTCGGCCGAGGCGGTCTTCTGGACCTTCAGCGAGTTGAACAGCTCCGAGGCGAAGGTGTTGAAGTCGAAGCCGCGCGAGCGGTTGGGGCTGGTGCCGGAATCGGTGGCCGCCGCCGTCGACAGCGCCTCCAGACCGTTCAGGCGCACACGGGTGAAGTCGCTGCCCAGGCCCCGGACGGTGATGGTGCGCCCTTCCCCGTTCTCACGGTCGATCGACACGCCCGGCAGGCGCTGGAGGGATTCCGCCAGGTTGGCGTCGGGGAAGTCGGCGATGTCCTCGGCGTTGATGGCGTCGACCATCACGTTGGCGTTGCGCTTGACGCTGATCGCGCTCTGCAAGGCCGCGCGGTAGCCGGTGACCACCACCTCCTCGACGGCGGTGCTCTCGACGGACTGGCCCGAGGCCTGAGCCGCCTCTTGAGCGTGAGCCGCCCCGGCGCTCAGAGCCAGCACGGACGCGGCCGCGCACAGACGCGCCGCGGCGCGACGTTCGAATGTCGTTTGAAGCATGATGCCTCCCCCTCCCTGTCGTTTCCTTCGGAGGAGGCCCGTGTGATCCGCGCCGCCCTCCGGTCGCCGCCCAGAAGCGGTAACCGGTGTCATTATCGGCGAGACCTCTTTGGCGGCGGATTTCGACAAGTTGCCAGGTAGCGTCGTTCGGTGTCGAAAGCGCAGTGAAGCGCTAGGCGCTGGAACGACGAAGGGCGGCTCCGCCTGGCGGGCCGCCCTCCTCTCGCGCCTCGAAAACTTGGCGCAACAGATTGATTTGAAAGACCGATCAGTACGGCTTGTAGCTCTTTTCCTCGACGATGTCGGAGCCGGTCAGGGCGTTGATCTGACGCTTCACGGCGGCGCGCTTGTCGTTGTCCATGTAGACCCGGCGGGCCAGCTGGACGAACTCGGGGCCGAATTCCTGGCGCCGTTCGCAGGCCCGCTTGCCGTCCTCGATGTCCCAAAGCGCCGCGTTGATATCGGTCAGTTCCGCCGTCAGCCGGTCGAGCTCGGCGCTCGGCGTCAGCTTTTCGGCGGCGATTCCCTCCAGCAGGGCCAGCTCCTTGCGGACATTGGCCTCCTTGGCCGCATCGCCGATCCGCTCGGCCTTCACGCGCAGGATGGTGATCTTGTCGACGAGCTCGCCGGCGGAAATGGGCGCGAGGATGGACATCAGGAAACTCCGGCGATCAGGGTGTCGAGGGCGGCCTTCACGACGTTCGTCGGCAGCGCGGCCATGTCCTCTCCGTAGTCCTCGGCGCATAGCACCTCAAGACGGCGCGCGGCAGGCCGGAACTTGACCGCCTTGCGGCGGTTCAGTTGCAGCGACAGCAGGGGCGCCCCGCCCGCCGCCAGCATGTGTCCGGGACCGGCGTCGTTGGCGACCGCCGCCGCCAGCCGGCCGGCCAGGGCGATGGCCAGCAGCGGCCCCTTCACCGCGGTGAAGCCGTCGCCGCGATCGGCTTCGGGAAACAGGGCCCCGGGAACCTCGGCGCGGGCGATCGCCGCGTCGGCCGCCTCGTCGGGTCCGAAGAAGAACACCGGCGTTCGCCCGCCCACCTGCTGGTCGCGGGCGAGGTCGAGATAGCGCTCCAGCGGCCAGCGCTTTTCCTGGCCGCCGGCGCCGGGCGCGAGACCCACATAGACGGGGCCGTCCGGCAGCAGGGCGCTGGCGGCCGAAAGGGCGTCGGTCTCGGTCAGGGCCAAGGGCCGCAAGGCGCCCTGCCCGTCGCTCGCCAGGGCCAGCAGCCGCGCCAGCCGATCGACAACGGCCGCCGGCCAGTCGCTCTTGCGGGCCTCCATGGCGGCCGAGACGAAAGCGCCCTTGGCGGCTCGCCGCGCGACCAGGCTGCGGCGCAGGTTCTCCTGGGTGTCGATGACGAGGTCGAAGGTCCGCCCGCCGAACGGCCTGACCCAGGGCAGCACGTCCAGCGCGCCCGCGCCGGTGACGCCGTCCTTGAGGATCTCGTCGACATAGCCGGCCACGACGCGCTTCAGCGGCCCGTCATAGACCGTCTCGCCCTTGGCCGCGCACCAGGTGATCCGCGCACCGGGAAAGGCCGCGCGCAGGCCGGCCACGAAGGGCAGCTTGATCAGGCCGTCGCCGATCACCTCGCCCATGGAATAGATCAGAACCGTCTGGACCATGGCCGTGCATGACCGCGCCCGTCCCACTCGTCAATTGGTAAGCCGTATGTGAGCGCTTACTTGCAATCCGTTCGATCTGATGTAACGTCGGTCTCATGAGCGCAAAGCCCCGCATCGAACGCGCCGCCCTCGAGGTCTTCGCCGCCCAGGGCGTCGACGCGGCCACCACCAAGCTGATCGCCGCCCGCGCCGAGGTCTCGGAAGGCGCGATCTACCGTCACTGGAAGAGCAAGGACGAGCTGGCCATCGGCCTGTTCATGGCCGCCCACCGGCGCCTGTCCGAGCTGATCGAAGCCGAGGCGAGCGCCGTCCATGGCGTCGAGGCCAAGGCCGGCGCCATCGTCCGCGCCTACTGCACGGCCGCCGACGAGGACTGGACCCTGTTCTCGTTCCACCTGCTGCAACTGCACCACTTCCTGCCCTACTACCAGGAAGATGGCCGCGATCCGGTCACCCTGGTCGAGACGATCATCAAGCACGCCATGCTGAAGATGGAGCTGCCGCCGGGCGACCCGCGCGTCATCGCCGCCATGGCCATCGGCGTCATCACCCAGACCGCCCAGAACCGCGCCTACGGCCGCCTGGGCGAGGACCTGCTCTCGGCCCACGCTCCTTTGATGACCGCGGCGGTCCTCGCCGTGCTGAAAGCCCGCTAGGGAACCTCGATACATGCGCAGCGCGCTGTTCAACGCCTACTATTGGGTGCTGTCGATCTTCTACGGCCTGTCGGCGGCGCTCTCGGCGCTACTGCCGGGCCGCCGGCCGGTGACCTTCGCCCTGCGGCTCTATTCGAAGCGCATGCTGTGGGCCCTGCGGGTCTTCGCCGGGGTCGAGGTCGAGCTGAAGGGCCAGGAAAACCTGCCGAAGGGCGCCTTCATCATCGCCGCCAAGCACCACAGCTGGGGCGACGGCTTCGTGATGTTCGCAAATCTCGACAATCTCAGCTTCGTCACCGGCGACCACCTGGAGAAGTTCCCGCTGCTGGGCGGCATCCTCAAGAAGTTCGGGGCCATCGTCGTCGACAGCTGCGGCGGGCCGGAAGCCCGCGCCGCCCTCTCCAAGAGCGCCGCCCAAGTGGCCGCCGAGGGCCGTCGCATCCTGATCTATCCGGAGGGCCACCTGGCCGCGCCGGGCGAGCGCTATCGCTATCGCACCGGCGTCTATCACATGAGCCAGGACTTCGGCCTGCCGGTGGTGCCCGTCGCCACCAATCTCGGCTGCTTCTGGAAGCAGCAGGAGAAGAAGAAGACCCCCGGCCGCGCCACCGTCGAGTTCCTGCCCGCCCTGCCCCAGGACCTGCAGAAGGTCGAGTTCATGAAACTGCTGGAAAACACCGTCGAAGGCCGCACCAACGAACTGATCGCGCAAGCCACGGGCCAGCCGGTGAAGGCCTCGGTGCTGGTCGATCCGCCGCGCAAGAAGCCGGCGGCCGAAGCCGAACCGCTGTCGGCCTGAGCCCATGCGCCGCGCGTCTGTCCGGATGCTTCTCGCAGGAACAAAACGCATGACACGCTTCCCGCCGCTGGCGGCCCTGGCCTTGCTGTCCCTGCTCGCCCCGATCCCCGCCGCCGCCCAGATCACCAAGGCCGTGATCCCGACGGAAACAGGCTTCGAGCCGCACTGGTGGCCCGAGATCACCGCCCCGGCGGGGTGGAGCGCGCTCGAAGACGTCAGGCACGAGAACAACTGCAAGGCTCTCACCCCGACGGGCCAGACCTTCAGGGACGCTCCGGCGGTCATCTACGCCTGCGCCACCCGTCGCGACGGCGACGCCGACGACCTGGCGGGGTTCCTGGAGCAGGACCAGGCCAAGTTCCTCGCCGACGATCCAGGCCTGAAGCTCGAACGCCTGCCCGACATGGCCACAGCAGCCGCCGGCGCGCTGACGGTCTACCGGCAGACTCCGGGCAAGGGCGCCAACTGGGAACTGGTCGCCTACGGCCAGGAAAACGACGCCGACGGCCAGACCTTCTTCCTGACCTTCGTGCTCAGCGCCCGCTCATCGGAAGCGCTGGACAAGAGCCAGGCCGCCTACAGGACGGTGGTCGCCGCCTATCGCTAGAAGGAGGCCGACATGCTGGCCAACCTGCTGACCGCGCTTCGCCTGATCGCCCTGCCCTTCCTGGCCTGGGCCGTGCTCGCCGACGCCGGCTGAGTCGCCCTGGCCCTGTTCCTCGGCGCCGGCCTGACCGACGTGCTCGACGGCTGGGTCGCCCGGCGCTTCGGCCAGACCTCGACCTTCGGGGCGATGTTCGACCTGCTGGCCGACCGGTTGCTGACCCTGGTCAGCCTCGCCGCCCTCATGGCGGCCGGCGCCTTTCCGGGCGCCTGGATCTCGGTTTCGCTGCTGCTGATCGCCCGCAACTTCTTCGTCGCGGGCCTCCAGCAGGCCCAGCCCGAGCGCGACTTCAACTACCCGCCGCTGGAGCATCCGAAGATCGCGCTGAACTTCCTGGGCGTCGGCCTGCTGCTGGCCCCGCTCGGCGCCCAGACGGCCGGCCTCTGGGCCCTGGCCGCCAGCGCGGCGCTATCGGTCGTGACGGTGGCGATCTATGCGCGCCGAGCCGCGCCCGGCTTCGTCGGCGCCGAAAACCCGGCCAGCGCAACGAGCAGCCTATCCCAATGACGATCAGCGAAGGGCGAAGGTTGCGATCAAGAGCATGATGGGGACCAGAGGCGCGCAATATCCCCACGTCGCCAGCTTTCGACGGCTCCGAGCAACGCCGAGAAAACAACAGAGGGCTCCGCCCATCGCCACGGTTGGCGTCAGGATCAGAGCCAAGGCAAAAGCCGGGCCCCGGCTCGCACTCAGATCAACGCCCGGAACCAGCAGCATGGCGATGATCAGCGCCGGCAAGCTGAACAGAAGCCAGATGACGCCGAAAACGGCCGCCATCCCGCGCCAGAACTGACTGCTTGCTGCTATGGTCTTGGCCAACGGCCTGTTCGCTTTCTCGCTATGGCCGTCGGCCTCGCTTGATCCAGCGATCAAGCCTTTCGATCGTCTAAAGCGTCACGCCTCGGAGGGCTCAGCCGCCGGCTGGATGGTCACGCTCTCGCCGCAGCCGCAGGCGTCGGTCTCGTTCGGGTTATGGAACACGAACTTCGACGACAGCTTGGTGACCTCGTAGTCGATCTGCGTGCCGATCAGGAACAGCACCGCCTTCGGCTCGATCAGGATGGTGACGCCCTTGTCCTCGACGACCTCGTCGATCGGGCCCTTCTCCTTGGCGTACTCGAAGACGTATTCCTGGCCCGCGCAGCCGCCGTTCTTCACGCCCACGCGCAGACCGGCATAAGGCTGGTCGGCCCTGTCCATGATCTCCTTCACGCGCGCGGCGGCGGCCTCGGTCAGGGTGACGACCTTGGGGCGCGGGCGGCGCGGGCGGGCGGTGACGGCGGTTTCCATGGCGGGTCCTGCCTCTAGAACATGTTCAGCTGCAGCTTGGCCTCGTCGCTCATCCGCGACGGGTCCCACGGCGGGTCGAAGGTCAGGTCGACATTGCACGAGCGGATGCCGTCGATCTCCATGACCGCGTCCTTGACCCAGCCCGGCATGTCGCCGGCCACCGGGCAGCCCGGCGCAGTCAGGGTCATGTCGATGGCCACGTCCTTGTCGTCGCTGACGTCGACCTTGTAGATCAGGCCGAGTTCATAGATGTCGACCGGGATTTCCGGGTCGAACACCGTCTTCAGCTTCTCGATCAGCTGGTCGGTCAGGCGGTTCAGCTCTTCGGAGGAAAGAGCCGTCGCGGCTTGCGGGACTTCGGCTTGGTCGGTCATAGGCTCAACTGAAGAAGCTGCGGGCCTTGTCCAGCGCGTCCACGAACGCGTCGGCTTCGGCAGGCGTATTATATAGGGCGAAGGAAGCCCGGGCGCTCGACGTCACCCCGAACCTTTTCATCAGCGGCTCGGCGCAATGCGTTCCGGCCCGCACGGCCACGCCGTAGCGGTCCAGCACCTGGGCCACGTCATGGGCGTGGGCGCCCTCGACGACAAAGCTCATCACCGCGCCCTTGCCGGGCGCCGTGCCGAGGATCCGCACGCCGTTGACGCCTTCGAGGCGCTGGGCGACCCGCTCATAGAGCGCATGCTCGTGAGCCAGGGCGGCGTCGCGGTCGATGGTGTTGAGCCACTCGATGGCCGCGCCCAGGCCGACGGCCTCGAGGATCGCCGGCGTGCCGGCCTCGAAGCGGTGCGGCGGGTCGGCATAGGTGATCTTGTCCAGGCTGACCGAACCGATCATCTCGCCGCCGCCCTGGTAAGGCGGCAGGGCGGCCAGGCGCTCGGCCTTGCCGTAGAGCACGCCGATGCCGGTGGGGCCGTAGAGCTTGTGGCCGCTAAAGACGTAGAAATCGACGTCGAGCGCTTTGACGTCCACCTTGGTGTGGACCACGCCCTGGCAGCCGTCGAGCAGCACCGGCGCGCCGGCCGCATGGGCCAGACGAACGATCTGCGCCACGTCGTTGACCGTGCCCAGCACGTTCGACATGTGGGTGACGGCGACCATCTTGGTCTTTTCCGACAGCAGGCCCTTGTAGGCCTCCATGTCGAGCCGGCCGTCGTCGAGCACAGGAATGAACTTCAGCACGACGCCATAGCGCTCGCGCAGGAAGTGCCAGGGCACGATGTTGGCGTGATGCTCCATCTCCGAGGCGATGATCTCGTCGCCGGGCTTCAGGCTGCGCCCGAAGGTGTCGGCCACCAGGTTCACCGCTTCGGTGGCGCTCTTGGTGTAGACGATCTCATTGACGTCGGCGTTGATGAAGCGCGCGATGGTTTCACGCGCCTTTTCATAGAGTTCCGTCGTTTCGTTGGCCAACGTGTGCAGGCCGCGATGGACGTTGGCGTAGGACGTGCGGGCCAGGCCCATCATGGCGTCCAGCACCGCGTCGGGCTTCTGGGCGCTGGCGGCGCTGTCCAGGTAAACGAGCGGCTTGCCGTGCACCGTGCGCGACAGGATCGGGAACTGGGCGCGGATCGCCTCGACGTCGAAGGCGGCGGTCATTCAGAACGCCCCAGCTGCTTGGCGACCCAGGCGGCGGCGATCTCGCGCGCGCCGGCGTGCTCGATGCGCTCGACCACCTCGCCGACGAAGGCCTCCGTCAGCATCGCCCGGGCGTCCAGCTCGGGAATGCCGCGCTGGCGGGCGTAGAACACCGCTTCCTCGTCCAGGGCGCCGATGGTGTTGCCGTGGGCGCAGGCGACGTCGTCGGCGAAGATCAGCAGTTCCGGCTTGGCGTCGATCTCGGCCTTGTCCGACAGGATCAGGGCGTGGTGGCCCATCCGCGCGTCGGTCTGGTCGGCGCCAGGCTGGACGATGATCCGGCCCTGAAACACGCCGCGGGCCTGATCGGCGACCATGCCCTTGGTCAGCTGGCTGGTCACACCGTCGACGCCGTCGTGGGTGACCACGGTGGTCTGGTCGGCATGGCGCTGGCCGCTGAGCAGGTAGATCCCGTCCAGGCGCGCCTGGGCGTGGGCGCCGGGATGGGCGACGTGCGTCTCGATCCGCTGGCGACGCGCGCCGCCGGTCAGGACGGTCTGGGCGAAGCTCGCGCCGGCGGCGAGTTCGACGCGGGCGGTGACGACGTCGACGGCCTCGGCGTCATCCTCGACCAGCACGATGCGCGTCAGGCTCGCGCCCTCGCCCACGGCGATGTCGAGCGACACGTCCGAGATGTAGCCGGCCGCGCGGCCCTCATGGCTTTCCAGCAAGGTCAGGCTGGCGCCCGGCTCGACCACGACCGCGTACGACGCGGCCTGCGAGGCCTTGTCGGTCGCCGCGACGAAGCGCAGCGCCAGGACATCGCCCTGCCCGCTCGTGGCCACGTGGCGGCCGTTGACGAACAGGATCTCGCCGTCGGCCAGGCCCGCGAACGGACCGGCCGGAAGCTCGCCGTCGAACTTCGGCGCGGGCTCGGGCAGCACGCGGATCAGGCCGCGCAGGTCTGTCCAGCGCCAGTCCTCGTCGCGGCGCGACGGCAGCGCGGTGACGTCGCCGGTCTTGAGAGCGGTGGAAAGGCTCACGCGGCGGCCCCGACGTACTTGTCGTAGCCCTCGGCTTCCAGCTGCAGGGCCAGCTCCGGACCGCCCGACGCGACGATGCGGCCAGCGGCCAGCACGTGCACGCGGTCGGGTTTGATGTAGTCGAGCAGGCGCTGGTAGTGGGTGATCACCAGCATGCCGCGCTCAGGACTGCGCAAAGCGTTGACGCCTTCGGAGACGATCTTCAGGGCGTCGATGTCGAGGCCCGAGTCCGTCTCGTCGAGGATCAGGAACTTCGGCGACAGCATCGCCATCTGGAAGATTTCCATCCGCTTCTTCTCGCCGCCCGAGAAGCCGACATTCAGGCCGCGCTTGAGCATCTCGAAGTCGATCTTCAGCGAGGCGGCCTTTTCCTTGGCCAGCTTCAGGAAGGCCGGGGCGGCGATCTCGTCCTCGCCACGGGCGCGGCGCTGGGCGTTCACGGCGGTGCGGATGAAGGTCAGGGCCGGCACGCCGGGGATTTCCAGCGGATACTGGAACGACAGGAACACGCCCTTGGCCGCCCGCTCGTTGGGCTCCAGGCTCAGCAGGTCCTCGCCGTTCAGACTCGCCGAGCCCTCGGTCACTTCATAGCCGCCGCGGCCGCTCAGCACGTAGGACAGCGTCGACTTGCCGGCGCCGTTCGGACCCATGATGGCGTGCACCTCGCCCGCCGGCACCTCGAGCGTGACGCCCTTCAGGATCGGCTTGTCTTCGACGCGGGCGTGGAGGTTTTGGATGGAGAGCATGGTTCAGACTTCACTCAGGTCGATGACGTCGAGATCCTGACGGGCATCGAGAAAGGCGATTACGGAGATGCGATCAGGCAGGATCTTGAACACGATCAGCTTTTTCCAGCGCACCAGGCTGAGTTCGCGCGCGCCCGGCCAACGCTGCGAGGCGCGCCCCGGAGTCGGCATGTAGACCAGACGGCGCGTGGCAGCCTGGATTTCTTCGCTGGCGCGTTTCGCCGCCAAAGAATTCAGACCAAGAAGCAGATCCAAGAATCGTTCGGCCGACTGCTGGGCAGGTGTGGTCCATTTGACGATCCTCACCCGTATTTCGCCCGCCAACGGGCGAAGACCTCATCTTGAGGGGTCTCGTCGCCGCGCTCCATCGCCGCCAGGCCTTCAGCGACACGGGTGTCCGCGTCCTCGTCCAAGGCTGGCAGGTCGGCCGCCAGATTCAGGAACTCGCTATAGGATTCCAGAGCGCGTTCGATGATCTGCCGCCCCGTCGCCTCCGGAAACTTCTCGCGAATCTGGGCCATGACCTCCTCGCTAGAAAAGGTCTCCCCGCGATCCGCCTCGGCTAGGCCTTCCTCGATTTGCGCGATCTGTTCAGGGGTGAAAGGCTCGCGGGCGTACATCTCGTCCTCCGCGATCAGCCATTGGCTGGCGGACAGCAGGAAGTCCTCGACGCTGAGGTCGCGCTCGGCCGCGTGGGCGACGAGCGTCTGTTCGAAGGCCTCGTCGATCTGAACCGTATAGGCTTTCACGTCATGGCTCCTGCGTGGCGAGGAACATATCGTATCATCCCACGGAGCCTTCCAGCGAGATCGCCACCAGCTTCTGGGCCTCCACCGCGAATTCCATCGGCAGTTGCTGCAGCACGTCGCGGACGAAACCGTTGACCAGCAGGGCCACGGCCTCTTCCTGCGAAAGGCCGCGCTGCTGGCAGTAGAACAGCTGGTCGTCCGACAGGCGGGTGGTGGTGGCCTCGTGCTCGAACACCGACTGGCCGTTGCGGGCCTCGATATAGGGCACGGTGTGGGCCGCGCAGGTCTTGCCGATCAGCAGGCTGTCGCACTGGGTGAAGTTGCGCGCGCCCTTGGCTTTCGGGTGGGCCGAAACCAGGCCGCGATAGGTGCTGGTCGACTTGCCGGCGCTGATGCCCTTGGCGACGATCCGCGACTTCGTATTGGCGCCCAGGTGGATCATCTTGGTGCCGGTGTCGGCCTGCTGATGACCGTTCGTGACGGCGATCGAGTAGAACTCGCCGGAGGACCCTTCCCCACGCAAAACGCAGGACGGGTACTTCCAGGTGATGGCCGAGCCGGTCTCGACCTGGGTCCACGACACCTTGGAGCGGTCGCCGCGGCAGTCGGCGCGCTTGGTGACGAAGTTGTAGATACCGCCCTTGCCGGTCTCCGGATCGCCCGGATACCAGTTCTGGACGGTCGAGTACTTGATCTCGGCGTCGTCCAGCAGGACGAGCTCGACCACGGCCGCGTGCAGCTGGTTCTCGTCGCGCATCGGGGCCGTGCAGCCCTCCAGGTACGAGACGTAGGCGCCCTTGTCGGCGATGATCAGGGTGCGCTCGAACTGGCCGGAATCCTTGGCGTTGATCCGGAAATAGGTCGACAGCTCCATCGGGCAGCGCACGCCCGGCGGCACGTAGACGAACGAGCCGTCGCTGAACACCGCGCTGTTGAGGCAGGCGAAATAGTTGTCCGAGGTCGGCACCACGCTGCCCAGGTACTGCTTGACCAGTTCCGGGTGCTCGCGGATCGCCTCGCTCATCGAGCAGAAGATGACGCCGGCCTGGGCCAACTCCTTCTTGAAGGTGGTGACGACCGACACGGAGTCGAACACCGCGTCCACGGCATACCGAGGGGCGCCTTCGACGCCGGCCAGCACGGCCTGCTCCTTCAGCGGGATGCCCAGCTTCTCGTAGACGGCCAGCAGCTCGGGATCGACCTCGTCCAGGCTCTTGGGCCCTTCCTTGGTCTTCGGCGCGGCGTAGTAGTAGGTGTCCTGGTAGTCGATCTTCGGATAGCTGACCTTGGCCCAGTCCGGCTCTTCCAGCTCGAGCCAGCGGCGATAGGCCTCCAGACGCCATTCCAGCATCCACGCCGGCTCGTCCTTCTTGGCCGAGATGAAGCGCACGATGTCCTCGGAGAGCCCCTTGGGGGCGAACTCCTGGTCGATATCGGTCGTAAAGCCGTGCTCGTATTTCTCGAGCGCGGCGACGGTGTCGATCGTTTCCTTGACCGCGGCCATCAAGCCACCTCCCGGCGCCGGGCGCCGATACGCTTCCAGGCGGCGAGCCAGGCGTCGCCGCACACAATCCAATCCGCTTCGGTGCTCGCCCAACCGCCGCTGACACGCAGCGCATAGGGGGCGAGATCGGAGCGGCCCATGGCCTCGACCACGCGACTGGCCTTGACCTTGCCCGACGAGCAGGCGCTGCCGGCGCTGACCATCACCCCGGCGAGATCCAGGTTCATGACCTGGACCTGCGAGGCGAAGCCCTCGGCGGCCAAACAAAGAGTCTGGGGCAGGCGACCAAGACCGCCTTCTGGGCCCTCCCCGAGCACCACGCCGCCGGCGTCCTTGACCCGCTGGGCCAAGGCGTCGCGCCAAATGCCCTGATCGGCCGCCTGGGGCAAGTCCCGCAGGGCCGCCGAAGCGGCCGCGCCGAAGCCGGAAATCCCGGCGACGTTCTCGGTGCCGGCCCGACGTCCGCGCTCCTGGCCGCCGCCATGCTGACGACGCACCACATTGGCCCGCGTGCCGGCCACCAGCGCGCCGACGCCTTGCGGGCCGCCGATCTTGTGGGCCGACAGCGCCAGGGTGTCGGCGCCCAGGGCGGAGAAGTCGATGGCGATCTTGCCGGCCGCCTGCACGGCGTCGACATGCAGCAGTCCGTCGGCCGCGCGCACGATCGCCGAAGCCTCGGCGACGGGCTGGATCACGCCCGTCTCGTTGTTGGCCAGCATCAGGCAGACCAAGGTCCGCCCCTCGCCCGCCAGCAGGTCGGGAAGCTTGGAAAGGTCGGCGACGCCGTCGGCGTCGACCGGCAGCACGGAGACGGACACGCCGCTCGCGGCGGCCGTCTCGACCACGGCGTCATGCTCGATGGCGCTGACCACGATGCGCTTGACGCCCGAGGCGACGGCGCTGTCGATGGCCAGGGCGTTGGCTTCGGTGCCGCCGCTGACGAAGGTGACCGAGCCGGCGACCACGCCGACCAGTTCGCCGACCTGCTTGCGGGCGGTCTCGACCACGTCGCGAGCGGCGCGGCCGGCCGCGTGCACCGAGCTGGGATTGCCGGCCAGATCGAAGGCGCGCAGCACCGCGTCCCGCGCCTCGGGGCGGATCGGGGCGGTGGCGTTGTAGTCCAGATAGATGGCGGGCTTGCTGGTCACGCCGCGACCTTCGCCTCCGGCCGCAGGCGGCCTTCCAGAACGTCGGCGATGGTCACCGAGGCCAGGTAGGAATGGATCTGGCGGCCCATCTCCTCCCACAGGTCGTGGGTCAGGCACTTGGCGCCGCCGGCCATGCAGCCCTTGTGGCCGGTCTTGCCCACGCCGCAGCGGGTGGCGCGCAGGGGCTCGTCCACGGCCATGACGATGTCGGAGATTCGGGTCGAACGGGCGTCGGTCGCCAGGCGATAGCCGCCGCCGGGCCCTCGGGCGCTGACCACCAGCCCCTTGCGGCGCAGGCGGGCGAAAAGCTGTTCGAGATAGGAAAGAGAAATCTGCTGGCGGGCGGCGATCTCGGCCAGGGCCACCGCGCGGCCCTCCGCCTCGTCCTGCTTGCGGGCGAGGTCGGTCATGGCCATCACGGCGTAACGTCCCTTCGTGCTCAGGCGCATCAGGCGCTCTCCCTTGCAGATTCCCCGCGCAACCGCATTTGCGTATGCTACAAGCCGCGACTTCGCCCCGCGCCCGGCTGGGCGGTGCGCGCGATGCGGATTTAGGAAGACCAAGCGCGGCGGTCAAGTATTCCATGCGCCTTTCACGGCGAATGGTACAGGCCCCGACGCCCCAACTCGTGACGGGGACCTGTATGCCTGACGTGATTTTGACCGGCGCCGCGGGCCGTATCGAAGGCCGCTATTCGCCGGGCAAGACGGACAATGCGCCCATCGCGCTGATCCTGCACCCGCACCCCAAGGCCGGCGGTCACATGAACCACCCGGTGTCGGTGCAGCTGTACCACCTGTTCATGAAGCGCGGCTTCGCGACCCTGCGCTTCAACTTCCGCGGCGTCGGCCGCAGCCAGGGCGAATTCGACAGCGGCATCGGCGAACTGGCCGACGCGGCCACGGCGCTCGACTGGCTGCAGGCCAACAACCCCGCCGCGGCCCAGACCTGGGTCGCCGGCTACAGCTTCGGCGCCTATATCGGCATGCAGCTGCTGATGCGCCGTCCGGAGACGGACGGCTTCATCTCGGTGTCGCCGCCGACCAACATGTACGACTTCAGCTTCCTGGCCCCCTGCCCGGCCTCGGGCCTGATCCTGACCGGCGGCGCCGACACCGTCGTGCCGCCCGTCGAGGTCGAGCGCGTGGTCTCCAAGCTGCGCACCCAGAAGGGCATCGTCATCGACTATGAAGTCGTCGACAAGGCCACCCACTTCTGGGCCGAGCACCTGCCCAGCGTCGAGCAGGCCGTCGGCGGCTATCTTGACAAGCGCCTGGAAGCCAACCCGATCCCGTAGGGGTTGGGAGCTTTCGAGTTTCGAAGAGCCCGCTCTCGGCGACGAGGGCGGGCTTTTTGTTTGGCGATCACCCAATCACGCTAAAAACTCCACCTTCCTCGGCCTTGTGCCGAGGACCCATCGTTCAGCCGCTCAGACCTCCACACGCGCGGCCAAGTTTTGAGCCGTCGCCGGCATGGGCCCTCGCCACAAGGGCGAGGGAGGCAACTGGGGTTAGCGGAGGGCGAGAAATCCGCCGCCCGACCACGCCGCCCCTCGCAACCGCGAGACAGACTCGCCGCCGCCCTCTAAAACCGTCGTTATCGCTCCCATTCGGAGAACGGCCGACCCATGCATTATGACATCGTGATCGTCGGCGGCGGCGCCGGAGGCCTCGAACTGGCCGCGCAACTGGGCCGCAAGCTGGGGCGCCGGGCCGGCAAGGAGCGGATCCTGCTGATCGACCGCTCCAGCTTCCACATCTGGAAGCCGACCCTGCACGAAGTAGCCGCCGGCACGCTCGACGTGCACCAGGAAGGGCTCTCCTATTCGATCCTGGGCCGCGCCAACCATTTCAGCTTCCTGCTGGGCGACCTGGCCGCGCTGGATCCCACCGCCAAGCGCCTGACGCTGAAGCCCATCGCCGCGCCCGATGGCGGGGTGCTGGTGCCCGAGCGCTCGATCACCTTCACCTGGGGCGTGCTGGCCATCGGCAGCGGCTCCAACCTGTTCGGCACGCCGGGCGCCGAGACCGCCCACCTGCTGGAGCGCACGGAAGACGCCGAGGCCTTCCATACCCGCCTGCTGGCCACCTTCATGAAGGCCTCGTTCGCGCCGGAACGCACCATGGGCGTGGCCATCGTCGGCGGCGGCGCCACGGGCGTCGAGCTGTCGGCCGAACTGCTGGAAGCCCACCGCGCCCTGCTGGACGCCTTGGGCGCCGAGCAGCGCTTCCGCCTCGACATCACCATCGTCGAGGCCGCGCCGCGCATCCTCGGCGGCCTGCCCGACAAGACGTCTGCGCAAGCGACCGTCGCCCTGGAGCGCAAGGGCGTGCGCGTGCGCACCGGCGCCAAGGTGCTGGCCGTCCACGCCGACCGCCTGGAAACCAGCCACGGCGACATCCCCGCCGACCTGATCGTCTGGGCCGCCGGCGTAAAGGCCGCCGAGAGCAACACGGCGCTGGGCCTGGAAACCAACCGCCTCAACCAGTTCGTGGTCAACGACCGACTGGAAAGCTCCGCGCCGGACATCTGGGCCCTGGGCGACTGCGCCGCCTGCCCCTGGAAGGACGGCAAGCTGGTCCCCGCCCGCGCCCAGGCCGCCCACCAGCAGGCCAGCTACCTGGCCAAGGTGCTGCTCGCCCGCCTGCGCCAGGCGCGGGTCGAGGAGCCCTATGTCTACAAGGACTTCGGCTCGCTGGTGTCGCTGGGCGAGAACAAGGGCGTCGGCGCGCTGATGGGCGGCCTCGGCGGCCCCAACTTCTTCATTGAGGGCCTGGTCGCCAAGTGGTTCTACGTCTCGCTGCACCTGGCCCACCACAAGGCCATCCTGGGCGTGACCAAGACGGCGCTGCTGGCCCTGGCGCGCCTGCTGCAGCAGCGCGTGGCGGGGCGGCTGAAGCTGCACTGACCGGAAACGGAGCAGCCCGACTTCTGCCTCCGTAAAATCCCCGCGAAAGCGGGGACCCAGGTGTTTTATCGTCGAGCGCCGCAGGTTTCAGAAAAAGCCTGGGTCCCCGCTTTCGCGGGGATTTTACGGGTGTGGGATCCGAAGGATCACGGCCGCACGATCCTCCCGCCCGTCATCGCCTCACGCACCCCCGTCGTCCCGGGGAAGCTGATCGGCAGCCCTCGCGCCGTCCGGGCCGCGAGATAGGCGAACGCCTCGGCCTCGATCGCATCCCCACGCCAGCCGTAGTCCTCGGCCGTCTTCACCGGCACCGGGCAGCGCTCGGTCAGCACCTTCATGATCTGCGGATTGTGCCGCCCGCCGCCGCAGACGATCAGGGCGCTGGGCCGCGCGCCGTGCTCGAAGGCCTTGACCACGGCCTCGGCGGTGAAGGCCACCAGGGTGGCCGCCGCGTCCTCGGCCGACAGCGGCTCGACCAGATCGAGCGGGAAGTCGTAGCGGTCCAGCGACTTGGGCGCGGGGCCGGCGAAATAGGCGCTGGCCAGGAACCGCTCGAGGATCGCTTCGTCCACCCTGCCCGCGGCGGCCAGCCGGCCGTTCTCGTCGAACCGGCCCAGGCCCCGCTCCTGCAGCATCAGGTCGATCATGCCGTTGCCGGGACCGGTGTCGAAGGCCAGCAACGTGCCGTCCGCGTCGACCAGGGTGATGTTGGCCACCCCGCCGATGTTCAGGGCCGCCACCGGCGCGGCCAGGCCCGAGGCCCGGGCGCGGGCGTCGTGATAGATCGGGGCCAGCGGCGCGCCCTGCCCGCCCGCCGCCACGTCGGCGGTGCGGAAGTCGAAGGCCACCGGCCGCCCGGTCAGGCGCGCCAGCCGCTCGGCGTCGAGCAGTTGCACCGTCCGGCCGATCCGCTCGGGCGTTGGCCGCTCGTGCAGCACCGTCTGGCCGTGCACGCCCAGCAAGTCGAAGTCGCTCCAGGAAAGGCCATGCTCGGCCAGGAAGCTCTCGGCGGCATGGAAATGCTCGTCGGCCACGACCTGGGCGGCCTCGGCGAAGATCTCCGGCTCGGGTCGCTCGCGCGGCCAGCCGCGGGCGATCTCGGTCGCCACCAGCAGCAGATCGCGCGTCTCCTCGCGCAGCTTGCGTTCGCCCGAGGGCCCGAAGGCCTGGATCGTCTCACCGTCGGTCTCGAGCACCGCCATGTCGACCGCGTCGAGCGAGGTGCCGGTCATGAATCCCAGAATGCGCATGGGTCCGTTGACTGCCACGGCCCGCGTCGGGTAGCTAGGCCCCATGACCGCCAAGGCCCTCCGTACCCGCGCCTATTATCGCCCGCTGATCTAGCGGGCGAACGACCGGTCATGTCGACGCACCGCCACCTGGCCGGCGATGCGTCCCTCCCCTTACCGACGACGTCTCCGGCGCACAGCCTTCAAGGAGACTATCGATGAAACCCTCGCCACAGACCGCCCCGCCCGTGCTAGACGCGCGGACCAGCGATACAGAGAGTCGAGCCATGTCCGCGCCGCAGAGCTTCAAGTCCGATTTCCTCAAGACCCTGCAGGCGCGCGGCTACATCCACCAGATCACCCATCCGGAAGAGCTGGATACGGCGGCCGCCTCGGGCGTCGTCACCGCCTACATCGGCTTCGACGCGACAGCCCCCAGCCTGCACGTCGGCAGCTTGATCCAGATCATGATGCTGCGCCGCCTGCAGCAGGCCGGCCACAAGCCGATCGTCCTGATGGGCGGCGGCACGACCAAGGTCGGCGATCCGACGGGCAAGGACGAAAGCCGCAAGCTGCTCAGCGACGCCGACATCCAGGCCAACATCGCCGGCATCAAGCAGGTCTTCGCCAAGTTCCTGACCTTCGGCGACGGCCCGACCGACGCCATTATGGTCGACAACGACGAGTGGCTGAGCAAGTTCGGCTACGTGCAGTTCCTGCGCGACTACGGCGTGCACTTCACGGTCAACCGCATGCTGGCCTTCGACTCGGTGAAGCTGCGGCTCGAGCGCGAGCAGCCGATGACCTTCCTCGAGTTCAACTACATGCTGATGCAGGCCACCGACTTCCTGGAGCTGAACCGCAAGTACGGCTGCGTGCTGCAGATGGGCGGCTCGGACCAGTGGGGCAACATCCTCAACGGGGTCGAGCTGACCCGTCGGGTCGACCAGAAGGCCGCCTTCGGCCTGACGACGCCGCTGCTGGCCACGGCCTCGGGCGCCAAGATGGGCAAAACCATGTCGGGCGCCGTCTGGCTGAACGCCGAGCAGCTGAGCCCGTACGACTACTGGCAGTTCTGGCGCAACACCGAGGACGCCGACGTGGGCCGCTTCCTGAAGCTGTTCACCGACCTGCCGCTGGAGACGATCGCCGAGCTGGAAGCCCTGCCGGGCGCCCAGATCAACGACGCCAAGAAGGTGCTGGCCGACCAGGCCACCCGCATGGCCCACGGCGAGGAAGCCGCCAAGGCCGCCCGCGACGCCGCCGAGAAGGCCTTCGAACAGGGCGCGCTGTCGGCCGACCTGCCGACGGTCGAGATCGCCGCGTCCGTCCTGGCCGAAGGCGTGCCGCTGGCCGTGCTGGCCACCGACATCGGCCTCACCGCCTCGCGCGGCGAGGCCCGTCGCCTGGCCCAAGGCGGCGGCCTGCGCCTGAACGACGCTCAGGAGAAGGACGGCGACCGCCTGGTGACCAACGCCGACCTCGTGGACGGCGTGGTCAAGCTTGGTCAGGGCAAGAAGAAGATCGTGCTGGTCAAGCCGGTCTGAGATGCTGCGTTCCCGGGGTCGGCCTAGCCGGCTCCGGGATCACTATGATGTTGGCCTCCGTGATCTTGGAGAGAGTGCGATGCTGAGCCCCGGCGACAAGGCCCCCGACTTCGACCTGCCCACCGACACCGGCCGCGTCAGCCTGGCCGGCCTGAAGGGCAAGGCCGTCGTGCTCTACTTCTACCCGAAGGACGACACGACCGGCTGCACGTCGGAAGCCCTGCAGTTCTCGGCCGAGGTCGAGGAGTTCGCCAAGGCCGGCGCGGTGATCATCGGCGTGTCGAAGGACAGCGCCGCCAGCCACGGCAAGTTCCGCAAGAAGCACGACCTGACCGTCGAGCTCGCCGCCGACACCCTGGGCGAGACCGTCGAGGCCTACGGCTCGTGGGTCGAGAAGAACATGTACGGCCGCAAGTACATGGGCATCGACCGCTCGACCTTCCTGATCGACCGCGAAGGCGTGGTCCGCGAGGTCTGGCGCAAGGTGAAGGTGCCCAACCACGTCAAGGCGGTGCTCAAGGCGGCCCAGGCGCTGAAGGCCTCCTGAGCGCGGCAGCCAAAAGTGTCAGCGGTTTTGGCGCCCGCCGCGCGACCACTAAAGTGTGGCGCCGAGGCCGCAAGGCCTCGCATTTCGGCAACGACTCCCGTGTCGCGTGTAGCCAAGTCGTTCATGCGGCGTTAATCGACGCAGACGCATGGTCGAAACTTGACCTTTCCGCGCCTTCGCAGGTGCGAAGAGTCTTGCGCCTTTCCGCTTTCTCGTTGCATATCGCCAGGACCTTGAAAACGGGGGGTTTCCTGGGCCATGGCGATCGCGCGTTTCCAACGCCTATTCAAGACCCTCGAAAGTCTGTTTCCCGAACGACATCTGTATGTTCGCTCGGGCGGAGAGATGCGCGGCTACGTGCTGTCGACGGGTAAGCAACTGGCCTGCGCCGCCGGCGTCGGCGCCGCGGCCCTGTGGATGGGCGTGTGCACCGCAGCGATGATGGTCAACGCCCTGGCCGTCAGCCAGACCGACCAGGTCGTCCTCAAGCAGAAAGCCTATTACGAGCGGCTCAACGCCGACCGTCAGGCCCGCCTCAACAGCGCTGTCGCCCAGCTGTCGGCCACCAGCGGCTCGCTCGACGAACTGGCCGCCTCGGTCGAGAAGCGCCACGCGGCGCTCGCCCTGCTGGTTAGCGACTTCAAGGGCGCGCCCGGCGCCGCCCAGGCCCTGGCCGTGGGCAAGCCGACCCTCGCCGACGCTTCGCCGGTCGAGCGCATCCAGGCCACCCGCATCGACCAGGAGCGCCTGATCGACGCCGCCGAAGGCTTCGCCAAGAGCCGGGCCGAGCGCCTGCGCCTGGCCATGCGCATGGCCGGCCTCGACGCCGGCAGCTTCACCGGCCGCGGCTCGGGCCTCGGCGGTCCGCTGATCGAGGCCAAGGATCCCCGCGCGCTTGCCGCCGTGCTCGACGTCGACGAAGAATTCGCCAGCCGCATCCACCGCGCCGCCAGCGACATGTCCGACATGCGCTCGCTGTCCAGCGCCGCCCAGCGCCTGCCCTTCTATCGCCCGACCTCGAACCCGGCCCTGTCGAGCAGCTACGGCGTCCGCTTCGACCCGTTCACCCATCGCCCGGCCTTCCATTCGGGCCTCGACTTCCCCGGCGCTTTCTACACGCCGATCATGGCCACGGCGCCCGGCGTCATCTCGTTCACCGGCGTGCGCTCGGGCTACGGCAACACCGTCGAGATCGACCACGGCGGCGGCTTCAAGACCCGCTACGCCCACCTGCAGGCCATTGCGGTCCGGGTCGGCCAGCGCGTCTCGATCGGCCAGCGCGTCGGCGCCATGGGCTCCACCGGCCGCTCCACCGGCCCGCATCTCCACTACGAGGTCTGGGTCAACGGCCGCGCCCAGAACCCCAACCGTTTCCTGAAGGCAGGCGAGTATGTTCAGCAAGCCAGCTAAGGGGTCCAAGACCCAGCCCCAGATCGAGCCGCTGCCGCTGACCCCGGCCGCGCCCGCCGTCGAGCCGGCCCGCAAGGCCCCGCCGCGCGTGGCCTCACTGATCTCGTCGGACATCACCATCGAGGGCGGCGTCAACGGCGACGGCGAACTGCAGATCGACGGCGTGGTGCGCGGCGACGTCCGCGTCGGCCGCCTGACCGTCGGCGAGACCGGCCATGTCGAGGGCGGCGTCTACGCCGAGGTGGTGGAAGTGCGCGGCCGCGTGGTCGGCGCCGTCACCGCCAAGCAGGTGCGCCTCTACGGCACGGCCTATGTCGACGGCGACATCACCCACGAGCAGCTGGCCATGGAAACCGGCGCCTTCTTCCAGGGCCGCAGCCTGAAGTTCCAGCGCCAGGCCCCGCCGCAGGCCGCGCCGGTCTCGGCGGCGCCCGCGCCCGTCGCGGACCTGACGCTGACGGCCCGACCGGTGGGCTGAAGCTAAGGCCCGCGCCCAAAAGAAAAACGCCCCGGATCACTCCGGGGCGTTCGTCGCTTCAGGCCAGACCCAAGAGCCTCAGCCCTCGGCGTCCCGCGTCGCGCCGACCCGCTGGGCCAGCGAGGCGCCCATGAAGGCGTCCAGGTCGCCGTCGAGCACGCCGGCGGTGTCGGAGGTCTCGACGTTGGTCCGCAGGTCCTTGACCATCTGGTACGGCTGCAGGACGTACGACCGGATCTGGTGACCCCAGCCGATGTCGGTCTTCTGGTCGTGCAGCGCCTGCTGGGCGGCTTCACGCTTCTGAAGTTCAGCCTCGTACATCCGGGCGCGCAGCATCTTCCAGGCCTCGTCGCGGTTCTGGTGCTGCGAGCGGCCGGCCTGGCAGGCCACCACGATGCCGGTCGGGATGTGCGTCAGACGCACGGCCGAGTCGGTCTTGTTGATGTGCTGCCCGCCGGCCCCGGAGGCCCGGTAGGTGTCGGTGCGCACGTCCGACGGGTTGATGTCGATCTCGATCGTGTCGTCGATGACCGGATAGACCCAGGCCGAGGCGAACGAGGTGTGGCGCCGGGCGCTGCTGTCATAGGGGCTGATCCGCACCAGACGGTGCACGCCGGCCTCGGTCTTCAGCCACCCGTAAGCGTTCGCGCCCTTGACCAGCAGCGTGGCCGACTTGATGCCGGCCTGATCGCCGTCGGTCTCTTCGACCAGCTCGGTGGTCATGCCATGGGCGTTGGCCCAGCGGGTGTACATCCGCAGCAGGATGCCCGCCCAGTCGCACGACTCGGTGCCGCCGGCCCCGGAGTTGATTTCGATATAGGCGTCGTTGCCGTCGGCCTCGCCCGACAGCAGGGCCTCGAGTTCGGCCCGGGCGGCGCGTTCCTTGATGGCCTTCAGCTGGGCGCGGGCGTCGTTGAGGGTGTCCTCGTCGGACTCCATCTCGGCCAGTTCGGCATATTCGAGCGCGTCCTTGACGTCGCGTTCGATGCTCTGGACGGCCTCGACCTTGGCGGCCAGGTTGGCGCGCTCGCGCGACACGGCCTGGGCTTCGGACGGACGGTCCCACAGCGTCGGATCTTCGACCCGCGCGTTCAGTTCATCGAGTTTTCTAAGGGCGACATCCCAGTCAAAGACGCCTCCTGAGCAGTCCAACGGACTGCTCGATGTCGGCCGCGGCGGCCTCGACATCCGGTCTCATCACGTAGCTCCGTGACACAAAGTAAGGGCGCGGGACATAGCCCGCGCCCGGAGTCGGCGCAATGGGGCGGCGCAACCGCCCCGGCTCCTCGAGACCTAATAGAGCCCGCTGATGTCCGGCTGCTTGGGCTGCTGCCTGGGCTGAGGTTCGGACGGCGAAGGCTGGCCGGTCGGCACGCCGTTGGGCCAGGCGTCGCCGTAGGAGATCGGGCCGCCGGTCGGGGTCGGCGCCGCCACCTTGGGCTCTGTGCCCGGACGGAAGGCCTCGCGCACGCCGCGCACCATGGCGAACTTGGCGGTCTTGGGCGGCTTGAAGTCGGTCTTGGGCTGGTCCTTCAAAGCCACCTTCATGAAGTCGATGAACACCGGCACGGCGTCCTGCGAGCCGGTCTCGCCCTCGCCCAGCGAGCGGTTGTCGTCGAAGCCCACGAACACGCCGACGATCAGGTTGGGCGAATAGCCGATGAACCAGGCGCTGCGGTACTCGTTGGTCGTGCCGGTCTTGCCGGCCAGCGGATAGCCCAGCTGGCTGACCGAAGCGGCCGTGCCGCGCTGGACCACGCCCTGCAGCATCGAGGTGACCTGGTAGGCCGTGACCGGGTCCATCACCTGCTCGCCCGGCGCGGTGACGCGCGGGCTCTCGTCGCCGTTGAAGCCGGCGGTGCAGCGCGGGCAGTCGCGCTTGTCGGCCCGGAAGATCACCTTGCCCTCGCGGTCCTGCACCAGCTCGATCAGGTGCGGCTCGATACGGCGGCCGCCGTTGGCGAACGGCGCATAGGCCGAGGTGATCTTGAACGGCGTGGTCTCGCCCGCGCCCAGAGCCATGGCCAGCACCGGCGACATGTCGCGCACAACGCCGGTCTTCTTGGCCATCTCGATGATCTTCTTCATGCCCACGCCCTGGGCCAGGCGCACGGTCATGGCGTTGATCGAGCGCTCCAGGCCCTTGCGCAGCGGCAGGGCGCCGTAGAACTTCTTCTCGTAGTTCTCCGGGCTCCAGTCCTGGCCGTTGGCGCCCTTGAAGGTGATGGCGCTGTCCAGGATGACGCTGGCCGGCGTGTAGCCGTTCTCCAGGGCCGTGGCGTAGACGAACGGCTTGAACGACGAGCCGGGCTGACGCATCGCCTGGGTGGCGCGGTTGAAGTTCGACAGCGAGAACGAATAGCCGCCCACCAGGGCCACCACGCGGCCGGTATAGGGCTCGATGGCCACCAGGGCGCCGTTGACGGCCGGAACCTGCCTCAGGCGATAGGTCGACGTGCCCTCGACCTGCTCGACGAACACCAGGTCGCCGGTCTTCAGGCCCTTGCCGGCCTTGGCCCAGACGATGTCCTCGCCGGCCAGGGTCCCCTGCCCTTCGCCCTTGATCAGGCGCACGCCGCCGCCGGCCGAGGTGACCACGGCCGCGCGCCAGCCGCGGCGCTCCGCCGGCGGACGCTTGGCCTGGGCGGCCTTCTCCCAGCCCTCGTCCAGGCTCTCGACATGGCCCCAGGCCCCGCGCCAGCCGTGGCGGCGGTCATAGTGCTCCAGCCCGTCCATCAGCGAGGCCCGCGCGGCGGTCTGCAGCTTCGGGTCCAGCGTGGTGCGCATGTAGTAGCCGCCCTCGTTCAGGCGGTCGCCCAGGGTGGCCATGCCGCGCTGGCGCACTTCCTCGACGAAGTAGTCGGCGTCGCGATAGGCCGCGCGCTTGGGGGCCGGCTGCACGACCAGGTCCTCGGCCATCGCCTTTTCGGCGTCGGCGCGGCTGACCCAGCCCAGCTCGGCCATCTGGCCCAGGATCCAGTCGCGACGGGCCTTCGCCTTGGCCTTGTTGCGGATTGGGTGATAGTTGTCCGGTCCCTTGGGCAAGGCCGCCAGATAGGCGCTTTCGGCCAGGGACAGTTCGGGCAGCGACTTGCCGAAATAGTTGTAGGCGGCCGCGCCGACGCCGAACGAGCGATAGCCCAGCCAGATTTCGTTCAGGTACAGCTCAAGGATCTGCTGCTTGTCGAGCGACTGCTCCAGGCGGCGGGCCAGGATCGCTTCCTTGAACTTCCGGCCCACCGTGGCGTCGCTGGTCAGCAGGACGTTCTTGGCCACCTGCTGGGTGATGGTCGAGCCACCTTCCAGGCGCCGGCCGCGCATGGCGTTGCCGACGTTCTTGAGCATGGCGCGCGAGAAGCCGCCGACGTCGACGCCGCCGTGCTTGAAGAAGTTGCGGTCCTCGGCGGCCATGAAGGCCTGGGCCAGCTGCGGCGGGATCTGGTCGTAGGGAACGAAGATCCGGCGCTCCTTGGAGTACTCGCCGATCAGGGTGCCGTCCCAGGCATAGACGCGCGTCGCCGTCGGCGGACGGTAGTCCTGCAGCTCGCCAGCGTCCGGCATGTCGTGGAACAGCCACGCGGCGTAGATGGCGATGGCGAACCCCGCCACCGCGATCGTCGACAGAACCGCGACGCCGGCTATGGCGATCCATCTTTCGGCGGGCTTCAAGTCCACGCGGCCTCCGTCGAGCGGCGCGGGGGTCGCGCGCTCAAATCATCTCAAGCGATGGCTGTAACCCGCATCGGGCGAGGCGCCAACGCCCCTGCCCTCCTGCCACTCTTCCCGAAGGTCATCGCCCGGCTTGTCCCAGCGCCCCAGTCGGCGCCTGACGACCGACACCAAACATCGTCATCCCGGCCGGAGCGAAGCGCAGAGCCGGGACCCAGGGGCCGCCGCATTGCGTTGGCGCCCGCTGGGGCGGATGGACTGAACGCGACGCCCAGTCCCCCGGGTCCCGGATAGCCTCTGCGAGGCTTCCGGGATGACGAAAGATCTTATGCCGTTGATATTATTGGATTGCCCGGGAGGAGCATCAGGCCCTGGCGGGCAACCGCCTCAGCGCGCCGCCATCCGGGTCTGGGCGGCGAAATAGGTCTCGATCGAGCCGGCCACCGCGCCCATCAGGCGTTCGCGTCCCGAAGCGCTCTTCAGCAGCTTCTCGTCCTCGACATTGGTCATGAAACCCATTTCCAGCAACACGGCCGGAACGTCGGGCGCCAGCAGCACGATGAAGCCGGCGTCGCGGTGGCTGCGGCGCAGCAGCACGGTCTCGTCGCCGACCTTCTCCAGCAGGGTCTCGGCGAAGGCGGCCGAACGGTTCTTGGTGGCGCGCTGCGACAGGTCCAGCAGGATCTGGCCGACCGCGCGGTCGCGGCCCGGCAGGCTGGCCTTCATCAGCCAGTCGTCCTTCTCCAGCACCCGGGCGGCGCGCTCGGCGCCCTTTTCCGACAGGGTGTAGACGCTGGCGCCTCGGGTGCCGACGTCGGGCCCCGAGTCGGCGTGCAGCGAGATGAACAGGTCCGCGTCGGCGCGGCGAGCGATCTGCACGCGCGATTCCAGCGGGATGAAGGTGTCGGTGTCGCGGGTCAGCACGACGTTGAAGCGGCCGGACTTCTCCAGCTTGGCCTTCAGCGCCTTGGCCGCGGCCAGGGTGACGTCCTTCTCGTTGGTGTTGGCGCCGGCCGAGCCGGGATCCTTGCCGCCGTGGCCGGCGTCGATGACGATCGTCTTCTTCAGCTTCAGGCCCGAGGGCTTGATCGGCGTCGAGACGGTGGTCGGGCGCATCACCGCGGCGTTGGCCGTGGCCGGATCGCTGGCGGCCAGGTCGATGACGTAGCGATAGGCGGTCGCGCCGTCGGCCGGCGGCAGCAGGAAGCGCCGCTTGACCACGGCCTTGGCCGAAAGATCCAGGGAAAGGCGCGCGCCGCCGGCGGCCTCGTCGATGACCCAGCGGTCGACCAGGCCGTGGCCCGCGCCCTGAAGATCACCCGAAACGGTCACGTTGGGCAGGCCGACCACGACTCGGCTGGCGGCCGCGCCGTCGCCGATCAGCTTGCCGACGGCCGCCCGGTCCAGGTCGATGACGACTCGGGTCTCGGCGCGGTCGCCGCCGAAGCGGACCTTCTGCACGCCGGCGGCCGGCGCCGGGCCCTGCACGGTCGCCACGGCCACGCCGGCGAGCGCTAGCGCGCCGACGATCAGCGCCGCCTTCGCCCAACCCGTTCTCGCAGCTCCGATGACGACCTTACGCATTACCGCCCAGCCTGCTGGCGCTTACTTGAAAACCAATGAGGGATATCCGCACGGACGGGTAGCAAAACCGTTAAGGAAACCGATCTCTTCATCAATTTCGCTGCTTGCTCCACGGCGCTTTTCATTTGCGTCGCGTTCTTGCTAGAGTAGCGCCGTACGCAGAGCGACGTCGTCAGACGCAGCGCCTTGCGTGAGCGGTTCCCAAATGTCGGACGCGCCCCATGCGTCCCCCACGCCGGAGCCGCCGGACTTTTGAGCTTGCGGGCGACGGCCGGCCTGGGACGCGATGTCTCGGAGCCCGAACCCAACAAAGGCCCCGCGTCGGGCCTTTCGCCGCTCCCGGCGACGACGCGTCATCCGAACCGCGCCACTCCGGCGCGTCAAAGGAAACAAACGAAACCCCATGGGCTGCGCCGCACCCGATCGCCTCTGGCAACCGCCCTTCGAACTTCGCTCCGGCGAAGTCGCGGTCTGCGATGCGCGCGCCCCTCATTCATATCGGCGCCCGGGCCTCGCGCCCGCCGCGCGCCGTGGAGATTCCCTGTATGTCGAAGAAGATGTTGATCGACGCCGCCCACGCCGAAGAGACGCGTGTGGTGGTCGTGGACGGTTCGCGGGTTGAAGAGTTCGATTTCGAGAGCCAGACCCGCAAACAACTTCGTGGAAATATCTATCTCGCCAAGGTGACCCGCGTTGAACCCAGCCTCCAGGCTGCGTTCATCGAATACGGCGGCAACCGCCATGGTTTCCTCGCCTTCAACGAGATCCATCCGGACTACTACCAGATCCCGGTCGCCGACCGTGAAGCGCTGATGCGCGACGACTCGCACGACGACGAGGACGACGCGCCCGTCTCGCGCCGCGCTTCGGGCGGCGCCGACGAGGACGACCACGATCACGCCATCGACGACGAAGACGACGACGTCGAAGAAGAACTGGCGCGCCGCAAGCGCCGCCTGATGCGCAAGTACAAGATCCAGGAAGTGATCCGCCGCCGGCAGATCATGCTGGTTCAGGTCGTCAAGGAAGAGCGCGGCAACAAGGGCGCGGCTCTCACGACCTACCTGTCGCTGGCCGGACGCTACGGCGTCCTGATGCCCAACACCGCTCGTGGCGGCGGCATCAGCCGCAAGATCACGGCCGTGACCGACCGCAAGCGCCTCAAGAGCGTCGTGCAGAGCCTCGACGTGCCGCAGGGCATGGGCCTGATCGTCCGCACGGCCGGCGCCAAGCGCACCAAGGCCGAGGTCAAGCGCGACTACGAGTACCTGCTGCGTCTGTGGGAGAACATCCGCGACAACACGCTGCACTCGGTCGCCCCGGCGCTGATCTACGAGGAGGAAGACCTCGTAAAGCGCGCTATCCGCGACATGTACGACAAGGACCTCGACGGCATCTGGGTCGAGGGCGAGGCCGGCTACCGCGAAGCGCGCGACTTCATGCGCATGCTGATGCCCAGCCAGGCCAAGAAGGTGTTCCCGTACCGGGAAGCCGCCCCGCTGTTCGTCAAGCACAAGATCGAAGACCACCTGGCCCAGATCTACTCGCCGGTCGTGCCGCTGCGTTCGGGCGGCTACCTGGTGATCAACCAGACCGAGGCCCTGGTCGCCATCGACGTCAACTCGGGCAAGGCCACGCGCGAGCGCAACATCGAGGCCACGGCCCTCAAGACCAACATCGAAGCGGCTGAAGAAGCCGCCCGCCAGCTGCGTCTGCGGGATCTCGCCGGCCTGATCGTCATCGACTTCATCGACATGGATGAAGGCAAGAACAACCGCACGGTCGAGAAGGTCCTCAAGGACGCCCTCAAGGACGACCGCGCCCGCATCCAGATGGGCAAGATCTCGGGCTTCGGCCTGATGGAGATCAGCCGCCAGCGCCGCCGCACCGGCGTGCTGGAAGGCACCACCCACGTCTGCGAGCACTGCGAAGGCACCGGCCGCGTCCGCTCGGTCGAATCGAGCGCTCTCGCCGCCCTGCGCGCCGTCGAGATCGAGGCCCTGAAGGGCAGCGGCTCGGTGGTGCTGAAGGTCAGCCGCGCCGTCGGCATCTACATCCTCAACGAAAAGCGCGCCTACCTGCTGCGCCTGCAGCAGAACCACGGCCTGTTCGTCACCGTGCTGGTCGATGACGGCCTGCGTCAGGCCGAGCACGAGATCGAGCGCACCGAACTGGGCGAGCGCATCGTGCCGCCGCCGGTCGCCTACGAGCCCGATCCGGTGTTCGACGAGGTGTTCGACGACGAGGACGAAGACGAAGAGGAAATCATCGTCGACGAGTCCGAAGAGGACGAAGACGAGGACGAGGCGCCCCGCAAGGCCCGCTCGGACGACGATCGCGGCGGCCGTCGCGGCAGCAAGCGCCGTCGTCGCGGCCGTCGTGACGAGGAAGAGACCGCCGAGGACGCTCCGGTCGAAGACGCCGAAGCCGAGTTCGACGCTGAAGCCGACGCCGACGGCGACGACGAGGAATCGCGCCGTCGGCGCCGTCGCCGGGGTCGCCGCGGCGGCCGTCGCGGCGGTCGCGAGGACGGCGATCGCGCCGCCGACGCCTATGTCTGGACCCGTCCGCGCGTCCCGTTCGGCGACAACCCGTACGTCTGGCACGATCCGGAAGCCCTGGAAGCCCGTGGCGGCGAAGGCCGTCGCGACCGTCCGGAGCGCGGCGAGCGCCCCGAACGTGCTGAACGTCCCGAACGCGCCGAGCGTCCTGAGCGCACCGAAGCCGCCGAGCGTCCCGAACGCGCTGAACGCCCCGAGCGTTCGGAGCGCCGTGACCGCCGTCGCGGTCGCGACCGCCAGCCGGCCGCCGAGACCCCGATCGCGCCGGTC
>NZ_QHJY01000415.1 GCF_003185805.1 Caulobacter sp. D5
GAACGAGGCCATCACCGTCAGGATGCCGGCGTCGATGCTGGGCGGATAGCCCTGGGCGTGGACGGAAACGAGTTCCTGCTCGGAGATCAGGGCGTCGCCCTGGTCGCGGCCGTCATGGGTGCCGCCGTCGGCGAGGAAATGCTTGGCGCTGCCGGCGATGCGGCCCGGCGCGATCGGCTTGCCGGGAACGAGCTTGCCTTGCAGGCCCTGGGTCATCGGCCCCGAATAGCTGGCGACGATCTCCGGATCCTCGCCATAGCCTTCGTAGGAGCGGCCCCAGCGGTCGTCGCGGGGCACGGCCACCGTCGGGCCGAAGGTCCAGTCGCCGCCGGCCACGGCCACTTCTTCGGCGGTCGCCTGGCCGATGCGCTCAATCAGGGCCGGGTCGCGCATCGCGCCCAGGCCGACGTTGTGCGGGAAGATCGTCGCCCCGACGATGTTGTTGTGGCCGTGCACGGCGTCGATGCCGAACAGCAGCGGGATCGGCGTGCGGCCCGGACGCTTGGCCAGGGCCTCCTTGCGGTAGGCGTCGATCAGGTCGGTCCAGGCCTTGGGCGTGGCGCGGTCGTTGCCGTCGGGCGCCGAGTTGCCGCCGGCCAGGATCGAGCCCAGCGGATAGGTCGCCAGGTCCGCCGGGGTCATCGAGGCGATGTCGCCCTGGATCGTCTGGCCGACCTTCTCCTCGACGCTCATCTTCTTCATCAGGTCGGTGATGAAGGCTTCGGTCCTGGCGTCGGTGATGCTGGCCGGGCTCTTGGCCGCGGGCCAGGCCTCGGGGTGGGCGGTCGTCTGCGGCGTGGTCGCGATCAGGGGCTGGGCCAGCACGGGCAAGGCCAGACCGGCGGCCAGGGCCGGCAGCGAGGCGCGAAGAAGCAGGCGACGAAGGTTCATGGCGGGGCCCCTGGATCGAGAGACTGGAAAGCGGAAAAGAACGGCGCGGCGGATCCGCCGCGCCGCAGTGGGAGCAACCCCTTGCAGGAGGGGTCTCCAGAGGTCCGCCCGACGACCGGGGGGGACCGGCGGCCGTCGGGCGTCATCCCCACCGACGGAGGGCGTCGGCGCTGGAGCGGGATGAAGACGATGCACTCAGGAGGACCGGGCGCGGTTTCGCGCCGCACGGCCCCAACGGTTTCCTTCCCTTGTTTCTTTTCGATCCGCCGCGCCCAGAGCCTGTCGAGGCGTTCGGCGATAGCGGTCACATGAGCCAGACACCATGAATTGACAGCGCTGTCCATCCTCTTTTGACTGTCATGGAAGCCTCGCTCCAGGATCGTCTTTTCGCTGTTCAAGCCGCCGGCCGGGCCCGCGCGGCGATGGCGTCGAGCACCGCCTCATGGGTCGCCGCCTCGGCCACGCCCTGCGCCACCCTGCCCCGCCAGCCGACCAGCCCGGCCCTCGTTTCGGCGAGGTTGGAGAAGTTCACTAGCGGGTCATAAGCCGCCGGCCGCACGCCCATCCCCTCCAGCACGTAGAACCACGACAGGTCGGTGAAGAGCTCGCCTGGCCGGAACGGAATGCGGCCCGTGCCGCGATAGAGCTCCAGCCGCTCGGCCAGGGTGTCGGGGATCGCCGCCGCCCGCTCGCGCCAGAACGGCTCGTCGCGGCGGGTCGGCTGGTAGTGCAGCACGATGAAGTCGCGCGCGGCCTCGTACTCGGCGATCAGGGCGGCGTTGTAGGCGGCGATGTTGGCCGGGTCGAAATCCTTGTCGGGGAAGTGGTCGAGCAGCTTCATCAGGCCGCTGGTCACGAAGTGGATGCTGGTCGACTCCAGCGGCTCCAGGAAGCCCGAGGCCAGGCCCAGGGCCACGACGTTGCGGCTCCAGAACGCCTTGCGCCGCCCGCCCTTGAACCGCAGGAAGCGCGGCTCCGACAGCAGCGGCCCGGCCTCGCGGGCAAGATCGGCCAGGGCCTCGTCGTCGCCGACATGGGCGCTGGAATAGACATAGCCGTTGCCGGTGCGATGGCGCAGCGGGATCCGCCAGCGCCAGCCGGCCGGCCGCGCCGCGGCCTGGGTGAAGGGCGGCGGGTTCGGGTCCCGCGCCGTCAGGCCGGCCACCGCCCGGTCGCAAGGCAGCCAGCGGCTCCAGTCCTCGTAGCCGGTCTTCAGCGCCTCCTCGATCAGCACGCCGCGAAAGCCGCTGCAGTCGATGAAGAGATCGGCCGCCAGATGGCCGCCGCCCTTCAGGGCCAGGGCCTCGACGAAGCCGTCATCGCGCAGCACCGCGCCCTCGACCTTGCGCTCCAGACGCGTGACGCCGCGGCGCTCCGACCAAGTCCGCAGGAAGCGCGCCACCAGGCCGGCGTCGAAATGCAGAGCGTGGCGCAGGCCGCCGCTCGGCCCCACGCCCCCGGCCCGGGGATCGGCGAAGGCCATCCTGCCGGCGTCGCCCAGGGCGGCCGACAGGCTGTAGGCCTCGACGCGGGGATCATCGCCCGCCGCCCGCAGCCTGTGCCACATGTTGTGAAAGGGCCGCCGGTCGATCGTGGGGCCGAAGGTCCCGAACGGATGCCAGTAGCGCTCGCCGGGCGTGGTCCAGTCGTCGAAGCGGATGCCGAGCTTGAAGGTGCCCTCGGTGGCGACCATGAACTCGGCCTGGTCGATCTCCAGCAGCCGCAGGAAGTCGACGATCGGCGGGATGGTGGCCTCGCCCACTCCCACGGTCGGGATGTCGGCGCTCTCGACCAGGGTGATCGAGGTTCCCGTCCCGCGCAGCACCTGGGCCAGGACGGCCGCGGCCATCCAGCCCGCCGTGCCGCCGCCCAGAATGGCGATGGAGCCGATCGCGCGATCCATGCCGCCCTCTCCCGCTCGCTCTTGGAAGACAGAAAAGAACGCCGGCGGCGGCTTGCAGCCCGCCGCCGGCGCAGGGTGGTCTAGAGGCCCAGCTTGAACCGCGCGCCCAGCACGATCCGGCGGTCGCCGGTGGCGTAGCGGAACGGCAGGTTCTCCCACTGCAGGTAGCGGCCGGTGGGCTCCTCGGTCAGGTTGATGCCCTCCAGCACGATCTTGATCGCGGGGGTCACCGCATAGCCGACCTGGGCGTCGAGCTGGCCATACGCCCGCTCCCAGGTGCCCAGCCTGTGGGTGTCGGTCCCCGAGCCGAACGAGAAGTCGCCCTGGTAGCTCTTGTCGCGCCAGGCGTAGGACACCCGGGCCTCGAAGCCGTGACCTTCGTAGTAGCCCTGCAGGTTGAAGGCGTGCTTGGCGACGCCCGGGATCGGCAGGTTGCTGTCGTAGTCGTTCGACTTGTCGGTCTCGGAGTCGGAGTAGGTGTAGTTGGCGTTGAAGCCGAACCCGTTCTCGAAGGCGTACTGAGCCGCCAGTTCGATACCCTTGATCGTGCCGCCCTCGCCGTTGATCGGCTGGGTGAAGATGCCCAGGGTCGCGCCCTCGACCGACCCGTCGGCCACGGTGCGCGGCGCGGTCTCGTCCTGGATGAACGAGTCGACGCTCTTGTAGAAGAACGCCCCCGACACGATGCCGCTGGCGCCGAAATAGCGCTCGTAGGCGATGTCGAACTGCGAGGCGCGGTACGGGTCGAGCTGCGTGTTGCCGCCGCTGCCGTTGGTATAGAGGAAGCGGTCCTGGTTCGGCCCCGGCGTGGTGCTGCGGGTGTAGTTGTAGGACGCGCCCTGCCCCAGCTGGAACAGGTCCTGGCGGGAGACGACGCGGGCCGCCGAGACGCGCACCTTGTCGGTATCGTTGATGTCGAACACCGCGCTCGCGCTGGGCAGGACGTCGGTATATTCGCGCGTCGTCTTGATCGAGTCAGGATTGGCGATGACGCCGTTCCAGCTGTCGGTGCCCCAGTACCAGGGCGAGGCCGGGGTGTCGCTGGAGTCGATGTTCAGCTCGGTGCGGACCACGCGGACGCCGGCGTTGACGTGATAGCGGTCGTCGCGGCCGCCCAGGTCGGCCATGGCGTAGCCGGTGGTGGTCTTTTCCTTGATCCGGAAAGACTGGATCGGGTCGACGAACTTCTTGAACGGCGTCGAGGAATAGAGGTTCGAGAGCCAGGCGACCGGGTTGCTCATCTGGCTGCGGTTCTGGAACAGCGCGGTTATGCCGCCCACCGTCAGGGTCTCGAAGCGCTCGGGATTGGTCGCCGCGGTCTGGTAGGGCGTGATCAGGGCCGGCGAGTCGCCGAAGCGGCCGCCCGCCGAACAGGTCGGACGCCCGGGGGTGCCCACCGGCAGGTTACACGAGGCGTAGCCGATGGCCCCGTCCTGGAAGTAGCCGTAGGGCGTCCAGTCGCCCAGCCCCAGGGCGTGGGCGTTCAGCTCGCCCTTGACCGAATAGTCGGCCAGCAGCTGCCAGAACTCGGAGTCGATCTTGCGCTCGGCGTAGCGGGCGCCGGCGCTCAGCACCAGGTTGCCGCTCTCGCCGAACTCGGGACGGAACTTCAGGTCGCCGCGGATCGAGGTGTTGTCGATCTGGGTGTCTTCACCGAACACCCAGTGCGACTTGGCGAACACGCTCGACGGCGTGGTGAACTGGGCCGGATTGGCCGGGGTGAACTTCGGATTGTCGCCGTTGGCGTAGCTGAAGGTGAAGGTCGCCGGAGCCGTGGCGTTGGGCACCAGACCCGCCGAAGTGCCGTTGCGCACCGTGTACTGGGTGTAGCGCACGTCGTTGTTGGCGCTGGCGCTGGTGTAGTCGGCGGTCGAGTAGGCCGCGCGCACGCTGCCGCTCAGCCGCCCGCCGTTGTCCCAGTTCAGGGCGAACTGGAAGTTGTCGGTCTTGGCCTCGGCGTCCTGGAAGTACGAGGTGCCCTCGGCTGAGTTGGCGGTGACCGTGCCGCTTTGCAGCACGCCGTCGCCGTCGACGGTCGCGCCCGTGGCGTAGGTGGCGTTCTCGTTGGCGAACGGGAACTTGATCGAGGCTTCGCTGGTCTTGATCTTCAGGTCCGAGTGGAACCAGTCGGCCGTCAGCTGCACCGAGTCGGTCAGAGCGAAGTCCAGGTTCACCGAGGCGCCGAGGCGTTCGCGCTCCTGGTCGCGATAGGTGGCGTAGCGGTATTCCGGCGACCACACGTCGAGGGTCCCGCCGCCGACCACCGGCCGGTCGTTGAACGCCCAGCCGCCGCGGTTCTCGCCGCCCAGCACGTCGGTGTGGATCTCGGTCTTGTCGTACGAGATCGTGCCCAGCACGGCGAAGCGATCGCTGAACTTGTAGCCCAGCACCAGCGAACCAGTCGGGTTCCAGTCGGTGTCGCCGGCCTTGTTGCCGCGCAGGTCGCCGGCGATCGTCACGTCGTCGCGCAGGGACCGGGCGTTGCGGGTCTTCAGGTTGACCACGCCGCCCAGACCGCCTTCCAGCAGCGAGGCGTCGGGCGACTTGTAGACGTCGACACCGCCGATCAGTTCAGACGGAATGCCTTCCAGCGAGTTGGTCTGCTTGGTCTTGCCCTCGCCCAGGCGGAAGAGCTCCAGGCCCGACACGAAGATGTCGTTGTTCAGCACCGTGACGTTCTGGTCGAGGCCGCGGATGCGGACCTTGGTGCCCTGGCCGTTCTCGCGGTCGATCTGCACGCCGGGCAGGCGCTGCAGCGACTCGGCGATGTTCTGGTCGGGGAACTTGCCCATGTCCTCGGCGGTGACCGACTCGATGATCAGGTTCGAGTTCTTCTTGGCGTTCAGCGCGCTTTGCAGCGAGGCGCGGAAGCCGGTGACGATCACAGCCTCAACTTCTGATGGTTCTTGCGCCGCGGCCGGAGCCGCCGCATCGGTGGCCGCGGTCTGGGCCAAGGCCTGGCCCGCACTCAGCAGAACGACCGTGGAGGCCGCCGCCATCAGCGCGGCCCTGGTCGCGTAAGTCTTCGAAATCATGAGCATTCCCCTAGATTGCGGCCGCAGAGAGCCGATCTCCGCCGACAGCGTCGACGCAGTGAGTTCGCCAAGTTTTCGGGATGCCTTGCGCATCCTCCCTTGTTCTCCGGCCCTTCTGGGGAGCCGGCGACTGCAACCTATGAGTAATGCGACAGCGCTGTCAATGGACAACGCTGTCAATCGCGTAACAAAATTCGCTTTCCGTAATTGTACTACTTATCCGCTAAATCCGTCAGCCCTTGCACCACAAGGTGGCGCGACGCTCGCCCTGCCCTGAAAAAAGAAACGCCCCGGCGCACGAGGCGCCGGGGCGTCCACCGTCACGGACAGGCAAGCGTCCGCGACGGGCTGGCGACCGGGCTAGAAATCGGCCGACAGGGCGATGAACACGTGGCGACCCAGCGAGTCGTACATGCCCGGATAGGTGTTGGCGTTGCCGTACGGCGCGCTGGAGACGCCGTAGCCGGAGCTGTCGAGGACGGGCGGATCCTTGTCGAACAGGTTGTTGACCCCCACCCGCACGGTGTTGCCCTTCACCTTGAAGCTCGTGGTGAGGTCGAAGTAGTTGTAGGCCTCGATCTTGGCGTCGAGGGCGTCATAGAAGCCGTCGCCGCCCGTCAGGAACGGATCCGACGTGTTCATGTCGAGCTTCGAGCTTCCGATGTAGCGCCAGGCCAGAGACAGCTCGACGTCCTTCCACGGGGTTTCCCAGGTGGTGCGGAAGTTGTGGCGCCAGGCCGGCTGCGGCAGGCCGCAGGTCGGGCCGTACAGGCCCTTGCAGTCATAGCTGCCCAGGCCCGGCAGCGGCTCGGTGCGGTACTTGTCGCGATAGCCGCCGGTCAGCTCGAACTTCAGCCCGCCCCACTCGCGGCCGCCCATCGCCGGCAGTTCGACCGAGTAGTTGGCGTTGATGTCGACGCCGCTGGTCCACAGGTAGCCGGTGTTGAGGTTGGTGCTGACGATGTAGCCGTCGGTGCCGATCAGCGAGCCGCTGCTGGAGCGGTGGATCAGCTTGCAGAAGTAGTCCGCGCCGGTGGTCAGGCACTGGCTGAGGATCACGGTCGGCGAGATGCCGCCGATCACGTCGGTGACCTTGATGTCGTACCAGTCCAGCGACAGGCTGAAGCGCGGCAGGAAGGCCGGGGTCAGCACCACGCCGATCGACTTGGTGTCGGCCTTCTCGGGCTTCAGTTCCTCGTTGCCGCCATAGAGCTCGTTGCACTGGCTGGAGGGGCATTCGCTGATCACGCCGGTGCCGTACTGGGCGGCGGTGACGCCGGTCGCCTGGCACTGGGTCAGGGTCGCCGTCGGGCTGGTGCCGGCGCAGGGGTCCGAACCACCGAACAGGCCGATGCCCTGCGGGGTGTAGAGCTCGAGGATGTTCGGCGCGCGGACGGCGCGGTTGTAGCTGGCGCGCACCCGCACCTGGTCGTCGGGGCTCCAGGTCAGGCCGAACTTGTAGCTCTGGGTCTCGCCGGCGGTGCTGTAGTTGGACCAGCGGTAGCCGGTCTCGAAGTCCAGCGCCTTGACGAACGGCATGTCCGACAGCAGCGGCGCGCGCAGCTCGCCGAACACTTCGCCGACGTTGAAGGCGCCCTTGACCGGCACGGTGCCGGCTTCCTGGGCCACCTCGTCGGCGGTGTAGTTCAGGGTCTGGCGACGATATTCCGCGCCGAGGGCCACGCCCACGCCGTGGCTCGCCCAGGGGCTCTTGATCCCATAGCCGGTCAGGTCGCCGCTCAGCGAGCCGCTGGCGATCGACTCGGTGGTCGAGCCGCCGGTGGTGCTGACCGCGCCGATATAGGCCAGGGCCGCGTCGCTGACGTTGCCGACCGTGAAGATGTCCAGCGGCACGCACGACGGGTCGGTGCCGTCGACGACGGACTTGCAGGTCGCCACGCCGTTGACGTTGACCACCTGCAGGGCGTTGTTGATCCGCGCCGTCGAGTATTCGCCGACCGTGCGCTGGGCGAACTCGGCCCGGCTGTACTGGATGTAGTTGTCGTACGACCAGGCGTCGTTGAGATCGCCGCGAACGCCCAGCGTGCCGCGATAGCTGCGGTGCTTCAGCGTGTACTGGCGCGGCCCGCCCGCTGTCAGGCGATAGCCCAGGTCGCTCATGGTGACGCTGTCGGTCGAGGTGGTCGATCCGCAGAGGATGCCCTTCTGCTGGTCCGACATCAGCGGGTTGTCGCAGTTGATCGTGTATTCGGTGCCGCGCCACAGGCCGGCCGGCGCGATCTGGGCGGTCGTCTTGTCCTCGACGAAGGTGGTGTCGAGATAGACGTCGGCCTTGGGATTGACCTCGTAGTGGGCGAACTCGCCCAGGGTGTAGCGCTTGTCCGAGCGCTGCAGGTAGTTGTACGGGCCGAAGTTGAAGGCGTCGGCCGAGGTGTAGGCCCGGAACGTGCCGCTGCTGGTGGTCGTGTAGCGCGTGCCGCCGATGTTGAAGAAGCCGGTGGCGGCGTTGGACGAGCCGACGCAGGCCGGGCTCGTTCCGGCGTTGGAGATCGAGCAGGCCGAGTAGTCGCGGCTGTCCTGCGTCACCGCCGACGACTGCCGGTAGCCGCCGAACACCGTCAGATTGCCCTTGTCGTCGGGCGTGTTGAAGCCGGCGGCGATGTTGTAGTCATAGACGAAGCCGTCGTTCACCCACTCGTCGGGCTTGGTGTAGCCGCTGGAATCGAGCAGCGCGCGCTCGGCGGAATCGTTGTTGTGGTGGTTGTTGAAGCTGACCGAGGCGTTCAGCTTCACCCCCTCCAGGTCGTGCTTCATGATGAAGTTGACGACCCCGGCCACGGCGTCCGAGCCGTAGACCGCCGAGGCCCCGCCGGTCACCACGTCGACGCGCTCGACCAGCGCCGCGGGAACCGTGTTGAGGTCGGCGACCGGGAAGGTCGGGTCGCCGGGCACCAGGCGCCGGCCGTCCATCAGCACCAGGGTGCGGGCCGCCCCCAGGCCGCGCAGGTCGACCGAGGCCGTGCCGGTCGCGCCGTTCGACGTCGCCGAGGTGTAGCCCGAGGTCACCTGCGGCAGGCTGTTGAGCATCGTCTCGACATTGGTGACGCCCTGCTTGGCGATCTCGTCCTTGCCGATGCTGGTCAGCGGGCTGATCGAGGTCAGGTTCGGCTGGCGGATCCGCGAGCCGGTGACGACGATCTGCTCCACCTCGGCCGGTTCGTCGGGACTGCCTGAGGTGGTGGTTTGGGCGGCGGCCGTCAGCGCTATGGCGCTGGCGCTGGCCAGGATTCCGAGGCCCAGAACGCCTCGTCGATAGCGCAGCTTCATTTAGTTCCCCATTGCTGTAACGCCCGCTCCCGGGGCGCCTGGGGAAATGGTGGAACGGCGGAATATCGGATTCAATAAACGGTATACGATGAAGGCTGATTTCAGCGAACATTGTCCGCGCGGCCACACCTTTGGCGCCCGAAATCTAGTCAGCTAGAGAGATGGAAACGCGTGATCCTGGAAAGATCAGACACGGTAATCGGAAAAGTAGCGTCCCGATATTTTTGCGCAATGTTGCACCGGCTACTGCCGTGCTCTCGATTGGTCTTGGAAGGTCGAATCCGACCCAGGCGCGATTCGAGCGTGATACGAGAAATCTCTGTAGAGCGCGCGCCTGACGGTTGAGCTTCAGCCCGCCGCCGGGCCGGTCGACTCCCGGACCACCAGCTCGAAGTCGAGCAGGCGCGAGGGCGGCGGAGCCCCCTCCTCGCCCTTCAGGTCGCCGCTGAGCAGCAGGTCGGCCGCCGCCGCCGCCATGGCCTGGATCGGCTGGCGCACGGTGGTCAGCTGCGGCCAGACGACCTTGGCGCCGGGGGTGTCGTCGAAGCCGGCCACCGACAGGGTCTCGGGCACATTCAGGCGCAGGCGGTTGGCCACGGCCATCACGCCCAGGGCCATGTCGTCGTTGGAGGCGAAGATCGCCGTCGGCCGGTCGTCGCCCGCCAGCAGGGTCTCGGCCGCCTCGAAGCCCGAGCGGAACGAGAAGTAGCCCTGGGCCACGCGGTCCTCCCGCACAGTCAGGCCGTGGTCGGCCATGGCCTTGGCGTAGCCGTCGTAGCGCAGGTGTGCCGCGCCGTGGTCGGGGTGGCCCTTGATGAAGGCGATGTCCTTGTGGCCCAGCTTGATCAGGTGGGCCGTCATGTCATAGGCGGCGGCCACATCGTCCATGCGCACATAGGCCGAGCGGTCGAGATCCTTGTCCGGCGACAGCCGCACATACGGAACCCCTTCGCTGTCCAGCACGGCCAGCACCCGGGCGTTGTCGCAGACCGGCGGCGTCAGGATCACCCCGTCCATGCGCAGGGTGGCCAGCATCGGCTCCACCTGCTCCTCGATGTCGCCAGTGGAATCGAGCGGCTCGACGATCAGGTGATAGCCCTCCGTCCGACACCGTCCGATCGCCCCCAGTTGCACGTCGGTGACGTAGGCGGGACTCGGGTTGTCGAAGAACACGCCGATCAGATAGGCCTTCGAACCCGCCAGGCTGCGGGCCGAGATGTTGGGCCGATAGTTCAGCGACGCCACCGCCTCCTGCACCCGGTCGCGGGTGTCGGCCTTGACGTTGGGCTCGCGGTTGAGCACCCGCGACACGGTCTTGATCGATACGCCCGACAGGCGGGCGACGTCGTGGATCGTAACCTTGGCGTTCAAGTAAGGGCCTCGCGCGGCGTGATTCAGCCTTCAAGCGAGACAACAGGCCATGACAACCTTGTCAAGGCGACCCCTTTTTGGACGGGGCTGCTGAAAACGGCGGTTCGGGGCTCTCGCCAAGAGACCGCCCCTACCCCGAAAGTTCCCCGCGAAGGCGGGGATCCAAGCCGAATCCGCGGGTCGATCCGCGGCCTCGCCACATCCTGAAAGCCAGCTTGGACCCCCGCCTGCGCGGGGGTGCTCGGAGAGAAGAAACCCTACGAAATCGACGCCTGGCCGTCCGGCGTCATCGCCACCGCCGCCCCGATCAGGGCGGTATGGGGATGCAGGATCACGTGGGTCGGGATGGCCTTCACATAGTCCGACAGGCGGCCCTTGGCCTCGAAGCGCTCGCGGAAGGCGCTGGCTTCCAGCAGGTCGACGATCCGGGGCGCGATGCCGCCGGCGATGAACACCCCGCCCCGCGCGCCCAGCGCCAGGGCCAGATCCCCCGCCGTCGAGCCAAGGATGGCGCAGAACCGCTCGACCGTAGTCTTGCAGCATTCGCGGCCGGCCACGGCGCCTTCGGTGATCGCCTTGGCGGCCAGCTCCTCGACGGGACGGCCCTCGATCTGGGCCAGCAGGACGTGCAGGTCCTCCATGCCCTGGCCGGCCAGGATCCGCTCGACCGACACGCGGCCGTACTTGGCCTGCAGGCCGCGCAGGATCTCGATCTCGATGTCGTCGACCGGGGCGAACGAAATGTGGCCGCCCTCGGTGGTCAGCGGGGTGTCGCAGCCGTGGCGGCGCACCATGCCGGCGGCGCCGAAGCCGGTGCCCGGGCCGATGATGGCGAGATCCCCTTCGCCCGAGGTCGGCAACGGGCCGATCTGGCGCAGGTCCTTGGGCGACAGGCGCGGCGCGGCCAGGGCCTGGGCCGTGAAGTCGTTGATCAGCCGGGCGTTACGGAAGCCGCCCGTGCGGCGCAGGCTGTCTTCCGACAGGCGCCAGTCGATGTTGGTGAAGTGAACGGCGCCATGCTCGATCGGGCCCGCCACCGCGACCACGGCCTGGTCGGGGTGCTTGACCCCCACCTTGGCCAGATAGTCCTCGATGGCGTCCTCGGCCGTGTCGTAGTCCTCGCCCTTGTAGGCGGTGGGCTCGATCAGCCGGGGATCGGGGCCGTCGAAATCGACCAGGGCGAAGCGGGCGTTGGTGCCGCCGATGTCCCCGACCAGGCCCAGCCCGTGTGCGTTGGCGCCGTTCATGGGTTTCCCGTTCCCTTTAAGCAAACAGCACGGACGCGCCGGCGTCGGCGGCGCCGACCCCGTGTCGCATCCAGCTGAAAAGTTCGCGCCCGAAGCCCGGCTTGGACGCCGGGACTGGTGCAGGCGTGCGGGCGAGGAGTTCAGCCTCGTCCACATGGATGAAAAGCTCGCCGGTGTCGGCGTTCATGGTGATCACGTCGCCGTCCTGGACGTAGGCCAGCGGACCGCCCTTGGCGGCTTCCGGCGTCACGTGGATGGCGGCCGGCGTCTTGCCCGAGGCGCCCGACATGCGGCCGTCGGTGACCAGCGCCACCTTGAAGCCGCGATCCAGCAACACCGAGATCGACGGCGACAGGTTGTGCAGCTCGGGCATGCCGTTCGCGGAAGGACCCTGGAAGCGCACCACGACGACGACGTCGCGCTCCAGCTCGCCGCGCTTGAAGGCGGCGATGAAGTCTTCCTGCTCCTGGAACACGGCGGCGGGCGCGGTGATCACATGGTGCTCGGGCTTCACGGCCGAGATCTTGATCACGCCGCGCCCCAGGTTCCCGGCCAGCAGCTTGAGGCCGCCTTCCTTGCTGAAGGGGTTGTCGACCGGGCGCAGGATGGCCTCGTCCAGCGAGGTCTCCGGGCCTTCGCGCCACTTCAGCTCGTCGCCGTCCAGGTAGGGCTCCTGGTGATAGTTCGACAGGCCGGGACCGGCGATGGTCAGCACGTCCTCGTGGGCCATGCCGGCCTTCAACAGTTCGCGCACCACGAAGGCCATGCCGCCGGCGGCCTGGAAGTGGTTCACGTCGGCCGAGCCGTTCGGATAGACCTTGGCCAGCAGCGGCACGGCCTTGGAGATGTCGTCCAGGTCTTCCAGGGTCAGGATGATCCCGGCCGCCCGGGCCATGGCCACGATGTGCAAAGCCAGGTTGGTCGAGCCGCCGGTGGCCATCAGGCCGACCACGCCGTTGACCACGGCCTTCTCGTCGATCACCCGGCCGACCGGGATCCAGTCGTTGCCCTTATGGGTGACGGCGGCGACGCGGCGGGCCGATTCCTTGACCAGGGCGCTGCGCAGCGGGGTGTTGGGATGCACGAAGGCCGAGCCCGGCAGGTGCAGGCCCATCAGCTCCATCAGCATCTGGTTGGTGTTGGCCGTGCCGTAGAAGGTGCAGGTGCCCGGGCCGTGATAGCTGGCGCTCTCGGCGGCCAGCAGTTCGTCGCGGCCGACCTTGCCCTCGGCGTAGAGCGCACGGATGCGGGCCTTCTCGGAATTGGGCAGGCCCGAGGTCATCGGACCGGCCGGCACGAACACCGCCGGCAGGTGGCTGAAGGCCAGGGCGCCAATCACCAGGCCCGGCACGATCTTGTCGCAGACGCCCAGATACATGGCCGCGTCGAAGGCGTCGTGGGTCAGGGCGACGGCCGTGGCCATGGCGATGACGTCGCGCGAGAACAGCGACAGCTCCATGCCCGGACGGCCTTGGGTGACGCCGTCGCACATGGCCGGTACGCCGCCGGCGAACTGGGCCGTGGCGCCGACCTCGCGGGCGGCCTCCTTGATCAGCGCCGGATACTCTTCCAGCGGCTGGTGGGCCGACAGCATGTCGTTATAGGCCGAGACGATGCCCAGGTTGGGCGCGTTCGGATCCAGCGCCCGCACCTTGTCGGCCGCCGGCGAGGCGGCGAAGGCGTGGGCCCAGTTGGCGCACGACAGCTTGGCGCGACCCGGCTGGGCCAGGGCGGCGGCCTCCATCTGGGCGATGTAGGCCTCGCGGGTCGGGCGGCTGCGCTCGACGATCCGCTGGGTGATTTCGGCGATGACGGGATTGAGGGCCATCTGACTACTCCGCCCAGAGGATGCGGACCGGCACGCGGTCCTGATCGAGAATCTTGGCCACCGGCAGGCTCGGATCGACCGCGCCTTCCAGCAGTTCGCGCTTGGCCTGGCCGGTGACCAGCAGGACGATCAGCGACGTCTGAATCAACGCCTTGAAGGTCAAGCTGATCCGCGGAAGGTCGGGGGCCGGCTCGCCTTTCGGCACGGCCAGCACCAGGCGCTCGGCGTCGAGGTCCAGGCCCTCTTCCAGCACCGGGTTGCCGGGGAACAGCGAGGCGAAGTGGCCATCGCCCCCCACGCCCAGCAGAGTCACGCCGAACGGCAGGGCCTCGGCCACGCCAGCCTCGGCCGCCTCGGCCGCGGCCTGCGGCGAGGCCGGGTCGGCGTAGAGCGGCGCGAAGCTCGCCTTGGCGGCCTCCCCCTGCAACAGCGAGCGGCGCACGAGGCCCTCGTTGCTGCTCGGGTCCGACGGCGGCACGAAGCGCTCGTCGGTCAGGGTCACGGTCACCTTGTCCCAGGGCAGGGTCAGGGTGGCCAGGCGCTGGTAGACCGGCTCGGGCGTGGAGCCGCCGGTGGCGGCGAACCCGGCCTTGCCGTGGGTCGCCACCGTGGTGGTCAGGGCGTTGGCGAGCGTCGAGGCTGCGGCGTCGTACAGGGCCTCGCGGGTCGGGAAGACTTCGATCTTGGGCATGTTGCGCGTACCCATCACGACTTCCAGGCGCGGCCCTGCGGCGCGATCAGCGACGCGGCGCTGGCCGGACCCCAGGTGCCGGCGGCGTAGGGCGCCGGCTCGATATTGGCTTCGGCCCAGGCCTTGGCCACGCCGTCCACGAACCGCCACGCGGCCTCGACCTCGTCGCGACGCACGAACAGGGTGCGGTCGCCACGGAAGGCGTCCAGCAGCAGCTTCTCGTAGGCGATCCGGCGACGGCTGCCCGGGGCGGCCATGTTCAGCGACAGCGGCAGCGACTGCAGGCGCATGCCCTCTTCCGACAGGCCCGGACGCTTGGTCATCACGCTCAGCGAGATGTCTTCTTCCGGCTGCAGGTCGATGACCAGGCGGTTGGCCTGCATCTCGCCCTGGGTCACGGCGCCGAAGATGTTGTGCGGCACGGGCTTGAACTGCACGACGATCTGGGTGCGGCGGTCGGGCAGGTTCTTGCCGGTGCGCAGGAAGAACGGAACGCCCGCCCAGCGCCAGTTGTCGATGCCGACCTTCATGGCCACGAAGGTCTCGGTCTTGGAGCCCTTGCCCACCTCTTCGAGATAGCCGGCCCGGGCCGTGCCCTCGACCACCCCGGCCACGTACTGGCCGCGGACGGTGTCGTGCGCCACGTTGTCCTTGGTGAAGGGCCGCAGGGACCGCAGCACCTTGACCTTCTCGTCGCGGACGGCGTCGGGGTCGAATCCCGACGGGGCCTCCATGGCCACCAGGCACAGCAGCTGCAGAAGGTGGTTCTGAAGCATGTCGCGCAGGGCGCCGTACTCGTCGTAATAGGGCCAGCGGTCGCCGACCTTCTCGGTCTCGGCGATCGTGATCTGGACGTGGTCGATCGACTTGTTGTCCCACAGCGGCTCGAACAGCACGTTGGCGAACCGCAGGGCCGTCAGGTTCTGGACCGTCTCCTTGCCCAGATAGTGGTCGATGCGGAAGATCTGGCTCTCGTCGACCACGGCGCCGACCGCGGCGTTGGTGATCTTGGAGCTTTCGAGGTCGCGGCCGATCGGCTTTTCCAGGATCAGGCGCGTCGTGGGGCCGGTCAGGCCCGCGCTCTGCAGCGCCTGGCAGGCCGACGGATAGAGGCTGGGCGAAACGGCGAAGAAGATCACCAGCGAGTCGTGCGGGCCGATCTTGTCGGCCAGGGCCTTGGCCCCTTCCTCCTTGGTGATGTCGACCGGAAGATAGTCGAGGCGGGCGGCCAGGCGCTCCCAGGCGGCCTCTTCCACATTGGCGCGCTTGCCCAGGTGCTCGCGCACCAGCTGGCGGTAGCTGTCGCCGGTGAGGTCGCCGCGCGCCACGCCGAAGATCCGCAGGTCATGCGGCAGCAGCCGGTCGACTTCCAGGAAATACAGCGATGGCAGGAGCATGCGCAGGGCCAGGTCGCCGGCGCCGCCCAGCAGCACCAAAACCTCGCGGCCCGTTTCGCCGTCTTCGGTCTTTTTCTTGGTCACTTTTCGTCCACCCTATGACAACGTTGTCATGACATGCCCGTGCGCGCTTGGCAAGCACGCGGTCGACAAGAGCGCGTTAGGCGAAAGTGTTTGCGGTTTCGCCGCCTAACGCGCTCTCGCTTACCAACAGGAAGCCTGTTCATCCTGCTTGGATGGATTCCATCCAAGCAGGACAGGCTTCCGGCCCGGTAGCGACGTTCGGCGCGGCCCCTACCTAGGCGGTTTGTCGGGCTGTCGCCATAAGACCAATCGCTTTTCGAAAACGCGCGAGGGCGCTTGTCCGCCCAGCCTTTTTCGAGGCATCACCTGCCCATGAGCACGACCCTGCGCCGCGCCGTCGCCGAAGACGCGCAAACCCTGTCCGCCCTGGGGGCGCGCACCTTCACCGAGACCTTCGCGCACCTCTATCCTCCCGAGGACCTGGCGGCCTTCCTGGCCTACGCCTACGGCCTCGAGCGCACCCAGCGCGATCTCGCCGACCCCGACAAGGCCAGCTGGATCCTGGAGAAGGACGGAACGGCGATCGGCTACGCCCTGGCCGGTCCCTGCGACCTGCCCCATCCGGACGTCCAGGCCGACCACGGCGAGCTGAAGCGAATCTACGTGCTGAAGGACCACCAGGGCGGCGGCAACGGCTCACGCCTGCTGAACACGGTCCTGGACTGGCTGGAAAAGGACGGCCCGCGCCCCCTGTGGATCGGCGTCTGGTCCGAGAACTTCGGCGCCCAGCGCCTCTACGGCCGCATGGGCTTCACCAAGGTCGGCGAGTACTTCTTCCCGGTCGGCCAGGTGCGGGACCTGGAGTTCATCCTGCGGCGGGGGTGAACGCCCTTCTCTATCCGCTCCCTAAGCTCGTCATCCCGGCCGTAGCGAAGCGGAGAGCCGGGACCCAGGGGACTGGGCGCAGCAGTCAGATCGAGCGCCTCACGCAGAGGCCGCCACCGTGCGCCGGCCTCTGGGTCCCGGGTCTGCGGTCCGCTTCGCGGCCCTCCGCCCGGGATGACGATTTTTCGGTGACCTAGTGCCCCGGACGCGGCTCGAACGAGCGCTTCTCGTCCTTCAGGTCCACGCATTCCTTGGCCGGCTTCTGGCCGTGCTGGGCCTTGGGCTCGGACTTGGGGATGCAGTAGTTGGTCATCGGGTTCTGGTGTTGGAACGGCTTCGTCATCATGGCCTCGCCTCCCGCCTCAAATCTCATCCTGCGCGCCTTGCCGGCGCTTGTCGTTGATCTTCGTCATGCCGCTTCGCACAGCGCGTCCTGCTGCTGCACGTCGACCACCACGCTGAGTTCCGAAAGCCCCGGATCGCCGATCACCGTGCCCGACACCGGCAGGGCCTCGGCCGGGGTGCGGGTGGCCGCCACCCGGATCAGGTCCTCGGATTCCGCCAGGCCGTTGGTGGGATCGAACTCGGTCCAGCCGAGGTCGGGCAGGAACACCTCGCACCAGGCGTGGGTGGCCCCCGCCCCTCTCATGCCGCCATGCGAGGGGCTGTAGAGGTAGCCGGTGGCGAACACGGCCGCGTAGCCCAGTCGCCGCAGCGCCTCGACCATCAGCCAGGCGAAGTCGCGGCAGGTGCCCGCCCCGCGCGCCACGGTCAGGGCCGGGCTCTGGGTGCCTTCGGCGGCGCGAGCCTGGTACTCGAACTGGTCGTGGATGGTGGAGTTGAGCCGCAGCAGGAACTCCAGCGCCGGCTCGTCCGGCCGCTCCATCTGCTCGCGCAGCCAGCGCAGCATCACCCGGTCGGCGTCCTCGGTGGCGGGGCGGATGAAGGGGTCCAGCACCGCCCGGTCTTCGCGGCCGTAGACAATCGGCGAGACGGTGTGCGGGTCGGCCACGGCCTGGTCGGTCAGGGGCGCGGGAAAGCGGTCGATGACAAGGCGGCTGGTGATGGTCAGGAAGTCGGCCTTGCCTTCCGGCTGGAAGGTGCAGACGCAGTTGCCGTTGGCGTCGTAGCTCCACCGCGTCTGGCCGGGCAGCGAGGTCGCCAGCGACGCCTCGACGATGCGGATGGCGTGGCTGTCGCGCGGCCGGATCAGCAGCCGGTGCGGCCCGAACGCCACCGGGCGCTCGTAAGCGTATCGGGTCTCATGAGTGATGCCGAGCCGAGCCATGGGGCCACCTTAACCCTCGGCCTTGACGAACGTTCCTCACATACCGGTGATTCGTGCATATACGCTGAACCCTCTCTCT
>NZ_QHJY01000416.1 GCF_003185805.1 Caulobacter sp. D5
ACGCCCCCGGCCCCTACGCCCCGGTCCGGCGCCCGGCCCCCTGCCCGCCGGTCGCCGACCGCCCGCGCAAGATGGCCGTCACCCGCGTGGAGGCCCTGACGCGCGATCCCTACGCCGTCTGGGCGCGCGACATCCTCAAGCTCTATCCCCTCGACCGTCCGGACGAGCCGGTGGAGGCCCGTGCGCGCGGCACCGCCATCCACGCCGCCTTCGAGGTGTTCGCCGAGACCTATCCGCAAGACCTGCCTCCCAACGGCGCCGAGATCTTCGAGGGCCTCTACATCGCCGAACTGGTCGCCGCCGGCATGCCGCCCTCGGCCCTGGCCCGCGAGCGCGCCCTGGCCCACGAGGCGGCCCTGTGGGTCATGGACCTGGAGGCCCGCCGCCGCGCGAACGCCGAGAAAATCGTGGTCGAGGCCGCCGGCGAGATCACCTTCCAGGTCGACGGCCGGCCCTTCACCCTGACGGCCAAGACCGACCGCCTGGAGCCGACCCGCGACGGCCTTGCCGCCCACATCCTCGACTACAAGACCGGCGCCGCCCCCAGCCAGAAGCAGGTCGACACCGGCTTCTCGCCGCAGCTGACCCTGACGGCGGCGATCCTGCAGAACGGCGGCTTCCCCGAACTCGGTCCGCGCGCGCCCGGGGACCTCACCTATGTCCGCGTCACCGGCCGCCGCCCGGCCGGCGAGGAGCAGACCCGCGCCAAGGCCGGCGGCGAGAGCGAGGACGCCGCCCGCAAGGCCTTCGACGGCCTGGTCGAGCTGATCCGCAAGTACGACGAGCCGACCCGGCCGTATCTCTCGCGCACCGCGCCGCAGTTCGTGCACGACCACGCGGGGGACTATGGCCACCTGGCGCGGGTGTTCGAGTGGTCCACCAGCGGCGATGAGGGGGACGGGGAATGAGGGCGAGCCTGTCTTCCAAGACCCCCCCCCTGAAGGGGGAGGTGTCGGCGAAACCGACGGAGGGGGAAGTGTCTGCTTCCGTCTGCGGCTTCGTCGAACTCATCAGGGACTTCCCCCTCCGGCCCTCCGGGCCACCTCCCCCTTCAGGGGGAGGGTCGCGATGACCGCCCTCGATCCCCAGCGCATCGCCGCCGACCCGGCGATCTCCGCCTTCGTCACGGCCAACGCCGGCTCGGGCAAGACCAAGACCCTGATCGACCGGGTCGCGCGCCTGCTGCTGGGCGGCGCCGAGCCGGCGGCGATCCTGTGCGTGACCTACACCAAGGCCGCCGCCGCCGAGATGCAGCACCGATTGTTCGACCGGCTGGGCAAGTGGTGCATCACGCCCGACGACGCGCTGCGCGCCGAGATCGCCGACCTGGTGGACCGCCCGGCCAACGAGTTCGACGCGGCCGCCCTGTCCAAGGCCCGCAGCCTGTTCGCCAAGGCGCTGGAGACCCCCGGCGGCCTGAAGATCCAGACCATCCACGCCTTCTGCGAGAAGCTGCTGCGGCGCTTTCCGATCGAGGCTGGGGTGTCGCCCGGTTTCCAGGTGATGGACGACGGGGCCTCGTCGGCCGTGGCTCAGGCGGCGCTGCACAAGCTGGCCGACCACGTCACCCACTCGGGCGACGTGTTCGCCGACGCCTATGCCCGCTTCTCGGTGGCCTTGGACTTCGCCTCCTTCGAAGCGATGTTCGCGACCTTCGAGCACCAGCGCTCGGGCATCGCCGCCTATCTCGACCGCTGCGGCGGGCTGGAGGGCGTGATCGCCGACCTCTGGACCGTCTGCGGCTTTCCCGAACCGACCACCGCCGACGAGGTGGCGGCCGAGGCCATGGCCGATCTCGACCGGGTGCTGTGGCGCTCGATCGCCGACGTGCTGGCCGGCGGCGGCAAGACCGACATCAAGTGCGGCGAGCAGATGCGGGCCGTCGCCGTCGATCCCGGCGCGACGCTGGAAGAAGCCCTGGCCGCCCTGTTTACCGAGAAGGGCGTCGGCACGCCCGCCACCTGGCCAGCCAAGACCTCGGGCCTGAAGAGCCGCGAAGACCTGCGCGAACGGCTGCTGGCCGAGCAGGAGCGCCTGGAGGAGGCCCGCGAATACCTCCGCGCCGCCAAGGTGGCCGAGGACAGCGTCGCGGCCCTGCGGCTGGCGGCGCTCTACCTGGCCAAGTTCATCGAGGAAAAGCAGGCCCACGGGGCGCTCGACTTCTCCGACCTGATCGAGAAGACCCGCGACCTGCTGACCCGCAAGGTCGACGCGGCCTGGGTGCTCTACAAGCTGGACGGCGGCGTCAGTCACATCCTGCTCGACGAGGCCCAGGACACCGCGCCCGAGCAGTGGGAGATTCTGTCGGCCCTGACCGAGGACTTCTTCGCCGGGGCCGGGGCGCCGGGCCGCGACGGCAAGGCCGCCGACGGCCGCACCCTGTTCATCGTCGGCGACGAGAAGCAGTCGATCTATTCCTTCCAGGGCGCCCAGCCCGAGCGCCTGCTGATCGAGACGCAGGGCTATATCGCCCGCATCGAGGCTGTCGGCCGCACCGGCAAGGCCGTGCCGCTGTCGATGTCCTACCGCTCGACCCAGCAGGTGCTGAGCTTCGTCGACGCGCTGTTCGAGGCCCCCGAGGCGCGGATGGGCCTGGCCCCCACCGGCGAGGACATCCCGGGCCACGAGGCCTTCCGCCGCGACCATCCGGGATGCGTCGATCTGTGGCCGCTGGAGCGCGAGCCGGTCGCCGCCGAGCGCGAGGCCTGGGATGCGCCGCTGGACGTCGAGACCGAGCAGGGCGCCAACCGCCGCCTGGCCGAAAAGATCGCCGCCGAGATCAAGGCCCTGGTCGAGCGCGGCGATGCGGTGTTCGACAAGGACTCCCGGACCTGGCGCCCGGCCCACTACGGCGACGTGCTGGTGCTGGTGCGGCGGCGCAAGGCGCTGTTCGAGGAGGTGCTGCGGGCACTGAAGCGGCGCGGCGTGCCGGTGGCCGGCGCCGACCGGCTGTCGCTGTCGGCCCACATCGTCTTCGACGACCTGCTGGCCTTGGGCCGCTTCTGCCTGTTCCCGGACGATGATTTGACGCTGGCGGCGCTGCTGAAGAGCCCGTTCTGCGGCCTGGCGGACGATGATCTCTACGCCCTGGCCAAGGGGCGGCGCGGCACGCTGTGGACCGTGCTGGCCGCCCGCGCCGACGAGCGGCCGCTGTGGCGCGAGGCCCACGCCCTGCTCGACTGGGCCCTGACCGCCCGTCGCCGCCGCCAGCCCTACGAATTCTACGCTCTGTTCCTGGGCAAGCTGGACATCAACGGGACCAGCAACCGCGCCCGCGCCCTGACCCGCCTGGGCGAAGAGGCCGCCGACGCCCTGGACGAGTTCCTGGCCCAGATCACCAACGCCGAGGCCCGGGGCGTGCGCGACCTGGAGACCCTGGTCGCCGAGTTCGCGGCGTTGGACATCGTGGTCAAGCGCGAGATGGAGGGCGTGCGCCGGCAGGTGCGGGTGATGACCGCCCACGGCGCCAAGGGCCTGGAGGCGCCGATCGTCTTCCTGCCCGAGACGACGATGAAGGGCGGGGCGCGCGGCTCGCCGCTGCTGGCGACGGCGGACAAGGGCTATGTCTGGTGCGCCTCAGGCAAGCACGACTGCGAGGCCTCGGCGAGCGCCCGGAAACTGCGTGAGGACAAGGCCCAGCAGGAGGCCTATCGCCTGCTCTATGTGGGTCTGACCCGGGCGCGCGACCGCCTGATCCTCTGCGGCCGCATCGACGCCCGCACCAAGGACGA
>NZ_QHJY01000417.1 GCF_003185805.1 Caulobacter sp. D5
TATGATCCCTCGCGAGCTGTCGTACTTGAAGGCTCGCGAAGCCAATCGCCCGCGAGGAAAACACGTCGTTGCGACGAAATCAAAACGGTTAATCGTATTTTACGAACCGATTTCCCCCGTGGCGCGAACTCTGGACGTTTCATAGAGCGCGATCGCCGCCGCGGCGGACACGTTCAGGCTCTCGAAGCCGCCAGGCATGGGGATTTTTCCCATCGCGTCGCAATGTTCGGCAACCAGGCGCCGCACGCCTTCGCCCTCCGAACCGAGCACCAGCACGGTCGGACCGCCGTCGAGCACCGCCTCCAGGCTCTCCTCGGCCTCGCCGGCCAGGGCCACGGCCCGCCAGCCCAGGTCGGCCAGTTCCTCGAGCGCCCGGGAAAGATTGACCACGCGCGCGTAGGGGACCTTGTCCACCGCCCCGACCGCGGTCTTGGCCAGCACGCCGGACAGCACCGGGGCGTGGCGGTCCTGCAGCACCGCGCCCTTCACCCCGAAGGCGGCGGCCGAGCGGAAGATGGCGCCGACGTTCTGCGGGTCGGTGATCTGGTCGAGCATGACGATCACGCCCTTGGCCGGCGTGGCCAGTTCGGCCAGCGACAGCGGCTCGGGCTCGTCCACCTTCATGGCGATTCCCTGGTGCACGGCGCCCTGGGGCAGCTGGCGGGCGATATCGACGGCCTCCATCACCTGCAGGGCGGGGTGGCGCTGGAGATTCGGCGCGAGTCGCTTGGCGCGGTCCGGGGTGACCAGAAGGCGCTTCGGCGCCGGCCTGGCGGGGTTCGAAAGCGCCGCCTCGACCGCGTGATTCCCCCAGATCCAGTCCTTTTCGTCGCTGTGAGGCTTGGAAAAGTGCTTGTTTTTCTGATGCTTGCCGCGATTTTCACGTTCTGGCGCTTTTGGCCTTCCACGGTCGTTGCGTTCAGAATGAGAGGACACTATAAGACGCGCTCCGATTTGGGGGCCACGAGGTTCCGCGAGCCGGTCCGGCGCTGCTTAGCACCGTCCGAACCTGCTCAAAGAGCTTTTGTTCCTCGATCCACAGCAGCCGTTTGACACGGCCGCCAAGATCGAAGATACGGCCGCCTCTTCCGGAGTTCACATCGCGCCGTGGGGGAATGTCCCGAGCGGCAAAGGGGGCGGACTGTAAATCCGCTGCGAAAGCTTCGAAGGTTCGAGTCCTTCTTCCCCCACCACGCGCGATGAACTGAACGACCGGAAGGTGGGCGAGGCCCCCGAGCCAAGAGACGGGAGCCGATCGCGACCCCGCTGCCAGCTAGGCCCATTCTTGGTCCTACAGGGCGGGTATAGCACAATGGTAGTGCAGCAGCCTTCCAAGCTGAGGATGCGGGTTCGATTCCCGCTACCCGCTCCAGCTCCCCCGAAGTGATACCCGTAACAATCAGCCGCCGGCGCGAAGGTAGAGACGATGGCCAAGGAAAAGTTCGAACGTAATAAGCCGCACTGCAACATCGGCACCATCGGTCA
>NZ_QHJY01000418.1 GCF_003185805.1 Caulobacter sp. D5
CCTGTCGCTGGCCCGCGCCCTGCTGCGCGACGCGCCCTGGCTGCTGCTGGACGAGCCGACCGAGGGCCTGGATGCGGCGACCGAGGCCCGCGTCGTCGCCCGCCTCGACGCCCGTCTGCGCGCCACGGGGCAGGGCCTGGTGCTGGTCAGCCATCGCCAGGCGCCGCTGGCGCTCTGTGAACGGAGCGTCTCGCCAGAGACGGTGTCCCCGGCCGCCGGACCGGCTATAAGCGCGCCCATGACCACGACGGCGACGCTCTAGACGATCATGGCCGCGCCCCAGCGCCCGCCCGCGCCGCTGTACAGCGAGCTTCGCCTCGGCGTCTTCATGGCCGCCGCCGGCCTGGTGGCCGGCTGCGCCCTGCTCTATTTCGCCCTGCCCAGCCGCTACGCCGCCCCGGCGACCTTCCTGCTGTTCGTGCCCTCGGTGCTGATCAGCGCGGCGCTGGGCGGCCTGATCCCCGGCCTGGTGGCCACCATCCTGGCCTCGGCCATGGTCTGGTTCCTGACCTTCTCGCCCCAGCCCGACCAGGCCACGGCCGTCTCCAGCCTGGTGTTCCTGATGATCGGCGTGGGCATGTCGATCGGCGGCGGCTGGTTCCACGCCGCCCGGCGGCGGATGGCCGACATCACCGACCACCTGCGCTCGGTGCTCGACACCGTGCCCGACGCCGTGGTGGTGATCGATCCGCGCGGGATCATGACCTCGTTCAGCCCGGCCGCCGAGCGCCTGTTCGGCTGGAACGCCCAGGAGGTGATCGGCAGGAACGTCAGCATGCTGATGCCCGAGCCGCACCAGACCGCCCACGACGCCTATCTCGAGCGCTACGAGCGCACCGGCGACAAGCGGGTGATCGGCATCGGCCGCATCGTCACCGGCCTGCGCCGCGACGGCACGACCTTTCCGATGGAGCTGGCGGTCGGCGAGACCAAGGGCCCCACCCGCGCCTATACCGGCTTCATCCGCGACCTGACCGAGCGCCACGCCACCGAGAGCCGGCTGCAGGAGCTGCAGGGCGAGCTGGTCCACGTCTCGCGCCTGACGGCCATGGGCGAGATGGCCACCACCCTGGCCCACGAGCTGAACCAGCCGCTGTCGGCGATCGCCAACCTGCTGACCGGCTCGCGCCGGCTGATGGATCGCGGCCGCCCCGAGGATCAGGCCAAGGTGCGCGACGCCATCGACCGCGCCTCGGACCAGGCGCTGCGGGCCGGCGACGTCATCCACCGCATGCGCGAGTTCGTCCGCCGCGGGGCCACCGAGCGCGACGTCGAGAGCCTGTCGGAACTGGTCGACGACGCCCGGGCCTTGGCCCTGATCGGCGTGCGCGAGGGCCAGGCCGAGGTCAGCATCGCCCTGGACCCGGCCTGCGACGCCGTCTTCGCCGACCGGGTGCAGATCCAGCAGGTGCTGGTCAATCTGATCCGCAACGCGGTCGAGGCCATGGACGGCCGCCCGGTCCGCCGCCTGTCGGTGACCAGCCGCCGGCAGGACGACGGGGTCGTCGAGGTGGCCGTGGCCGACACCGGCTCGGGCGTCGACGACGCGTTCCGCGCCCGGCTGTTCGAGCCGTTCATGACCACCAAGGCCGAAGGCATGGGGGTGGGGCTGTCGATCTCGCGCTCGATCATCGAGGCCCACGGCGGCCGCATCTGGGCCGACGCCAATCCCGGCGGCGGCACGATCTTCCGCTTCACCCTGCCGCCCGCCCCAGAACCTACCTCGCACCAAGCCGACAAGACCGACCAGGAGACCACCCGATGAGCGACGCCGTTGTGCACGTGGTCGACGACGACGCCGACGCCCGCGACTCCCTGGCCTTCCTGCTGGAGACGGCCGATTTCCGGGTGCGCACCTATCCCGACGCCCAGGCCTTCCTGGCCGCCCTGCCCACGGCCGAGGCCGGCTGCGTGATCACCGACGTGCGCATGCCCGGCATGTCGGGCCAGGAACTGGTCAAGCGCCTGCGCACCGAGGCCTCTGCCCTGCCGGTGGTGATGATCACCGGCCACGGCGACATCCCCATGGCCGTCGAGGCCATGCGCGACGGCGTGGTGGACTTCATCGAAAAGCCGTTCTCCGAAGCCCGCATCCTGGCGGCCCTGGAGCGCGCCCTGGCCAGCGCCGCCCCGGCCCAGCCGACGGTCAGCGACGACCAGGCCCAGGTGCTGGCGCGGATCGAGACCCTGTCGGAGCGCGAGCGCCAAGTGCTCGACGGCGTGGTGGCCGGCCAGCCCAACAAGATCATCGCCCGCGACCTGGGCATCAGCCCCCGCACGGTCGAGATCTACCGCGCCAAGCTGATGAGCAAGATGCACGCCGACAACCTGGCCGCCCTGGTGCGGATGACGCTGTCGGTGCGGGGCTAGTCGAAACGGCCTGAAGCCGTCTCCAACAAGCCGTGTTATGCTCAGGTAGAGCAACCGGATATAGCGATGCAGACTGACCTGGAGACGATCAAGGGTCGCGTGGTCGAGGCGACGAAGGCCGCGCAGGGCCACCTCGCGATCGACGACGTCGTCATCGAAGCGGCTCGCAACGACGACGGCTCTGACTTCCTGCGCGTCGTGGTCCAGATCAAGCATAGCGACAAGACGGAGGACCGCGATCTCGAAGCGCTGCTCGAAGCGATCGAGGACGCGGTCAGCGCCGTGGACGAGCGCTATCCCAGCGTCAGGTTCGCGGACGCGGCCTAGTGTCGAGCTACGCCGACGATCTCCTGGCCGCCGCTCTGCGGCTTCTCGGGAGGAAGAGCGGACAGCGCGGTAAACTTGCGGGCGCCCGCGTAAGGCGCAGCATCTCGACCACCTATTACGCGCTCTTCCACTTCCTGCTGGAAGAAGTCGGACTAAGAATCGTTGGCTCCCACAACGATCTTCGGCGGCGGCGGCGAATCCTGGCTCGGACGATTTCCCACAAGGGATTGGCGACGACCTTGGACAAGGTTCGCGGTCTCAGCGTGAACGCCTCGATAGAAGAGTTCTTCCTTCTGTCGAACGCCGCGCCGCCCGTAGCCAGCCCTCCGTTCGTGCGCGAACTCGCCAAGGCCTTTCTCGACGCCCAGGCCAAGCGCCACGACGCTGACTACGACATGAACAAGCCGCTGAGCGAGACCGACGCCCGCCTGCTGCGTTCACGCGTAAGAAGCGCCATCAAAGGCTGGCGCGCAGCCAGGTCCGCCTCCGACAAGGATTTCAAGAACGCGCTTTGCGTGCTGATCCTGTTGAGGGGGCAACTGCGCTCAGAGAGCTGAACCCTCCGCCAGCCACGCCCGCAGCAGGCCCGTGGCCTCGTCCGGCCGCTCCATGGCCGGCAGGTGGCCGCAGTCGGCGAAGACGTGCAGGGTCGAGCCGGCGATCCCCTCGTGGATCGCCTGGG
>NZ_QHJY01000419.1 GCF_003185805.1 Caulobacter sp. D5
GCCGCCGCCGCCGCCGGCCGAGAGGTCGTTCAGCGCCCCGGGCTGCCCTCCAGCCTGGCTGCCGTTGGCCCCGGCCTCGGCCGAGCCGGTCGGCGTGGCCGCCGCCGCCCCGCCATAGTTTCCAGCGCCGGAGGCGCCGCCGGCGCCGCCGGCGATGCCGCCCTGGGGCGTATAGGAGCCATAGCCGGCGCCAGCACCGCCGCCCTGGGTGATCTGGCGGGCCTGGGCCATCGGGGCGCTGAGGCCGACCGCCAGCGCCAACACCGTGAGCGAGGCCGAGGTGCGGATGCCCCGCGTGTTGTTGGACGCCCGCGCTTTGTTGATCGACTGCCGCACTTTGACACCTGCTGGGCCCGACTTACCGGACCGGTTTGAATTGCAGGGACGTCAGATCGCGTCACGCGACGCGCTGGCCTGGGCTCAGGCCCGATCCCCCTGAAACGCACGTGCAAACAGGGATCGACGGCGGCGCTTCAGGCCGGCCAGGTCGAGGATCCGCATGACGCGTGTCGGCCCGTCCCTGCCAGCGGGGCGGGCGCCGGACTATGCGATCCCGGCATGAACGGTGGAGTTTGGAGAAAGGTCAGTGCGCGTTGCGGCGCAGGGTGTCCGAAGGACGCTCGCCGAAGCGGAGGCGATAGGCCTGGGCGAAGCGGCCCAGTTCCCAGAAGCCGTGGTCCATGGCGACCTTGGTCACCAGGGTGACGGCGGGATCGGACGCCCGCAGCCGCGCATGGACAAGGTCCAGCCGGCGATTACGGGCGTAGCGCACCGCGCCTTCCCCGAGAAATTCCTGGCAGGCCAGGTTGAGCGTCCGCTCGGCCGCGCCCACCACCCGGCAGATGTCGCCCAGCGACAGCATCTCCTCCGGACGCTCATCGAGGGCGCGCTCGAAGCGGGCGACGATCTGGCGATGGCGCCCCAGGGCGGCCCTGTCCGGCTTGACCAGGCCCTCGGAGAGGCAGGCCATCAGCCTGTCCACGACCGCGCCCGCCAGGGCCTTGGACGGCTGCGGCTCCGCCAGGACTTCGGGCGTGCTCTGGATCACGCCTGAGATGTCGCTCATCAGCCCGATGAGCTCGTTCATCGCCGCCGGCGGCGCGACGAACATGCGGTCATCGTCCAGCGGCGTCGCATGGCCCGCGCCCATCAGGTTGGGCGCATGCTCGGTCAGCCGCTCGAACGGCATGGTCACGATCCCGAACGCCCACGGCATGTCGGGCGGAGAGCCGGTGACGGTCCGCTCGTTGGGCCGGAAGTGAAAGATGTGCCGACCGAACAGCTTGCGGCCCGAGACGCGCCGCATGATCCCCGGCTCGGTGGCGAACATGAAGGTGTGGACGCCGGGAATGGCCGCGGTCTGGGCGATGCCCTGGGCGAAGCGGCCCATGCCCAGGTTCAGTCCGCCGAAGCTCGCCCGCGCGAGCATGCCGTCGAAGCGCCGGCTGGTCCGTTCGAGAGGAAGCGGCTTCGCGCCCGAATTGATGTCGCCGATCGCCAGCGCCATCGTCTCGGCGTCGGTGAACCTGGCGAAGGCGCTCGAGGCGGAAGGGCTGCTGGCGGGTGTCATCTTGATGCGGAAAGGTCGCGAACTGTGTCGACTTGGCGACAAGCGCCAACCGGTATGCCAAGACTCGGCAAAGGACAACCGGAGCCCGCTGAAACCCAGATGGACCTGATCAGCCTTCCCGTGTCCCCGTTCGCCGCGCGCGTCCGCATCGCGATCTACGCCAAGGGCCTGCCCATCGACCTGATCCCGCCGCCCGCGGGCTGGCGCGACAACCGCCATTTTCGAGACCTGAGCCCGACCGGCCGCATCCCGGTCCTGCTCGAGGACAGAGGCCCCCTTTGGGAGTCCGCCGTCCTGCTCGAATATCTGGAAGAGCGGTTTCCGGAGGCGCCGTCCCTGATGCCGATCGACGTCTTCGACCGGGCGATGGCGCGGCTCCTGGTGCGGCACGTGGATCTCTATCTGATGCCGTCGATGGTCGCTCTGGCAAAACCGCGCACAGACGCCGCCAGCGCCCGCCGGGCGGTCGAGGAACTGCTGAACGGCGTCGCGATGCTCGAAGACCTCTTGCCGGGACCGGCCTACGCCCTGTGCGACCGTCTCACGATCGCCGACTGCGCCCTGGCCCCTGCCCTCTTCGCGATCGGCGTTACCGCCGAACGCCTCGGCATGGACCTGATCGCGCCCGCCTCGATCACCGAGGCCTACGCCCAATTCCTGCGGCGCGACCAGCATGTGGAACGCGTGATCGACGAGATGCAGGAGGGCCTGCGCCACCTGGTGCAGGTCGGCTAGCGAGGGCCTTCGGGGACAGCCTCACTGCTCGCGGAAGCTCCTGAACAGCCGCTGCTGCAGCGGCTCCAGCAGGTACTGCAGCGCCGTGCGCTTGCGCAGCGGGGCCACGACCTCGACCGGCAAGCCCGCCTTCAGCGCCGGCGGCTCGCGGCCCGGCTGTTTCAGCGCGGCCAGTTCTTCGGGCGGCACCGCGACCTCGGCCCGGAAGTAGCGCGCGCCGGTCTTGTCGTCGGTGAAGCCGTCGGCCGAGAGCTTGGTCACCTTGCCTTGCAGCAGCGGCAGATGACGATCGTGGAACGCCGTCAGCCGCACGTCGGCGGCCTGGCCGACATGGACGTCGTCGGCGTCGTTCGGCGACACCCGGGCCTCGATGACCAGCGGCGCGCGCTGCGGCACGATCTCCATCAGCACGTCGCCGGGCGCGGCCACGCCGCCGACCGTGAACACCTTCAGCCCCACAACCTGGCCCGAGGCCGGCGCACGGACCATGCCGCGCGACAGCTGGTCGCGCGCGGCCGCCAGCCTGGGCTTGAGGTCGTTGAGCTCGATCTCCGACTGGCGCAGGTCGGCGATCACCTCGTCCATGTGCGCGCGGTCGCCTTGCAGGGCCTGCATCCGGGTCTCGCCGATGCCCTCGCGGGCGCTGGCGGCCTGGGCGCGATAGGCGCCGTCGGTTCCGACGAGGTCGGCCGCGGCCCGTTCGAGCGCCCTCACCCGGGTCAGCGGCGCATAGCCCTGGGCGGCCAGCTTGCGCATGCCGTCCAGCTCCTCGCCGATCAGCCGCTGCTGCTCGCGGTTCGCGGCGAGCTGGCGGTTGTAGCCGTTGATCTGCTCGGCCAGCTGGCTGGCCCGCTCGCCCAGCACCCCGCGCCTGGAGGCCAGGGCCGCGCGCTGGGCGGCGAGCTGGCGGCGTTCCAGGCCCATGGCCTCCTCAGCCAGCTTCTGGTCCTCGGCCGGTAAGCCGGCGAAGGCGACCGGCGCGACGGGCTCGGCAAGGCCGTCGCGCTCGGCGACCAG